>NZ_JBSFIH010000033.1:0-94869 GCF_053597455.1 Streptomyces sp. NPDC001393
GACGAACTGGACAAGCAGGGCGCCGGCGACCAGGGCCTGATGTTCGGCTACGCGTCCGACGAGACGCCGACGCTGATGCCGCTGCCGATCTTCCTGGCGCACCGGCTGTCCAAGCGCCTGTCCGAGGTGCGCAAGAACGGCACCATCCCCTACCTGCGCCCGGACGGCAAGACGCAGGTCACCATCGAGTACGACGGCGACAAGGCCGTCCGCCTGGACACGGTGGTGGTCTCCAGCCAGCACGCCTCGGACATCGACCTGGAGTCGCTGCTGGCGCCCGACATCCGCGAGTTCGTCGTGGAGCCGGAGCTGAAGGCGCTGCTGGACGAGGGCATCAAGCTGGAGACCGAGGGCTACCGCCTGCTGGTCAACCCGACGGGCCGCTTCGAGATCGGCGGTCCGATGGGCGACGCCGGCCTGACCGGCCGCAAGATCATCATCGACACCTACGGCGGCATGGCCCGCCACGGCGGCGGCGCGTTCTCCGGCAAGGACCCGTCCAAGGTGGACCGCTCGGCGGCGTACGCGATGCGCTGGGTGGCCAAGAACGTCGTGGCGGCGGGCCTGGCCTCCCGCTGCGAGGTCCAGGTCGCCTACGCGATCGGCAAGGCCGAGCCGGTGGGGCTGTTCGTGGAGACCTTCGGCACCGCCAAGGTCGACGCCGAGAAGATCGAGAAGGCGATCGACCAGGTCTTCGACCTCCGCCCGGCCGCGATCATCCGCGACCTCGACCTGCTCCGCCCGATCTACGCGCAGACGGCCGCCTACGGCCACTTCGGCCGCGAGCTGCCCGACTTCACCTGGGAGCGCACCGACCGCGTGGACGCCCTGCGCGCCGCCGTGGGCCTGTAAGCACCGATCACCCTTCTCACCGAGGCCCGGACCCCCTTGCCGGGGGCCGGGCCTCGGCGCGTCGGGCTCCTCGCGGACCGGGGCCCGGCCGCGGAGTGCGCCCTGAGGGGCGTGCGGTGAAGCTGAATCCGTACCGCTGCCGACCGGGATCCCGGGCGGACGTCGGTTGTCAGTGCCGTTTGGTAAGAATGCAAGCGTGAGCAGCGAGAACGGGGCGCCCCCGGCAGCAGGGGACGGCGGGGCCGAAGGGGCGCCGCCGGAGCAGCTCGCGCTCATCCGGGAGAGCGTGCGCAAGGCGAAGGTGCCGCGGGCCAAGCCGCGGACCTGGCGGGGAGCCGAGCTCGCCCCGCGGCTGCCCGTCGCCCGGGTGCTGGTCGACAAGGGCGTGCTGCATCTCGACCGGTTCTTCGACTACGCCGTGCCCGCCGAGCTGGACGAGCAGGCCCAGCCCGGGGTGCGGGTCCGGGTGCGGTTCGGGGCCGGGCGGGGCCGGGTGCGGGACGGGCGTCGGGAGGGCGGCGGCCTCATCGACGGGTTCCTCGTCGAGCGGCGGGCCGAGTCCGACTATTCCGGGCCGCTCGCCGCCCTGGCCCAGGTCGTGTCGCCGGAGCCGGTGCTGAGCGAGGAACTGCTCGGCCTCGCGCGAGCCGTGGCCGACCGGTACGCCGGAAGCCTCGCCGACGTGCTCCAGCTGGCCGTCCCGCCGCGCAGCGCCCGCGCCGAGCAGCGGCCGTCGCCCGCCCCCCTGCCCCCGCCGAAGGCACCGGAGGCGGCCTCCTGGGGGCGGTACGAGCACGGGGAGGCATTCCTCCAGGCCCTGGCCTCCGGCGGGTCGCCCAGGGCCGTCTGGAACGCACTGCCGGGCCCGCTGTGGAGCGAGGAACTGGCCCGCGCCGTCGCCGCCACGCTCGCCTCGGGCCGCGGCGCCCTCGTCGTCGTACCGGACGGGCGTGCCGCCGCACGGGTCGACGCCGCGCTCACCGCGCTGCTCGGCACGGGCCGGCACGCGCTGCTCACCGCCGACGCGGGACCCGAGAAGCGGTACGCGCAGTGGCTCGCGGTGCGCCGGGGGTCCGTACGGGCCGTGGTGGGGACCCGGGCCGCCATGTTCGCACCCGTGCAGGACCTGGGCCTCGTGGCCGTCTGGGACGACGGGGACGACAGCCACAGCGAGCAGCACGCCCCGCAGCCGCATGCCAGGGACGTGCTGTTGCTGCGGGCCGCTCTGGACAAGTGCGCCTTCCTGCTGGGGAGTTGGAGCTGTACCGTGGAGGCCGCCCAGCTCGTGGAGAGCGGCTGGGCCCGGCCGCTGGTCGCCGGGCGGGAGCAGGTGCGGCGAGCGGCCCCCCTGGTCCGGACGGTCGGGGACGACGACCTCGCGCGCGACGAGGCCGCCCGTGCCGCCCGCCTGCCGACCCTCGCCTGGCAGGCGGCCCGTGACGGGCTGCGGCACGGACCGGTGCTCGTACAGGTGCCGAGGCGCGGCTACGCGCCCCGCATGGCCTGCGACCGGTGCCGGGCACCCGCCCGGTGCCGGCACTGCTCCGGGCCGCTCCAGGGGCAGGACGCCGGGGTTCTGCGGTGCGACTGGTGCGGACGCGAGGAGGGTGCCTGGCACTGCCCGGAGTGCGGCGGCTTCCGGCTGCGCGCCCAGGTCGTGGGGGCGCGGCGGACGGCCGAGGAACTGGGGCGCGCCTTTCCCGCCGTCCCGGTGCGCACCTCGGGCCGGGAACACGTGCTGGACACGGTGCCGGGCACGCCCGCGCTGGTCGTGAGCACCCCGGGGGCCGAACCGGTCGCCGAGGGAGGCTACGCGGCGGCCCTCCTGCTGGACGGCTGGGCCATGCTCGTACGACCCGACCTGCGGGCCGGCGAGGACGCGCTGCGCCGGTGGATCGCGGCGGGCGCGCTGGTACGGCCGCAGAGCGAGGGGGGCACGGTGGTCGTGGTGGCCGAGCCGACCCTGCGGCCGGTGCAGGCGCTGGTGCGCTGGGACCCCGTAGGGCACGCGGTGCGGGAACGGGCCGAGCGGGCCGAGCTGGGCTTCCCGCCGGTGTCGCGGATGGCGGCCGTGTCCGGGACGCCCGCGGCCGTCAGCGATTTCCTGGCCTCGGTCGAACTGCCGCCGGACGCGGAGGTGCTGGGGCCGGTGCCGATGCCGCCCGTGTCGCCCGGCCGGCCCCGCAGGCCCGGAGCGCCGCCGCCGGGTGAGCACTGGGACCGGGCGCTGGTCCGGGTGCCGCCGGGCAGCGGGGCCGCGCTGGCTGCCGCGCTGAAGACGGCCCAGGCCGCTCGGATGGCACGGGGGAGCGGGGAGGCGGTGCGGGTGCGGATCGATCCGCCGGACATCGGGTGACGGGGTTGCTCGTTGCTCGTCGTCGGTGGCTGACCGGTGGTGGTGTGGTGCGCCGTACTCCGTCCGGGCGCGTGTCTGCCCTCCCGGTGTGCGGGAGGGCAGGGCGGATGTCAGCCGTCGTTCAGCCGTTGCGGGGGCTGGGGAAGGCCGTCGGGCGGGCCTCGTCGCGCTCGCGCAGGGCCGGGCTGCCGGCGGTGGGCTGCGTGGGCATCGAGCGGGCCGCGGGGACCGTCGGGACCGCGGGCAGGCCGGTGTTCACATTGAGCGTGCGGGTGCCGGACGGCTCCGTGGTCCGCTCGGCCTCGGCGGCCGCCTGGGCCGCGGCGCGGCGGGCGCCGTAACGGCGGTGCACCGCCTGTTTGGTGACGCCGAGCGCCGAGCCCACCGCGTCCCACGAGAAGCCGAGTGAGCGGTCGAAGTCCACGGCGGCCGTGACCAGGGTTTCGACACTGTCCCGGAGTTCCTGGGCGAGGCGCACCGTCGGGGCGGGGGCGCGTCCGTAGACGACGAAGCCCGTGGACGGGCCGGAGCGGCGCGGGCGGTAGACGTTGCCCAGCTGGGCGGTGAGCGTGCGCAGGGCGTCCACCTGCCGGCGGACTCGCTCGATGTCCCGCACCAGCAAGTGCAGGCTGGCCCGGGCCTGGGCGTCGTGGGTTGCGTGGTCGGCCATGAACAAGCCTCTCGAACCGGCGTTGAAAGGAATTGGGCCGCGAAAGCGGCCCTTTGTGGTCAACTCTTTCTTGACCAACGCGTGTGCGCTCCGCTGGTCACGGGGTGGGGGCGTACGGGCATATGCGTACGCCGGTCGTCCCGGGTGCGCGCCGTCGGCGTCCGCACCTGCGTCCGTCCGTGGGGATGGCCTGTGGCTGCTTGCTTGGTCATAGACTGGTGCGCTGCCCGTCCGACCCCCGCCCGAGAGGCCCGATCCCGCCCATGAAGCTCGTCTTCGCCGGTACCCCCGAGGTCGCCGTTCCCGCCCTGGACGCTCTGATCGCCTCCGGGCGGCACGACGTGGTCGCCGTCGTCACGCGGCCCGATGCGCCGGCCGGGCGTGGGCGCAGGCTGGTCGCGTCGCCCGTGGCCGAGCGGGCGGAGGAGGCCGGGATCGAGGTGCTGAAGCCGGTCAGGCCGCGGGAGCCGGAGTTCCTCGAGCGGCTGAAGGAGATCGCGCCGGACTGCTGTCCCGTCGTCGCCTATGGCGCCCTGTTGCCCCGCGTGGCCCTCGACATCCCCGCCCACGGCTGGGTCAACCTGCACTTCTCGCTGCTGCCGGCCTGGCGGGGCGCCGCTCCCGTGCAGCACGCCATCATGGCCGGCGACGAGATCACCGGGGCGTCGACGTTCCTCATCGAGGAGGGGCTCGACTCCGGTCCCGTCTACGGCACGGTGACCGAGCAGATCCGGCCCACCGACACCAGCGGCGACCTGCTCACCCGGCTCGCCTTCGCGGGGGCGGGGCTGCTCGCCGCGACCATGGACGGCATCGAGGACGGCACCCTGAAGGCCGTACCGCAGCCGGCCGACGGCATCACCCTCGCGCCGAAAATCACCGTCGAGGACGCCCAGGTCGACTGGACGGCGCCCGCGCTACGAGTCGACCGGGTGGTGCGCGGCTGCACCCCGGCGCCCGGCGCCTGGACCATCTTCCGCGGCGAGCGGCTCAAGCTCATCCAGGTCACCCCCGTGCCCGAGCGCACCGACCTCGCGCCGGGGCGGATGGCCGTCGGCAAGAACAGCGTGCACGTGGGCACCGGTTCGTACGCCGTCGAGCTGCTCTGGGTGCAGGCGCAGGGCAAGAAGCCGATGCGGGCGGCCGACTGGGCGCGGGGCGTGCGCATCGCCGAGAACGAGACGCTCGGCGGCTGAGGCTGCTGAGGCCCCGGGCGGCGGGGGTGGCGGTGCGCCGACGTAGGCTGGAGACCGCACCCCTTCTTCACATCCGGAGCACCTTTTTCGTGAGCGAGCAGTCCCGGCGGCCGCGCAGGCCCGCCAAGCCCTACCGCCGTCCGCAGAAGGACCCCGTCCGCATCCTGGCCTTCGAGGCACTGCGCGCGGTCGACGAGCGGGACGCGTACGCCAACCTCGTGCTGCCTCCGCTGCTGAGGAAGGCCCGCGAGAAGGGCGACTTCGACGCGCGGGACGCCGCCCTCGCCACCGAGCTGGTGTACGGCACGCTGCGTCGGCAGGGCACGTACGACGCGGTGATCGCCGCCTGTGTCGACCGGCCGCTCGGCGAGGTCGACCCGCCGGTGCTCGACGTGCTCAGCCTCGGTGCGCACCAATTGCTCGGTACCAGGATCCCTACTCACGCCGCCGTGTCCTCCGCCGTGGAGCTGGCGCGGGTGGTGCTCGGTGACGGGCGGGCCAAGTTCGTCAACGCCGTGCTGCGCAAGGTGGCCCAAGACGACCTCGACGGGTGGCTGGGGAAGGTCGCGCCGCCGTACGACGAGGACCCGGAGGACCACCTGGCCGTCGTGCACTCTCATCCCCGCTGGGTCGTCTCCGCGCTCTGGGACTCCCTCGGCGGCGGGCGCGCCGGTATCGAGGACCTTCTGGAGGCCGACAACGAACGGCCCGAGGTGACCCTGGTCGCGCGGCCGGGGCGGGCCACTGCCGAGGAGCTGCTGCGCGAGGAGGCCGCCGTGCCGGGGCGCTGGTCGCCGTACGCCGTGCGGCTCGCCGAGGGCGGTGAACCGGGCGCGGTACCGGCCGTGCGGGAGGGGCGGGCCGGAGTGCAGGACGAGGGCAGCCAGCTGGTCGCCCTCGCACTCGCCACCGCGCCCCTGGAGGGGACCGACACGAAGTGGCTCGACGGGTGCGCCGGGCCCGGCGGGAAGGCCGCCCTGCTGGCCGCCCTCGCCGCCGAGCGCGGGGCCACGCTGCTCGCCTCCGAGAAGCAGCCGCACCGGGCGGGGCTCGTGGCCAGGGCGCTGGCCGGCAACCCGGGGCCGTACCAGGTGATCGCCGCCGACGGCACCCGGCCGCCGTGGCGCCCCGGCACCTTCGACCGCGTCCTCATGGACGTGCCGTGCACCGGCCTCGGCGCCCTGCGCCGCCGCCCCGAGGCCCGCTGGCGGCGGCGTCCGGAGGACCTGGACAACTTCGCCCCCCTCCAGCGCGCCCTGCTGCGCACGGCGCTGGACTCGGTGCGGGTCGGCGGAGTCGTCGGCTATGCGACCTGCTCCCCGCACCTGGCGGAGACCCGCGCCGTCGTGGCCGACGTACTCAAGCAGCGCCCGGACACCGAGCTGATCGACGCCCGCCCGATGCTGCCGGGGGTTCCGGCGTTGGGCGAGGGCCCGGACGTACAACTCTGGCCCCACCTGCACGGCACGGACGCGATGTACCTGGCCCTGATCCGCAGAACGGGCTGAAACACCGCGGGGTGTAGCGCCCCGCAAGGGGCGCGGGGAACTGCGCGACCAGCCCACCACCGGCCGGCAGACGAACCACAACCGCACCAGACCGCCGTTACAGCCCAGCGCAGCGGCATGGCAGGCTTGGGGCATGGCCCAGATCAACCCCAGCATCCTGTCCGCCGACTTCGCCCGCCTCGCGGAGGAGGCCAAGGCGGTCCAAGGCGCCGACTGGCTCCATGTCGACGTCATGGACAACCACTTCGTCCCGAACCTCACGCTCGGCGTGCCGGTCGTGGAGTCCCTGGCGCGAGCGACGGACACCCCGCTGGACTGCCACCTGATGATCGAGGACCCCGACCGCTGGGCGCCCCAGTACGTGGAGGCGGGCGCCTCCTCCGTCACGTTCCACGTGGAGGCGGCCGCCGCTCCGGTGCGACTCGCCCGGGAGATCCGTGCCAAGGGGGCCCGCGCCTCCATGGCGCTCAAGCCCGCGACGCCGATCGAGCCGTACGAGGACCTGCTCCCGGAACTCGACATGCTGCTGATCATGACGGTCGAGCCCGGCTTCGGCGGCCAGGCGTTCCTCGACATCATGCTGCCGAAGATCCGCCGCACCCGTGAGCTGATCAGCAAGCACGGCCTGCAGCTGTGGCTCCAGGTGGACGGCGGCGTCTCGGCCTCGACGATCGAGAGTTGCGCCGACGCGGGAGCGGACGTGTTCGTGGCCGGCTCGGCCGTGTACGGGGCGAAGGACCCGGCAGAGGCGGTCCGTGCCCTGCGCGCCCAGGCCGAGACGGCTACCGCCAAGGCATCCTGGGCATGCGACCACTGAGCCACAGGTACGTGAACGGTTAAGTGAACGGCCCCTATCAGGGCGGATCCGCAGCGCCGAATCTGCAAGGATGAACGGCGAGTCCAGAGTGTGAACAGCAGTGAGGAGATCGCCGTGTCGGGTATGTCGGCGGGCCGGTCAGCCATGCGGATGGGACCCGCTGAGCTGGTGCAGGCGGCGGCCATGGCCCGCCGCTTCTACCTCGAGGGCAAGTCCAAGATCCAGATCGCGGAGGAGTTCGGCGTCAGCCGCTTCAAGGTGGCCCGGGTCCTGGAAACGGCTCTCGAACGGGATCTCGTGCGCATCGAGATCCGTGTCCCCGCCGAGCTGGACGCCGAGCGCTCCGACGCGCTCCGCGCCCGCTACGGCCTGCGGCACGCCGTCGTGGTCGAGTCCCCGGCCGAGGCCGAGGAGACCCCCGACCCCGAGAACCTGGGGGAAGTGGCAGCCGACCTGCTCGGCGAGCTCGTCAACGAGGGGGACGTGCTCGGGCTGGCCTGGGGCCGGTCCACGATCCACATGGCGGCGGCGCTCGACCGGCTGCCGCCGTGCACGGTGGTGCAGCTGACGGGCGTGTACGACGCCGGGACCTCGGAGCGCGGCTCGGTCGAGGCCGTGCGCCGCGCCGCCCAGGTGTCGGGCGGCGACGCCCACCCCATCTACGCGCCGATGCTGCTGCCGGACGCGGCGACCGCGGCGGCGCTGCGCAACCAGACCGGGATCGCCCGGGCCTTCGAGTACTTCGACAAGGTCACGGTCGCCTGCGTCTCCATCGGCTCCTGGGAGCCGGGCATCTCGACCGTGCACGACATGCTCAGCGACGAGGAGCGGGCGCACTACGCCTCGCTCGGCGTCGCCGCCGAGATGGCCGCGCACCTCTTCGACGCCGAGGGGCGCCGGATCGGGCGGGACCTGGGGGAGCGGTGCATCACCGTCAAGGCCGACCAGCTGCGCCGTATCCCGGAGGTCGTGGCGATCGCCGGCGGTCAGCGCAAGGCGGCCGCGATCGACGCGGTGCTGCGCTCCGGGCTGGTCACCAGCCTGGTCACGGACACCTCCGCCGCGGACTACCTGATGACGGCCGGGCCGACGCCGAAGCCGACGCTCGGCCGCACGGACCCCGACGGGCACTGAGGCGCCCGGTGCGCGGACGCGCCACGCGGGGCGGGGCGTCCTCGGTGCGGGACGGCCGTGGCAGCATCATCGGCATGCTGTCGCGGTTCGTCCCCCGCCGTCCTCGTCTCTCGGTGCCCCGTGCGCTCGCGGGGCTGCTGGCCGTCGTCCTCGCCGTCCTGCTGACGGGTTGCTCGTCGAGTGCCTCCGGCACCCGTGCGAGCGTGGGGTCCAGCCGGGGCCCGTCGGCCGTGTCCGCGCCGTCATGGGCCCACGGCATGGCCACCGTCCGGGCGGCCGAGCTGCCCGCCGAGGCCCGGCGGACGCTCGCCCTCATCGACCGGGGCGGCCCCTTCCCGTACGCCAGGGACGGGGTCGTCTTCGGAGACTTCGAGGGCCGGCTGCCGAAGCACGGGCGCGGCTACTACCACGAGTACACGGTCCGGACGCCCGGCTCCCGCGATCGCGGGGCCCGGCGCATCGTCACCGGTCAGGGCGGGGAGATCTACTACACCGATGATCACTACACATCGTTCCGGGCGGTGCTGAGATGAGCAACGACCTCGCGGGCCGACTGACGGTCCGGCTGGATCTCGGCGGCGTCACGGACAAGGCCGGGCTGATGGACGCCGTGGCGCGGACGCTGGCCCTGCCCGACTGGTTCGGCCGGAACTGGGACGCGCTCCTCGACAGCCTCTCCGATCCGTCCGTCTGGCCCGAGGAGGCGGCGAACCGGGGGCTCCTCCTCGTCGTCACCGGCTGGCGGCCGTACGCGGACGACCGCCCGGAGGAGTGGCGGGTGGCGCGGGAGGTGCTCACCGAGGCCGCCGACCGCACCGGGCCGCTCACGGTCGCCCTCGCGCTGGAATGACCCGCTCCGGTGCCTGATGGCGTGTCAGGTTCGGCCGCGCCGGCGCCACCGTGCGGCATTCGGCGGATCCTCCGAACGGGTCCCGGGGACCCTGGAGGTTCCGCCCGGGTATGACCGTGGCCCCGGCATGGGACAATGAAGTACGTGCTCTTTTCCCCCTGGCACACCTGTCGGGGGGTCACCTCTGATCGACTGGGATGTGCAGCACGTGCGTTTCCTCAATGACATCCAGCCCGCGTACGACCTGACGTACGACGACGTGTTCATGGTGCCGAGCCGCTCCGCGGTGGGCTCGCGTCAGGGCGTGGACCTCGCCTCGCCGGACGGCACGGGCACCACCATCCCGCTCGTCGTGGCCAACATGACCGCCATCGCCGGCCGCCGCATGGCCGAGACGGTGGCCCGGCGCGGCGGTCTGGTGGTCATCCCGCAGGACATCCCGATCGATGTCGTCACCGATGTCGTCTCCTGGGTGAAGAGCCGCCACCTGGTGCTCGACACGCCGATCGTGCTGGCCCCGCACCAGACCGTCGCCGACGCCCTCGCCCTGCTGCCCAAGCGCGCCCACAACGCAGGTGTGGTCGTGGACGAGGAGCAGCGGCCCGTCGGCGTCGTCACCGACGCGGACCTCACCGGCGTCGACCGCTTCACCCAGCTCGAAGTGGTCATGTCCAAGGACCTGCTCCTGCTGGACGCGGACATCGACCCGCGCGAGGCCTTCAACACCCTGGACCACCACAACCGCCGCTACGCCCCGGCCGTCGACAAGGACGGCAAGCTGGCCGGCATCCTGACCCGCAAGGGCGCCCTGCGCGCCACGCTGTACACCCCGGCCGTCGACAAGAACGGCAAGCTGCGGATCGCCGCCGCCGTCGGCATCAACGGCGATGTGGCGGGCAAGGCCAAGCAGCTGCTCGACGCGGGCGTGGACACGCTCGTCATCGACACCGCGCACGGCCACCAGGAGTCGATGATCACCGCCATCAGGCTGGTGCGCGCGCTCGACCCGCAGGTGCCGATCGCCGCGGGCAACATCGTCTCCGCCGAGGGCGTGAAGGACCTGATCGACGCCGGCGCGGATATCGTCAAGGTCGGTGTGGGCCCCGGTGCCATGTGCACCACCCGCATGATGACCGGTGTGGGCCGGCCGCAGTTCTCCGCGGTGCTGGAGTGCGCCGCCGAGGCGAGGAAGTACGGCAAGCACGTGTGGGCCGACGGCGGTGTCCGGCACCCGCGTGACGTGGCCATGGCCCTCGCGGCCGGCGCGTCCAACGTGATGGTCGGCTCCTGGTTCGCGGGCACCTACGAGTCCCCGGGCGACCTGCAGCACGACGCGGACGGCCGCGCCTACAAGGAGTCCTTCGGCATGGCGTCCGCCCGCGCGGTGCGCAACCGCACCTCGGAGGAGTCGGCGTACGACCGCGCCCGCAAGGCGCTGTTCGAGGAGGGCATCTCCACCTCGCGCATGTTCCTCGACCCGGCCCGCCCGGGCGTGGAGGACCTGATCGACTCGATCATCGCGGGCGTCCGCTCCTCGTGCACCTACGCCGGTGCCGGCTCCCTGGAGGAGTTCGCCGAGAAGGCGATCGTGGGCATCCAGAGCGCGGCCGGCTACGCCGAGGGCAAGCCGCTGCACGCCAGCTGGACCTGATCCAACTCCCTTCCGCACGGCCCCCGTTGTTCCCGCTCGCCGGGAGGACGGGGGCCGTTGCCGTGCAACGGTCGACAGTCGGCGCACAACGATTTGTCATTCCGGTCCGATCAACGCAATGATCATGCGGGGACGCGCAAGGTTGCTGCATTACGCCCGTGAAGGCCACCCCCGTAAGGTGCTGCGCTGTACGTGGCGTGGCGGGGACCTCGCTCGGTGGGCCCCGGCCCGCGCAGGGCTGCCCCGGTCCCCGAACGCAATGACCGGCAGGATGAAGGAGCCAGCGCGTGCTCGACCAAGGCGCACCCCCGCACGACCGCACAGCGACCGCCCCCGCAGCCCGGGGAGTCGCCGCGCGCCTCATGCGGCGCAAGCCCGTGGAACGCCTGGTCGCGGAGGGCGGCCAGGGCGAGGGAGGCTCGCTTCGGCGGTCCCTCGGCCTGTGGCAGCTGACCATGATCAGCATCGGTGCCACCCTCGGCACCGGCATCTTCGTCGTCCTCGGCGAGGCCGTCCCCAAGGCGGGCCCGGCCGTCACCCTCTCCTTCGTGATCGCCGGACTCACCGCGCTGTTCTCCGCCCTGTCCTACGCCGAGCTGGCGGGCACCATCCCGGTCTCCGGCTCCTCGTACTCGTACGCATACGCAACGATGGGCGAACTGATCGCCTGGGTCTGCGGCTGGTGTCTGCTCCTGGAGTACGGCGTCTCGGTCGCCGCCGTGGCCGTCGGCTGGGGCGAGTACCTGAACGAGCTGCTGGACGGCACCATCGGCGTGACCATCCCGACGGTCCTGTCGGCCCCGCCCGGCCAGGGGGGCATCTTCAACCTGCCCGCCCTGATCGTCGTCCTGCTCGGCATGGTGTTCCTGCTCGGCGGCGCCAAGGAGTCCGCGCGGGCCAACACCATCATGGTGTCCGTGAAGATCGCCGCGCTGATCCTCTTCTGCGCCATCGGCTTCATGGGCTTCAAGTCCGGCAACTACTCCCACTTCATGCCGCTCGGCATGGCCGGCGTCAGCGCGGCCGGCGCCACGCTGTTCTTCTCCTACATCGGCTTCGACGCCGCCTCCACCGCCGGTGAGGAGGCCAAGAACGCCCAGCGCGACCTGCCCCGCGCGATCATGCTCTCCCTGGTCATCGTGACCGCGCTGTACGTCCTCGTCGCCGCCGTCGCCGTGGGTGCCTGGCCGTGGCGGAAGTTCAAGGACTCCGAGGCCGCGCTCGCGCAGATCATGACGGACGTCACCGGGCAGAGCTTCTGGGGCACCCTGCTGGCGTTCTGCGCGGTCATCGCCATCGCGAGCGTCGTGCTGACCGTGCTCTACGGCCAGACCCGCATCCTGTTCGCCATGTCCCGGGACGGGCTGGTGCCCAAGATCTTCGCCAAGGTCCACCCGAGGACCGGCGCCCCGCGCGCCAACACGGTCATCGTCTCGGTGTTCTGCGGTGTCCTCGCCGCCGCGATCCCGCTGGGCCAGCTCGCGGACGCCACCAGCATCGGCACGCTGTTCGCCTTCGCGCTGGTCAACGTGGCCGTCGTGGTGCTGCGCCGGACCCGCCCGGCCATGCACCGCTCCTTCCGCGTTCCGCTGTCGCCGGTGCTGCCCGCGCTGGGCTTCGCCTTCTGCGTGTGGATGATGGGCAGCCTGTCGGCCGTCACGTGGATCGTGTTCGGTGTCTGGATGGCCGTCGGGCTCGTGTTCTACTTCGTGTACGGCTATCGCCGTTCCCGTCTCGCGACCGGTGACGACCTCGCGGTGACGGCAGAGAAGTGACCGAACCGAAGAAGTGACACACCCCCTGTGCTGAACGATCTCGACGAACGTATCGTGCACGCCCTCGCCGAGGACGCCCGCCGCTCGTACGCGGACATCGGGCAGATGGTCGGGCTGTCCGCGCCCGCGGTGAAGCGGCGCGTGGACCGGCTGCGGGCCACCGGAGCGATCACCGGATTCACCGTGCGGGTGGATCCGGCGGCGCTCGGCTGGGAGACCGAGGGCTACATCGAGATCTACTGCCGGCGGAACACGTCGCCGGACACCATCCAGCGCGGCCTGGAGCGCTATCAGGAGGTCGTGGCCGCGTCGACCGTCACCGGCGACGCGGACGCGATCGCCCAGGTCTTCGCCTCCGACATGCGGCACTTCGAGCGGGTGCTGGAGCGCATCGCCGGGGAGCCCTTCGTGGAGCGGACCAAGTCGGTGCTGGTGCTGTCGCCCTTGCTGCGGCGCTTTTCCTCCGGGGCGCCGGGGTAGGGGAACTGCGCGAGCTCTACTCCGCGGTCTTCCGCGCCAACGCGTTGCTGCCTATCGAGTTCCGCACGCTGAAACTGACCGCGTCGGGGCGGTACCGGTCATCGGACCACTCGACGGGTCGGCCCTCACGGGTCGTGGTGACGCGCCGCACCCGCAGCAGCGGGCTGGTACGGCGGATCCCCAGCAACTCGGCGTCCCGCGCGCCGCAGGCGACCGCGTCGATCACATGCTCGCCGTACGCGAAGACGAGACCCGTGTCGTCGTACAGCCGCTGTGTGACCGAGGGACAGTCCGGCTCGATCGACTCGACCGCCGGGGAGATCCAGTCGGCGTACACCGTGCGCTCCAGCAGCACCGGCTCGCCGTCCAGGCCGCGCACCCGGAGTACGTGCAACACCTGTGTGCCGACAGGCAGTTGGAGGCGTACGGCGTCCTCGGCCGTGGCCGGGCGGTACTCCTGGGACACCACCCGGCCCGTCGCCGCGCGGCCCATCGCGCGGGCCCACTGGGCGAAGCTGCGCAGTTCCTCGAAGCTCTGGCTGCGGCGGCTGGCGAGCACGACGCGCCGGGCGCCCTGACGGGAGCCGATCAGGCCTTCGGAGGTGAGGGTCGCGACGGCCTGGCGGACCGTGCCGCGGGAGACGCCGTAGTGCGTCGCGAGTTCCGCCTCCGAGGGCAGCCGGCTGCCGACCGTGTACTCCTCGCGGTCGATCGCCCGCCGCAGCTCGTCGGCGATCTCCTCGTGTCGCGCGGTCATGCTTCCCCTCTGCTCGGGTCAGTGTGCACAGCGTGACCAGCCTAATCGAGACCTGAGCGTGATCTGAAACGGTCTGGATTGTGCAGCCAACCAGGGCCCAAAGTTTCGCTCCCGTTTACAGACAGGACACCGCGAGCGGGCGTACTGTGACGCAACTTGTTCAGACAAGTTCTCCGCAACCCTCATGCGTCCCCTGGAGAGACCGTGACCGTGTCCCTGCCGAGAAACGCCGTCCTCGGCGGCACCCTCGCCGCCGTCGCCGCGCTCGCGCTCAGCGCCTGCGGCGCCGCCCCCGACAACGCGTCGACCACGACCAAGGACGGCAAGAACGCCGCCTCCGCCACCTCCGCGGCCGACTTCGGCGGCATGGACGCCCTGGTCAAGGCGGCCAAGAAGGAGGGCACGCTGCACATCATCGCGGTGCCCCGCGACTGGGCGAACTACGGCGCCCTCATCGACGGTTTCCAGAAGAAGTACGGCATCAAGATCCAGGACGAGAGCCCCGACGGCACCAGCCAGGACGAGATCAACGCCGTCACCACCCGCAAGGGCCAGGACCGCGCCCCCGACGTCCTCGACCTGGGCTCCTCGTTCGCGCTGAGCGCCGCCCAGCAGGGCCTGCTCGCCCCCTACAAGGTGGCCTCCTACGCCGACATCCCCGAGGCCCAGAAGGACCCGCAGGCCCGCTGGTACAACGACTACGGCGGCTATGTCTCCATCGGCTGCGACGACAAGCGCGTCAAGGAGTGCCCGACCAGCTTCAAGGACCTGCTCAAGCCCGAGTACAAGGGCCAGGTCGCCCTCAACGGCAACCCCACCAAGTCCGGCTCGGCCTTCGGCGGCGTCTACGCGGCGGCGCTCGCGAACGGCGGCTCCTTCGACGACATCCAGCCCGGCCTGGACTTCTTCGCCAAGCTCAAGAAGAGCGGCAACTACACGCCCGTCGAGTCCACCCCGGCCACCGTCGAGAAGGGCGAGACGCCCATCTCCATCGACTGGGACTACCTGAACGCCGGCTACGCCGACGAGTTCAAGTCCAAGGGCCTGGACTGGAAGGTCGTCATCCCGAGCGACGGCCAGTACGCCCAGTACTACTCCCAGGCCATCAACAAGGACGCCCCGCACCCGGCGGCCGCCCGCCTGTGGCAGGAGTACCTGTACAGCACCGAGGGCCAGAACCTCTGGCTGGGGGGCTACGCCCGCCCGGCCCTGATGACCGCCATGGAGAAGGCCGGCACGCTGGACAAGACGGCCGCCGCCAAGCTCCCGAAGGTCACCGGTACGCCGTCCTTCCCGACCGAGACCCAGCAGAGCAAGGCCAAGACGGTCATCGCGCAGGGCTGGGGGAAGGCCGTCTCCGGATGACCGCCGCTCTCCCGCGCGCGGACGTGGCGCCCGTCGCTTCGGCGAAGCGGCGGCGCCGCGCCCCCGGCTGGCTCGCGGTCGTACCGCTGCTGGTCTTCGTCGCCATCGCCTTCGGCCTGCCCGCCGTCGCCATCGTGAACGGCGCCTTCTCGGTCGACGACGCCACCACGGGCGCCACCACCTACACCGGCGCCAACATGACGGCCTCGCTGCAGGGCCCGTACCTCACCGCCCTGCTCGGCAGCGTCAAGCTGTCCGCGCTCTCCGCCGCGCTCGGCGCCCTGCTCGGGCTGCCGCTCGCCCAGGCCGTGGTCTCCTCCCGCTCCAGCTGGCTGCGCGAGGCCGTGCTGACCGCCTCCGGCGTGCTCGCCAACTTCGGCGGGGTCCCGCTCGCCTTCGCCTTCGTCGCCACCCTCGGCAACGCGGGTGTGCTGACCGTGCACCTCGGCCTGAAGGACAGCGGCTGGGACCTGTACAGCTTCTGGGGCCTGGTCCTCGTCTACCTGTACTTCCTCATCCCCCTCATGGTCCTCACCATCACCCCCGCGCTGGACGGACTGCGCTCCCAGTGGCGCGAGGCCGCGCTGAACAACGGCGCCACCGGCGTGCAGTACTGGCGGCACGTGGCCCTGCCCGTGCTGGCACCCTCGCTGCTCGGCGGCCTGGTGCTGCTGTTCGGCAGCGCCTTCGCCGCCTACGCCACCGCCGCCGCCATGGTCGGCAGCGCGGTCCCCCTGGTCACCCTGCAGATCGCCGACGCCCTGTCCGGCAACGTGCTGGTCGGCCAGGAGAACGTCGCCCTCGCCCTCAGCCTCGACATGGTCCTGGTGGCGGGCCTGGTGATGTCCGTGTACCTGCCCCTTCAGCGACGGAGTGCCCGATGGCTCGACGCCTGACCCTCTGGCGGTGGATCGTCCTCGGCCTCGCCGCCCTGTACTTCCTGGTGCCGCTCGCCGCCTCCGTGATCTTCACGGTCGACGTGCCCGGCCAGGGCCTCACCGTCGACGCCTACACCAAGATCCTCTCCGCCGACGGCTTCCTGACCAGCCTGCTGCTCTCGCTGGAACTGGCCGTCGCCACCATCGCGGTCGTGCTGCTGCTGATGGTGCCCGCCGTGGTCGCGCTCCGGCTCGGCGCGCCCCGGCTGCGCCCGGTGGTGGACGTGGTGTGCTCGCTGCCGCTGGTGGTGCCGCCCATCGCGTTCGTCGCCGGGATCGCGACCGTCCTGAAGTGGGGCCCCGAGCATCTGGCCCGGACGCCGCTGTTCGAGACGTTCGTGGTGATCCAGAACGACAGCTTCCCCGTCGTGCTCGTCCTCGCCTACGTCGTGATGGCCCTGCCGTTCGTCTACCGCGCCCTGGACACCGGTCTGCGTGCCATCGACGTACGGACCCTGGTCGAGGCGGCCCGCAGCTGCGGCGCCTCCTGGCCCAAGGCCCTCGTCCGGGCCGTGCTGCCCAATCTGCGCGGCGCCCTGCTGAACGCGTCCTTCCTCACGCTGGCCCTGGTCCTCGGCGAGTTCACGGTCTCCCATCTGCTGGGATACGCGCCCTTCGCCGTGTGGATCTACAACGTCGGCGGCGAGCAGGCCCAGATGTCCGTCGCCGTGTCCGTGCTCAGCCTGCTCGTCACCTGGGCCCTGCTCCTCGCGCTCGCCGGTGCCGGCCGCGGACGCACCCGAACCGCTCCTTCCCGGGGATGACCTACATGACCGCCACCCTGCCCGAGACCCGCACACAGGCCGCCACCGTCGAATTCCGTTCGCTGCGGCGTGAGTTCGGGGCCACCGTCGCCCTCGACGGGCTCGACCTGACCGTCCGCCCGGGGGAGTTCCTGGCCCTGCTCGGCCCCTCCGGCTGCGGCAAGACCACCGCACTGCGCATGCTCGCCGGCTTCGAACACCCCGACTCCGGCGCCGTGCTGGTGGACGGCGAGGACGTCACCCACGTGCCGGCCCACCGCCGCGACGCCGGCATGGTCTTCCAGTCGTACAGCCTCTTCCCGCACCTGAGCGCCGTCGACAACGTCGCCTTCGGGCTGCGCATGCGCGGCGTCCGAACCTCCGAGCGGCGCGCCCGCGCCGCCGAGTTGCTGGAGCTGGTCGGCCTCGCCGACAAGAGCGAGCGCTATCCGCACCAGCTCTCCGGCGGCCAGCAGCAGCGCATCGCGCTGGCCCGCGCCCTCGCCCTGCGCCCGCGTGTGCTGCTGCTCGACGAGCCGCTGTCCGCGCTGGACGCCAAGGTGCGGCTCACCCTGCGCGAGGAGATCCGCCGGCTCCAGCAGGAGCTGGGGATCACGACCCTGTTCGTCACCCACGACCAGGAAGAGGCCCTGTCGATCGCCGACCGGGTCGCCGTCATGCGCGCCGGATGCCTCGAACAGTGCGCCGAGCCCGCCGAGTTGTACGGCCGCCCCGCCACCGCCTTCGTCGCCGAGTTCGTCGGCACGATGAGCCGGATCCCGGGCGCGCTGAAGGACGGCACCGTCGAGGTGCTCGGGCAGCGGCTGCCGGCCGACGGCGAGGTGTCCGACGGCGAGGTGGACGTGCTGGTGCGGCCCGAGGCCGTCCAGGTGCGCCCGGACGAGCAGGGCACCGCCCGGGTCGTCGCCACCGCCTTCCTCGGCGCGGTCGTCCGGGTCACCGTACGGCTCGCCGACGGCACCGAGGCCAAGGCCGACCTGCCCGCCCACGAGGCCACCGGGCTCGGCGCCGGGACCGCCGTCGAGGTGTCGCTGCCCGAGCGGCCGGTGCTCGTGGCCGAACGTATCCAGAAGTGAGGAATCTCCCGAACGTGACCCCCCACATCCATCAACTCCCGCTGCAGGCCGTTCTGTTCGACATGGACGGCACGCTCGTCGACACCGAGCGGCTGTGGTGGGAGGCGGTCGAGCAGATCGCCGGGCGCCCGCTGACCGAGGCCGACCAGCCCGATGTGCTCGGCCGCCCGGTCGAGCACACCGCCGCCTGGCTCGGTGCGGCCGACGGCAGGCCGGCCGCCGGCCTCGCGGCCGAGCTGCACCGCGAGTTCGCCGCGCGCGTCCGCACCGGGATCGTGCCCCGGCCCGGCGCCCTGGACCTGCTGGACGCGCTGGCCGCCGCCGGCGTCCCCGCCGCCCTGGTCACGGCGTCCCCGCGCGCGGTCGCCGACGTCGTGCTCGACGCCCTCGGCGCCGACCGGTTCGCGGCCTCCGTCACCGCCGACGACACCGCCCGCACCAAGCCGGACCCCGACCCCTACCTGGCGGCCTGCCGGGCCCTCGGCGTCGACCCCGCCGCCTGTGTGGCCGTCGAGGACACCGGGACCGGCGTCGCCTCCGCGGAGGCCGCCGGCTGCGCCGTCCTCGCCGTACCGTCCCTCGCCCCCATCGGCGCGGCGCCCGGCCGGACCGTACGGGATAGCCTCACCGGGGTGACGGTCGAGGAACTGGGGCGGATGGTCGCGCCCGAACTGCGGGTGATGAGCTGGAACCTGTGGCTGGGCGGCAGCGAGGTCGACGACCACCGGGCCAAGCAGCTCAAGGTCATCCTGGAGAGCGGTGCCGACGTCGTCGGGCTCCAGGAGACGGGCGGCACCGCCGCCCAGGAGCTCGCCGAGGCGCTGGGCTGGCACCACCACCGGGCCGGCGAGAACCTCGGCGTCATCAGCCGTCACCCCATCACCGCCCGCTTCGGCGACCCCGACGTCGGCTTCTACGGCGCCGCGGGCGTCCGGATCGCCGTGGCGCCGGGCCGCGAGGTCGACATCTGGACCGCGCACCTGCACTACACGCCGTACGGCCCCTACGAGTCCGTCTTCGACGGGTTGCCGGCACCGGAGCTGATCGCCCACGAGGAGCTGCGGCTGACCCAGATGCGGGACGCCCTGGACCGCATCGCCGAGACGTCCGCCGAAGGCATCCCGGTCGTTCTCGTCGGCGACTTCAACTGCCCCTCCCACCTGGACTGGCCGGACGTGGCGTGGCCGGTGACCAGGGCCGCCGAGGACGCGGGCTTCGCCGACTCCTACCGGGAGGCCCACCCGGACCCCGTGGCCGAGCCCGGACACACCTGGTCGCCGATCCACCCGGTGCACGAGGACGGCAGCGGACGGCCCGAGCCGCAGGACCGGATCGACTACGTCCTGCACCGCGGCCTGACCGTGCGGGACGCGCGCACCCTCGTCACCGGCAGCCCGCGGCCCTGGCCCGACGTCGCGGACAACGACTGGCCCTCCGACCACGCGGCGGTCGTCACCACCTTCGCCCTGACCAGGACGTGACCCCGGGTTACCGTAGGTCACCATTGCGGCACTGGTGATCATCCCGTAGGTTGTGCCGCGCTCTCTACTGACTGGTAACCCGGCAGGTACCCCATGCGCTGGCCCCTCGGCCGTCCCACCACCGTCCGTGCGCGGATCGTGGCGCTCGCGCTCGCCCCGGCCGTCGCGCTGATGGGGCTGTGGAGCTTCGCCATGTGGTCCGTCACCGGCGAGACGCGCGCGCTGATCCGGCTCCAGGGGGTGTACGAGGACTTCGGCACCCCCGTGGACACCGCGGTCGGGCAGATCCAGATCGAGCGCCGGATGTCCGCCGCCTACCTGGGCGCCCGCCTCGACACGGCCACGGCCGCATCGCTGCTCGAACAGCAGCGCCGCACCGACCGGGCCGTGGACGCCATGCGGCAGGCGATCCGGGGCGGCGACCGCAGCCGGCTCACGGCCCGGCAGCGGCAGGCGCTGGACGCCATGGACGCGGCCACCGGGAAACTGGACGGGCTGCGCTCGCTGGTGCTGTCCCGGCACATCACCTGGGACCGGGCGGTGGACGCGTACAGCGCGCTGGTCGAGCCCGGCTTCGACGTGCAGTCCACGCTCACCGCCCTCCAGGCCGGACAGCTCGCCCGCGAGGCACAGGTCGTCATCGAGCTGGTACGGGTACGGGAGTTCGTCTCGCGGGAGGACGCGCTGGTCGCCGGGGCGCGGGCGGCCGGCACGCTGAGCGGTCGGCAGTACGACACGCTGACCGCCACCATCGAGGACCGGCGGGTGTTCCAGCGCACGTACGTGCCGGACCTGCCCGCCGACTCGCGTGCGCTGTTCGGGGACTTCCAGCGCGGGGACCTGTACGGCTCGCTGGTGCGCGGCGAGGACGCGCTGCTGCGGGCCGGGGCCGCGGGGGCCGGGAAGGCGGTCGCGGCGGACACCTGGCGGTCCACCACCGACCGGGCCGTCAAGCGGTACATGGAGCTGTGCACGCGGTCCGCCGAGAACTCCGCGGCACGCGGGCGGGCCTTCGCCTACCGGGAGCTGACCAAGGCGGCCGTCGTCGGTGTGGTCGGGCTCGCCGCCGCCGGTCTTTCGCTGTGGTTCGCGGTGCGCGGCGCCCGGCGCATCTCGCGGCGCCTGGAGACCCTGCGGGACGCGGCCGACGTACTGACGCAGCATCAGCTTCCCGATGTCATGCGCCGGTTGAGTGCCGGTGAGGACGTGGACGCGGCGGCGGAGGCACCACCGGTGGCCGCCGACGAGGTGCGCGACGACGAGATCGGGCAGGTCGGCCGGTCCTTCAACACCGCGCGGCTCGCCGCCGTCGAGGCCGCCGTCAAGCAGGCGACGCTGCGCCGCGGCCTGTTCGCGGTGCTGCTCAACATCGCACGCCGCAACCAGGCGCTGGTGCACCGTCAGTTGAAGCTCGTCGACACACTGGAACGGCGCACCGACGATCCCGACGTGCTGCGTGAGCTGTTCCGCATCGACCACCTGACCACGCGCATGCGCCGGCACGCGGAGAGCCTGATCATCCTCTCCGGCGCCGCGCCCGGACGCCGCTGGCGCCGGCCCGTGCCGATCGCGGACGTCGTCGCCTCGGCCGTTGGTGAGATCGAGGACTACGCGCGCGTCGCGGTGCCGCCGATGCCGGAGCTCGGCGTCGCGGCGGACGCGGTCGCCGACGTGGTGCACCTGATCGCCGAACTCCTCGAGAACGCCACGGTGTTCTCGCCGCCGCACACCCAGGTCACCCTGCGCACCGGGCGGGTCGGCAGTGGGTTCGTGCTCGAGATCGACGACCGGGGGCTCGGCCTCGACAGCGAAGCCCGTGACCGGGCCCACGCCACCCTCACCGACCCCGACGCCTTCGACCCGACCCGCCACGACCGGCTCGGCCTCTACGTCGTCGGCCGCCTCGCAGCCCGCCACGGCATCGAGGTGAGCCTCCGCGACTCGCCGTACGGCGGCACGACAGCGGTGGTCCTGCTGCCGGAGGGGGTGCTGGCCGAGGTGGAGCCGCGCGAACCGGGCGCAGCGGTACGGGAGTTGCCGTCCAGGAAGCGGGCGGCTGTGCCCCCGCCGGGCGAGCCGTTGAGCACGCCCGCGGGTGACTTGCCCACGCGGAACCGGCTCGCCTCCGTGCCCGCGCCGGGTACGGGGCCCGTGTCCGAGCCGGGGCCGGAGGAGGGGCCGTCGTCTCGAACCGTCCCTGATCCGGGGGCGGTACGCGAGCTGCCGCCGGACGGCCCGACGACTGTGGCTGCTCCCGGTCCGGGGACCGGTTCCGCACCACCGCCGGAGCCCGCCCCGCCGACGCCGGGCCCCCTGCCGTCCCGGCCCGCGCCAGCCCCCGGGGCCGAGCCCGAGTTGCCGGTGGGTGACCGGTCGTCGTCCCCGGCCGCCCCCGCCCCCGAGGCCGTATCCGAGGCGCCGGTGTCCCCGCCCGCCCTGCCCACCCGGACCCGGCAGGCCTCCCTGGTCCGGGAGCTGCGGGACGAACCGCCGCAGCACGACGCCGCACCCGAGCGCGAGATCGACGCCGATGAGATGCGGGCGGTCTTCGGCGCCTTCCAGCGCGGCCTCGACCGCGGCCGCAGGGGCCTGCCGGCGACTCGCGGCACCGCTGCGGCACAGCCGACGGAACGGCAGTCCCCCAGGGGCGCGGGGAACGGCGCGACCAGCCCCCACGCACCCGCGCCCGAACGCCCACCCGTACCCGGCCACGCACCCGAACGCGCGCCTGACCATGGACCCGCACCCACACCCGCCCCCGACCACCCGGACGACGCGATCAACGACACCGTGCCCACCCACGCCCACGAAGGGACGGACACCGACGATGCCCGGTGACGAAGAGCAGCCCGCACGGCCCGCCGAGTCCGGCGGAGCGCTCGACTGGCTGCTGGACGACCTCGTGGCGCGCACCGAGCACGTCCGGCAGGCCGTGCTGCTGACCGCCGACGGTCTCCCGCTCAGCAGCTCGGACGGGATGCGCCGACGGGACATCGAGCACCTGGCCGCCGTCTGCTCCGGCTTCCACAGCCTGGCCCGCTCGGCGGGGGAGCGGTTCGCCGCGGGCGAGGTACGGCAGACCATGGTGATGCTCGACGACGGTTACCTCTTCATCACCCCGGCCGGGCACGGCAGCCGGCTCGCCGTCCTCAGCGAGGCCGGCACCGACGTGGGCCAGCTCGCCCACGAAATGGCCCTGCTCGTCCGCCGCCTGGGCCACCACCTGGACGCGGCCGCCCGCACCCCCTGATGATCCCGCGGTGAGCGACGAGCACTGGTACGAGGACGAGACCGGGTCGATGGTGCGCCCCTACACGGTGACCCGTGGGCGCACCCGGCCCGCGGGCGCGCACGCCATCGACCTGATGTCCCGGGTCACCGCGCTGGAAGCCGATGCGCCGGGACCCGGTGTCGACCATGCCCGTGCCGCCCTGCTCGACCTGATCCGGCGCGGCCCGCGTCCCGTGGTGGAACTGGCCGCGGACGCCGACCTGCCCCTGACCGTCCTGCGGGTCCTGCTCGGTGACCTGGCCGAGGCGGGCCTGATCCGTATCGACGAGCCCCGCCGCCCCCCGGCCGGCGGCCCGGCCGCCGACCCGGGGCTGCTGCGGGAGATCATGGAACGGCTGCGGGAGATCTAGCCGTTTGTCACAGCCCTGTACGAGAGCGTGTCGATGAGCGTGTTTATGGGGCAGCACGTCACCCGTACCGCCGAAGGGGAACCATGGCGGTCCTTTCCGCAGGTCAAGCGCGTGAACTGAACGATCTCCACTCTTCCGGCGGCCGCCGGCCCGCACATCGCTCCACGGCCGGAACCCCACCTCCCCCGTCCGGCGGGGAACCCCGGCCGGGACCTGCGCCCTGGGGGAGGACGGGGAACCGGACCCGTGGGCGCGCAACGAATCGCCGCCCGGCCCGCACTCCACGCAACGAACCGTGCACGGGCGCGCAACGGCTCCTTCTTGTCGGGCCGAGCGCGCCGACCGTACCTTCTTCGTGGCCCCGAAAAACGTCGGGGGTCACCCCAAAAGCCACTTTCCGGTGAGGACCCGCATGCGCACCGCCCTGCTCCAGAGCTCCGGCCACCCCGGCTCGATCGCCGAGAACCTCAAGGTCCTCGACGAGGCCGCGGGCCGTGCCGCCGCCGCGGGCGCCGCGCTGCTCGCCGCACCGGAGATGTTCCTGACCGGGTACGCGATCGGCGACGACATCGCCCGCCTCGCCGAGCCAGCCGACGGCGACAGCGCGGACGCGATCGCCGAGCTGGCCCACCGGCACGGCCTGGCGATCGCCTACGGCTACCCGGAGCGCGACGGCCAGGCCGTGTACAACTCCGCCCAGCTGATCTCCGCCGAGGGCACCCGGCTCGCGAACTACCGCAAGACCCACCTCTTCGGCTGCTTCGAACGCGACCACTTCACGCCGGGCGAGCAGCCCGTCGTCCAGGCCGAGCTGAACGGCATCACCGTCGGCCTGATGATCTGCTACGACGTCGAGTTCCCGGAGAACGTGCGCGTCCACGCCCTGGCCGGCACCGACCTCCTCGTCGTCCCGACCGCGCAGATGCACCCCTTCCAGTTCGTCGCCGAGTCCCTGGTGCCGGTGCGCGCCTGGGAGAACCAGATCTACGTCGCCTACGTCAACCGGGTCGGCCAGGAAGGCGAGTTCGAGTTCGTCGGGCTGTCCGTCCTCGCCGGTCCCGACGGGGTCGCCCGCGCCCGGGCGGGCCGCGGCGAGGAGTTGGTGTGCGCCGACGCCGACCCCGCCTTTCTGGCCGCCTCCCGCGAGGCCAACCCGTACCTGGAGGACCGCCGCCCCGGTCTGTACGGGTCCCTGACCCAGAATCCCTGAGCTTTCCCCTGAACTTCCTGAACTTCCCCCCGAGTTCTTTCGCGCAAGGAGTCCGTACCCCATGACGTCCATGGTGCCCAACGCCGTCGAGCACACCGACGAGCAGCAGCCGCCGATCACCATGTTCGGCCCGGACTTCCCCTACGCCTACGACGACTTCCTCGCCCACCCCGCGGGCCTCGGCCAGATACCCGCGAGCGAGCACGGCACCGAGGTCGCGGTCATCGGCGGCGGTCTGTCCGGCATCGTGGCCGCGTACGAGCTGATGAAGATGGGCCTCAAGCCCGTCGTGTACGAGGCCGACCAGATC
The DNA here is from genome assembly GCF_053597455.1 of Streptomyces sp. NPDC001393. Taxonomy (NCBI): domain Bacteria; kingdom Bacillati; phylum Actinomycetota; class Actinomycetes; order Kitasatosporales; family Streptomycetaceae; genus Streptomyces; species Streptomyces sp. NPDC001393. Next base: position 24,832 of record NZ_JBSFIH010000033.1, read on the forward strand.
GGCGGCCGGCTGCGCACCGTCGGCTTCGAGGGCTGCGACGAGTCGCTGGGCTGCGAGCTGGGCGCGATGCGCTTCCCGCCGTCCTCCACCGCCCTCCAGCACTACATCGACATGGTGGGCCTTCAGACCAAGCCCTTCCCGAACCCGCTCGCCGAGGCGACCCCGTCCACCGTCGTGGACCTCAAGGGCGAGTCGCACTACGCCGAGACCATCGACGACCTGCCCCAGGTCTACCGGGACGTCGCCGAGGCCTGGAACAAGTGCCTCGACGAGGGCGCCGACTTCTCCGACATGAACCGCGCCATGCGCGAGCGGGACGTGAAGCGCATCCGCGAGATCTGGGCCAGGCTGGTCGAGAAGCTCGACAACCAGACCTTCTACGGCTTCCTCTGCGACTCCGAGGCCTTCAAGTCCTTCCGGCACCGCGAGATCTTCGGCCAGGTCGGCTTCGGCACCGGCGGCTGGGACACCGACTTCCCGAACTCCATCCTGGAGATCCTCCGTGTCGTCTACACCGAGGCCGACGACCACCACCGCGGCATCGTCGGCGGCTCCCAGCAGCTGCCGCTGCGCCTGTGGGAGCGCGAGCCCGAGAAGATCGTCCACTGGCCGTACGGCACCTCGCTGAAGTCCCTGCACGTGGACGGCGAGCCGCGCCCGGCCGTGACCCGGCTGCACCGCACCGCGGGCAACCGGATCACCGTGACGGACGCGAACGGCGACATCCGCACCTACAAGGCGGCGATCTTCACCGCCCAGTCCTGGATGCTGCTGTCCAAGATCGACTGTGACGACTCGCTCTTCCCGATCGACCACTGGACCGCGATCGAGCGCACCCACTACATGGAGTCCTCGAAGCTCTTCGTGCCGGTCGACCGGCCGTTCTGGCTGGACAAGGACGAGGAGACGGGCCGGGACGTCATGTCGATGACGCTCACCGACCGCATGACCCGCGGCACCTACCTGCTGGACGACGGCCCGGACAAGCCGGCCGTGATCTGCCTGTCCTACACCTGGTGCGACGACAGCCTGAAGTGGCTGCCGCTGTCCGCGAACGAGCGGATGGAGGTCATGCTGAAGTCGCTCGGCGAGATCTACCCGAAGGTCGACATCCGGAAGCACATCATCGGCAACCCGGTGACGGTCTCCTGGGAGAACGAGCCCTACTTCATGGGCGCGTTCAAGGCCAACCTGCCGGGCCACTACCGCTACCAGCGGCGCCTGTTCACCCACTTCATGCAGGACCGGCTGCCCGAGGACAAGCGGGGCATCTTCCTGGCCGGCGACGACATCTCCTGGACGGCCGGCTGGGCCGAGGGCGCGATCCAGACCGCGCTGAACGCGGTCTGGGGCGTCATGCACCACTTCGGCGGCGAGACCGACCCGGCCAACCCCGGCCCGGGTGACGTGTACGACGAGATCGCCCCTGTGGAGCTGCCCGAGGACTGACCAGAACAACGAGCAAGGACCAAGGCGCGGGCGGCCGGACTCAGACTCCGGCCGCCCGCGCCTTTTCCAACACCTCCGCCGCGACGTCCGTCAGCTCCTGCGCGTCCCGCGCGGTGCCCTGGAGGTCGATGAGGATCTCGTCCAGACCGATGCCGGCGTACTCCACGAGGTCCGCCACGATCTGGTCGACATCGCCCTGGAAGGGTCGGCGGTCCGCCCCGTCGTACGGCTTCGCCTGGCGGCTGGTGTTCACCCGCAGCACGGTCCGGATGGGCTTCGTACGGCCCCGCTCCTCGGCCAGCTCCCGCAACCGCCGCCACTGTGCGCCGACTCCCTCCGCGCTGAACCCCGCGGGCAGCCAGCCGTCGGCATGGTCCACGAGCCTGCGGAAGGCCCGCTCGTTGCTCGCCGCCAGCATCACCGGGATCGGCCGGGCGGGCTTGGGCCCGACCACGGCGGAGGCGATCCTGGTCACCTGGCCTTCGTAGACGACCGGATCCGGACCCCACACCGCCCGGCACACCTCGATGATCTCGTCCAGCACCCTGCCGCGCTCCTCGAAGGGCCGGACGGAGGAGGCCGCGTACTCGTCCAGGGACCAGCCGGTGCCGAAGCCCGCGATCACCCGGCCCCCGCTCGCCGCGTCCAGCGAGGCCAGGGCCTTGGCGAGCTGGAACGGCACGTGCAGCGGCGCCACCAGCACGCTGGAGCCCAGCTCCGCCCGCTCGGTGGCCGCCGCGGCGAGGGTGAGGGTGACCAGCGGATCCGCCACGTTCCGGTACTGGTCCGGCCAGGGCAGGCCCTCGATGCCGTACAGACCCTGGGTGGCGGGCTCGGGGAACAGGGCCCGTTCGAAGACCCACAGGCTGTCGTAGCCGATCCGTTCGGCGGCGCGTGCCACCGCGGGCACGTCCGCGCCGATCGAGTACTGCCGCATCTGGGGAAGACTCAGGCCGAGCCGGGTCGCCATACCGCTGCTCCTCTGCCGTCGGATGCCTGCCGGGGGAACGTACGGCGATCACGGGGTGTTCCGAAGGCGGCTCGCGCAGGGGCGGAATCCGGCCAGGTTCAGCCGCCGAGCGGTGTCAGCAGCATCCGCCCCGCGAACCCCACCGCCGCGTCCAGCCGTTCGGCGAACTCCTCGGCCATGCCGGCGCAGTGGCGCAGCGCCCACAGGGCCCGTGCCGCCACCCAGGCCGCGTCGCGGGCCCGCTCCAGGCTCCAGGAGCCCAGCAGATGCGTGAGCGGGTCGGCGAGCTGGAGCAGATCGGGGCCCGGCATCAGATCCTCGCGGACCCGCTCCTCCAGGGAGACGAGGAGCTCGCCCACGCGGTCGAACTCGTCCTCCAGGTCCGGCGGTTCGCAGCCGAGCGTACGACAGGCGTCCACCACGGCGAGGGCCAGGTCGTGCCCGATGTGCGCGTTGATGCCCGCCAGCGCGAACTGCAGTGGCCGTACCCCCGGATGGCGGCGGAGCTGGAACAGCGGACGCCAGCAGGCGGGCGGACGGCGGTCCGCGGCCACCGCGTCGACCGCCGCCAGATAGCGCTCGGCGAACCGCACGTCCAGCGCGATCGCGCCCCGCGGGTCCGGGAACTCCCCGCCGCCCAGGCGCCGGTCGATCTCCTCGGTGACGGTGAGGTAGACGCGGTTGAACACGGCGACACCGTCCCGCTCGGGCAGCGCCGCGCCCAGGGCCCGCATGCGGCAGACGACCGCGTCGACGGGAGTGGTGACGTGTTCCAGCTGCGCCATGAGGGAAGGGTCCCAGCCCCGGGCCGAGGGGCGTGCCGACCGGCCGGAGACGTCGCCGGAACGGGGGAACGGACGCGCGGCACGGACCGGCAGGACGCCGAGAAGGTTCGAATGCCGGCTTCCTGGACTGGCAGAAGAACAGCGACTTCGGCAAGCAGGAGGGCGCGGCCGGCAACAACCACGGCACCTTCTACGACATGCAGCTCGCCGCCCTACTGGACTCCGTTGGACTCCATCGCGGGCTGAGCGCGGCCCGGAACAGGGCTTCTGAGCGGTCGCTTAGTATGGAACCGTCCCAAGAGCAGCGAAGTTTCAGGAGCCCGTCCCCTTGACCGCCGAAGCCCCGATCGCGCCCGCCGTCTCCCACGGCCGGCTGATCCCCGTCACCGTGCACTTCGACGACCTCGACGCGCTCGGGCTCCTCCACAATGCGCGCTACCCGCTGCTGGTCGAGCGCGCCTGGACCGAGCTGTGGAGCGAGCACGGCGTCCGCTTCGACGGCGACTGGCACGCGGCCGGCGACGCCTGCAACGCGGTCCGCGAACTGCGCATCAGCTACGAGGCGCCGGTGACCAGCCCCGGCGTCTATGGCGTCCATCTCTGGCTCGACCGGCTCGGCACCACCGGTCTGACCTACGGCTTCCGCTTCTGCTCGGCCGACGGGGTGCAGACCTATGCCCAGGGCACCCGGGTGCTGGTCCGGCTGGACGCGTCGACCCTGCGGCCGACGCCGTGGACCGACGCCTTCAGGGCCGTGGGTCGGGAACTGCTGCGGCCGGCCGGCTGACCTCGGCCCGGCCGACGCCCCGCTCGGCGCTGCGCAGCACTCCTGCGAACACCGCGAGCCCGCAGGCCAGCGCCGTCACCGCACAGAACGACACCACCAGGCTGGTCGCCTGGGCCACCCCGCCGATCAGACTCGGCGCGATCAGGCCGGAGGTGTAGGTGATCGTCGCCACCCCGGCGATGGCCTGGCTGGGGTTGGGCCCGGCGTGCCCGGCCGCCGCGAAGCACAGCGGCACGACCACCGCGATGCCGAGCCCCATCAGCGCGAACCCGCCCATCGCCACGGCCGGATGCCCGGCGAACACGATCAGCAGCCCCCCGAGCACGGCCAGGACGCCGCCGGCCCGGACGGTACGCACCGCGCCGTACCGGTTCACCACCGCGTCCCCGGCGATCCGGGCCAGCGCCATCGTCAGCATGAAGCCGGTCGTGCAGGCCGCGGCCACCCCGGCCGAGCTGTCCAGCCGGTCCCGCAGGAACACCGCCGACCAGTCCAGGCTCGCGCCCTCCGCGAACACCGCGCAGAAGCCGACCGTGCCGATCAGCAGCGCCGAGCGCGGCGGCAGCGCGAACCGCGGCGGCGGCTCCTCGTCGTCGGCCGGCTGCAGATCCAGCACCCAGGTGCAGGCCACCAGTCCGAGCACGGTCAGCACGGCCGAGGCGAGCGAGAAGTGCAGCCGGGCGTCGGAGCCGAGGTGCGCCGCGAGCGTGCCGGCCGCCGATCCGATCAGCGCGCCCGCACTCCACATGCCGTGCAGGCCCGACATGATCGACTTGTCCAGCAGCCGCTCGATCTCGACACCGAGCGCGTTCATCGCCACGTCGGCCATGCCCGCGCTCGCGCCGTAGGCGAACATCGCCAGGCACAGGGTGTACAGGTTCGGCGCGAGGGACGGCAGGACCAGGCAGAGCGTCCACAGCGCGAGCAGACCGCGCAGGGCCGTACGGCTGCCGAAGCGGTGGGTGACCCGGCCCGCCAGTGGCATCGCGCACGAGGCACCGAACGCCGTGAAGGCCAGCGCGAACCCCAACTGGCCCGCGCCGAGCGACGCGTGGTCCTGGATCCAGGGCACCCGGGTGGCGAAGGAGCCGGTCACGGCGCCGTGCACGGCGAACACGGCCGCCACGGCGTACCGGGCGCGCCTCACTTCCGTCCGGGCGTATCCCACGTCACTCATGTCCGTCCCTCCCCAGGGTCACCGCTGCGGCATGCGCCGTAAACTATCAGGGACCCTGCCTGATAGATAGACGGTTTTACGGCCGCCGACGGCGTTCACCGGCGCGCCGATCTGGAAGGATGCCCGTCATGCCCGCATCACCCAGCACCGCCCGGGCCATCAACGACCGCCTGGCCCTGCGCCTGCTGCAGCAGGAAGGCCCGCTCACCGCCGGGCAGTTGAAGCAGCTGACGGGTCTGTCCCGGCCCACGGTCGCCGACCTCGTGGACCGGCTCACCGCCGCCGGCCTGATCACGGTGGTCGGCGAGTCGGGCGAGCAGCGCCGGGGCCCCAACGCCCGGCTCTACGGCATCGTCGCCGACCGGGCCCACCTCGCCGCGCTCGACGTCCGCACGGGCGGTGTCTTCGTGCTGGTCTCCGACCTGGTCGGAGGGGTGCTGGCCGAGGCGTCCGTGCCGATCGGCGGCGACACCGGGACCGGTCCCGCCGTGGAGCAGGCGGTGGCCGCGGTGGAACGGACCGCGAAGGAGGCCGGGGCGGACCGGCTGCACACCGTCGGCATCGGCGCACCGGGCCTCATCGACCCGGCCACCGGCGACCTGCGTGACTCCGGGGGCCTGCCCGAGTGGCACCGCAGCCTGGTCGCCGCGTTGCAGGAACGGCTGCCGGGGTCCCGCGTCACCGTGGAGAACGAGACCAACCTCGCGGCCCTGGCCGAACAGCGCGAGGGCGCCGCCCGTGACCGGGACACCTTCGTCCTGCTCTGGCTGGGCCATGGTGTCGGCGCGGCGGTCGTTCTCGACGGCACCCTGCGCCGCGGCGCCTCGGGCGGCACGGGCGAGATCGGCTTCCTGCCGGTTCCGGGCACCGCCTCGCTGCCCTCGGCGCGGGACTGCGACGGAGGCTTCCACTCCCTGGCGTGCGCGGCGGCGATCGGCGCTCTGGCGGCGGAGCACGGCCTGCCGGTACCGGCCACGCTGGACGGACCGGGCACGGCGGTGGTGATCCGGGAGGCCGTGGCGGAGGCGGCGGGGGAGGGCGGCGACTGCGGTGCGGCTCGTCCGGGTGCCGAACAGCCCGCCGGCTCAGTCGGTCCGGGCGCCCCACGCTCCGCCGAGCGCTTTCTCCACGCCCTCGCCGACCGGATCGCCATCGGCGCCGCGTCCGTGGTGGCCGTGCTCGACCCCGGCTGTGTGGTGCTCGGCGGAGAGGCCGGGCAGGCGGGCGGCGCGGTGCTCGCCGAGCTGGTGGAGGAGCGGCTGCGCCGTATGTCACCCCTGCTCACGGAGGTACGGGCGAGCACCCTGGGCGGCGCGGCGGTCCTGCGCGGTGCCCTCCTGACCGCCCGCGACCGCGCCCAGGACGACCTGTTCGCACCGCGGGACCGCACCTGACGGCACACCGGACCGCGGCGAACCACCGGCCGCCACTCCTCCGCCCGGCGCCCGCACGACGTTGGCCCCAGCACATGGACGAGCAGCCGGAAGCGCCTTGATCCGCTCATGGTCCGGAGTCAGGGCGGCCGCCCGCTCCCTCAGCCGCCGAAGCGGCGCCCCAGATACTCCTCGAACGTCGTCTTCCCCACCGCCTGTTCCGGCGTCAGCAGGCCACCCTCGCGGCAGGCGCGGTAGGCCCGGCCGAACAGGGGCACCTGTGCCACCGCCCGGCGCCGCCCGGTCGCGTGGAGGTACGCGCGGGCCAGCGAGTCCAGCGAACGCACTTCGGGACCGCCCATGTCCGCCACCCGCCCGGCCGGCGCGGCGAGCGCCAGCTCGGCCAGGCGGTCCGCGACTTCCGTCACCTCCAGCGGCTGGTCCGGGACCCCGGCCGGGACCAGCATGACGGGCGGCTTGGCCAGCCCGCCGAGGATCGTGACCAGCAGGTCGTGGAACTGGGTCGTGCGCAGGACGGTCCAGCCGAGCCCCGACTCCTCGATCCGCCGCTCCACGGCCAGCTTGGTCCTGTAGTACGCGAGCGGTACCCGGTCGATGCCGACGATGGAGATGTAGACCAGATGGCCCACACCGGCCCACCGGGCCGCCGCGATCAGGTGATCGGCGGAGGTCTCGTCCCCGCCCCGCTGCGTGGTCGCGCAGTGCACCACCGTGTCCACGCCGGCGAGCGCGGCGTCGAGAGCACTCCCGCCCACGCGCAGATCGACGGCGTACGGCTGCGTGTGCCGGCTGAGCACCCGCACCTCGTGCCCCTCCGTCCGCAGCCGCTGAGTCACATACCGGCCGAGCGTGCCGGTCCCGCCGGTCACCAGGATCGTGGTCATGCTGTTGCTGTCCCTTCGGACTCCGGGTGCCCCGGTCGGAACACCTTCGTCAGCCGAGACCACGCAGCCCCCGTGGAATGTGACAAGCCCCCCGGACGGCTCGGCTACGACCGCGTCAGCTGCCGTTGCATGTAGGCAAGCTTGTCCGGGTTCATCATGGTTCGCACATGGGTGATGAGCCCGTCCCGCAGCTCGAAGGACGCCACCCCGGCGAGCACGTCGCCCGCCCACGCGACCAGCGCGCTCGCGCCGTTGACCTCCACCAGCGTGAAGTCCAGGCCGCCCGTGAACCGCTCGGCCCCGCCCACCAGGAAGCGCACGACCTTGTCGCGTCCCTCGACCGGCCGCCGGACCGCGGACACCTTGCCGCCGCCGTCGCTCCAGTAGGTGACGTCCGCCGCGAGCATCTTCTCCAGGCCGGCCAGGTCACCTTCGCGGGCCGCCGCCAGGAAGGACATGAGCAGCCCCTCCCGCCGCTCCGGCGCCGGCTCGAAGCGCCCCTCCGGCGCGCCGACCTGGGCCACCGCCCGCCGGTACAGCTGACGGCAGTTGGCCTCGCCGAGGTCCAGGACGTCCGCGATCTCCCGGTGGGCGTAACCGAACGCCTCGCGCAGCACGTACACCGCCCGCTCGGTCGGTGTCAGCCGCTCCAGCAGGACCAGCAGGGCCATGGAGACCTGCTCGCGGCGCTCCGCCGACTCCAGCGGGCCGAGCGTTCCGTCGGAGGTGACCACCGGCTCGGGCAGCCAGGTCCCGGGGTACTCCTCGCGCCGCGCCCGGGCCGAGGTCAGCCGGGTCAGACAGAGGTTGGTGACGGCCTTGGCGAGCCATGCCCCCGGGTGTTCGATCGCCGCCCGGTCGGCGCCGCTGAACCGCAGATACGCGTCCTGCACCGCGTCCTCCGCCTCGTGGGCGGAGCCCAGCAGGCGGTAGGCCAGGCCGAACAGTCGGGGCCGGTGGGACTCGAACTCGTCGGCGGGCGGCGCTGGCCTCATGCGCCTCAGACTGCCAGACGCCGGCGGCGTCCTGACGGCCCGGCGGCGGGCAAGGGCCGTCGTCACCGCCACCGGACCCGCCCGCACCATAAAAGGACTAGACCAGGATGGTCAACGGTCCGGATCAATGGCCAATCCGCCCTTTGTCTCCGGTAGTTGTGCGGATCGACCGCGCCGCGCAAGGCCGACGGCACGCACTGTGAGGGAGCCCACACCCTCCGCCTACCTGGAGTGCCGCGCGGCGTGGCACACTGGCCCTGTACCAGAAGCAGCGCACTCCGGGGTCGGTGAAAGTCCGAACCGGCGGTTACAGTCCGCGACCCGGTCGCTTCCAGCGGCCGGTTGACCAGGTGAAATTCCTGGACCGACGGTTAAAGTCCGGATGGGAGGCAGTGCGCGGCGGGCGGGCACATCTATCTGTGCGCGTCGCCGTATCTGGGCTTGTCCGTGCGCGGACGAGCCTCTTTCGGCGTCGCCCCGGCGTGCTCACCCGTACATTCTGTCGTCATCGACAGGCCCCGGAGTCCGTGCCCGAAGAGGCAGGAGGACCCGGGAAGTGTTCACCGGAATCGTCGAAGAGCTGGGTGAGGTCACCGCCGTCGAGAACCTCGGCGACGCCTCCCGCTTCCGGCTCCGCGGCCCCGTCGTGACCGAGGGCGCCCAGCACGGCGACTCCATCGCCGTGAACGGGGTCTGTCTCACCGTCGTGGAGCACGAGGGCGACGAGTTCACCGCCGACGTGATGGCGGAGACCCTGAAGCGTTCCAGCCTCGGTGCCCTCACCGTCGGCTCCCGCGTCAACCTCGAACGCCCCATGGCCGTGGGCGCGCGTCTCGGCGGGCACATCGTGCAGGGCCATGTCGACGGCACCGGCGAGGTGCTGGCGCGCACGCCCTCCGAGAACTGGGAGATCGTGAAGATCTCCCTCCCGGCCGACCTCTCCCGCTACGTCGTCGAGAAGGGCTCCATCACCGTCGACGGCATCAGCCTCACCGTCGTGGACGCCGGCCCCGACCACTTCACCGTCAGCCTCATCCCGACCACCCTCGCCCTGACCACGCTCGGCGTGAAGCAGCCCGGCGACCCGGTCAACCTGGAGGTCGACGTCGTCGCCAAGTACGTCGAGCGGCTCCTCGGCGACCGTACCCAGGGAGCCGGCAAGTGAACTGGCTGAACTCCGAGGCGTTCACCCTCTTCGGCCAGCGCATCATCTGGTCGGACATGACCGGCAACGTCCTCGGCCTGATCACCCTCGCCCTCGGCTGGCGCCGCTCGCTGATGACCTGGCCCGTGCAGTTCCTTTCCGGTCTCGTCCTGTTCATCGCCTTCTACGGTCACCTGGCCGGCAGCGCCGGCAAGCAGGTCGTCGTCATGGCGGTCGCCCTGTACGGCTGGTGGCAGTGGAACCGCAACAAGGGCCGAGCCGAAGACGGTGGCGACGGGCACATCGCCCCCCGGTTCGCCACCTGGCGCGAGCGCGCGGCGATGCTCGGCGCGGCCGCCGCCGGCACGGTCGCGGCGGCCCTGCTCTTCACGGCCTACCCGTCGCTGTCCTGGGACCCCTGGCCCGACGCCTACATCTTCGTCGGCACCATCGTCGCCATGTACGCCCAGGCCAAGGGCATGGTCGAGTTCTGGATCGCCTGGCTGCTGGTCGACCTCGTCGGCGTACCCCTCAACTTCGCCAACGGCTACGCCTTCTCCGGTTTCGTCTACGTCATCTACGGCGCACTCGTCCTGTGGGGCATGCGCGACTGGTGGCTGCGCTCCCGCCGGAGCCCGCAGCCCGTCCTGGAAGGAGCCCCGGCATGACCTCGGCACTGCCCCTGTACGCCACGGACGCCCTCGACAGCTTTGGCCTCGACCCCGTCGAGCAGGCCATCGCCGACATAGCGGCCGGCCGGCCCGTCGTCGTCGTGGACGACGAGGACCGGGAGAACGAGGGCGACCTCGTCATCGCCGCCGAGAAGGCCACCCCCGAGATCGTCGCCTTCATGATGAGCGAGTGCCGGGGACTGATCTGCGCGCCCATGGAGGGCGAGGAACTGGACCGGCTGCGGCTGCCGCAGATGGTCCAGGACAACACCGAGTCGATGAAGACCGCGTTCACGATCTCCGTGGACGCCTCGGCCGCTCACGGTGTGAGCACCGGCATCTCGGCCTTCGACCGCGCGACGACGCTTCAGCTCCTGGCGAGCGGCACGGCCGAGTCGACGGACTTCGTCCGCCCCGGCCACATCTTCCCGCTGCGCGCCAAGCCCGGCGGCGTCCTCGCCCGCAACGGCCACACCGAGGCCGCCGTCGACCTCGCCCGGCTCGCGGGCCTGCGCCCGGCCGGCGCCATCGTGGAGATCGCCGGCGAGGACGGCCGTATGCTCCGCCTGCCCGAGCTGATCCCGTTCGCCCGCAAGCACGGCCTGACGATCATCTCCATCGAGGACCTGATCGCCTACCGCCGCAGCAGCGAGCCCACCGTCCGCCGCGAGGCCGAGACCCGCCTGCCCACCCGGCACGGCACCTTCACCGCCTACGGCTACCGTTCCACCGTCGACGGCGTCGAACACGTCGCCCTCGTCCACGGCGAGGTCGGCGACGGCGAGGACGTCCTGGTCCGCGTCCACTCCGAATGCCTCACCGGAGACGTCTTCGGCTCCCTGCGCTGCGACTGCGGCCCCCAGCTGGACACCGCCCTGCAGCGCATCCAGGAGGAGGGCCGGGGAGTCGTGGTCTATCTGCGCGGCCACGAGGGGCGCGGCATCGGCCTGCTGTCCAAGCTCCGGGCGTACGAGCTGCAGGAGCGCGGCCGCGACACCCTGGACGCCAACCTCGAACTCGGCCTGCCCGCCGACGCCCGCGACTACGGCGCCGGCGCCCGGATCCTCGCCGACCTCGGCGTGCGCAGCGTCCGGCTGATGACCAACAACCCGGACAAGACGGACGCGCTGGAGCGCCACGGCCTGAAGGTCACCGGCCGCGAGCCGATGCCCGTCCAGGCCGGCGAGCACAACCTGCACTACCTGCGCACCAAGCGCGACCGCATGGGACACGACCTGCCCTGGCTGGACACGCCCGCCGTGGCGGCCTGCAACAACCGGTAAGCAAGAAAGCACTGAGGAGACACGTGAGCGGCAAGGGTGCACCGGAGCTGTCCGTACGCAACGCGAGTGACCTGAGGGTCGCCGTCATCGCGGCGCAGTGGCACGAGAAGGTGATGGACGGTCTGGTGAACGGCGCCCTGCGCGCCCTGCACGACCTGGGGATCGACGAGCCGACCCTGATCCGGGTCCCGGGCAGCTTCGAACTCCCGGTCGCGGCCAAGGTGCTGGCCGGCCGCGGTTACGACGCCGTGGTCGCCCTCGGTGTCGTCATCCGCGGCGGCACCCCCCACTTCGACTACGTGTGCCAGGGCGTCACCCAGGGCCTCACCCAGGTCAGCATCGAGACCGGCGTGCCCGTCGGCTTCGGCGTGCTCACCTGTGACACCGAGGAACAGGCCCTGGACCGGGCCGGTCTGGAGGGCTCGAACGAGGACAAGGGCCACGAGGCGGTGACCGCGGCGGTGGCGACGGCCGCCACGCTCCGCTCAGTATCCGAACCCTGGCACTAGGTCGGCGGCCTCAGCGGCTAGGGTGGGACCATCATGTCCAAGAAGACGTTCGAGGAGCTCTTCACCGAGCTCCAGCACAAGGCCGCCCACGGCGACCCCGCCACCTCCCGCACCGCCGAGCTGGTCGGCAAGGGTGTCCATGCCATCGGCAAGAAGGTCGTCGAAGAGGCCGCCGAGGTCTGGATGGCCGCCGAGTACGAGGGCAAGGAGGCGGCCGCCGAGGAGATCTCCCAGCTGCTGTACCACATCCAGGTGATGATGGTCGCGCGCGGGATCTCCCTGGACGACGTCTACGCCCACCTGTGACCCGCCTGCCGTACAAGCCGTAGAAAACCCCTTCACGCAAAGGAAGCCGACCTCATGCTGCGCATCGCCGTCCCCAACAAGGGTTCACTGTCCGGCCCTGCGGCGGAGATGCTGCATGAGGCCGGCTACCAGCAGCGCCGCGAGTCCAAGGAGCTGCGGATCGTCGACCCGGTGAACGAGGTCGAGTTCTTCTACCTCCGCCCCCGCGACATCGCGATCTACGTCGCCTCCGGCCGCCTCGACGTGGGCATCACCGGCCGCGACCTGCTGATCGACTCCGGCGCCGACGCCGAGGAGATCCTGCCGCTCGGCTTCGCCCGCTCCACCTTCCGCTTCGCCGCCAAGCCGGGCACCGCGAACGGCGTCGAGGACCTCAAGGGCAAGACGGTCGCCACCTCCTACGAGGGGATCGTCGCCGGGCACCTCGCGGACAGCGGCGTCGACGCCTCCGTCGTCCACCTCGACGGCGCCGTGGAGACCGCCATCGAGCTGGGCGTCGCCGAGGTCATCGCCGACGTCGTGGAGACCGGCACCAGCCTGCGCAACGCCGGCCTGGAGGTCTTCGGCGAGCCGATCATGAAGTCCGAGGCGGTCGTCATCCGCCGCACCGGCACCGACGGCGAGGAGCCGAAGGTCCAGCAGTTCCTGCGCCGCCTCCAGGGCGTCCTGGTCGCGCGGACGTACGTGATGATGGACTACGACTGCCGCGTCGAGCAGCTGGAGAAGGCCGTCGCGCTCACCCCCGGCCTGGAGTCCCCGACCGTCTCCCCGCTGCACAACGAGGGCTGGGTCGCGGTGCGCGCCATGGTCCCCGCCAAGGAGGCGCAGCGGATCATGGACGACCTCTACGCCATCGGCGCCCGCGCCATCCTCACCACGGCCATCCACGCCTGCCGCCTGTAAGGGGTGCGCACCGAGATGTCCGCCACTCCTGCCCCTCTCGCCCTTCCCGTCACCTTCCGGCCGGGCCACACCCGGGTGATCCTGCTCACCGCCGGTGTCGCGATCTTCCTGACCATCTCCGCGGTCGCGATGCTGCTGGAGCAGCTCGGCCCGGGGGAGCGGGCCAGCTTCGTCGTCACCGGGGCGCTGATCTTCTGGGTGCTGGCCCAGCTGGCCCGGGTGAAGGTCGTCGCCGACGAGTCCGGTGTCACCGTGGTCAACATCGCCAGCAGGCGGCGCCTGGAGTGGGCGGAGATCGTCCAGGTGAACCTCCGACCGGGGGATCCCTGGGTGTTCCTCAACCTCAGCGACGGCACCAGCCTGCCCGCGCTCGGCATCCAGCCGGGCCTCGCCAAGCAGCGCGCCATCGCCGACGCGCAGGCCCTGCGGGCCCTCGCCGAGGCCCGTGCCGCGGCCCATCCGGTGGAAGGCGACCGCTGACCCGGGGCAGATCGGGGGCTGACTTGGGGCAGATCAGGGCGGACTCGGGGGCAGATCGGGGCTGACTCGGGGTCGCCCACCCTGCCCGAGTGGGCCATGTCTTGATTAATCTGGTGGCGGAGGCCCTTTCGCTGCGCCTCCGCCCCTGGACACCGCCCGGTGCACAGGGGTTCCTGCTACCCGAGGAGTGACTCCCTCCAGCGATGGACGGATCGTCCTGTAGTACCTGCGCCGCCCCGACCCGACATACCGGGAAGGCGGTGGCAGCGTGACCATCTCCCTGCTGCTCCTGGGAGCGGCTTTCCTGCTGATCCTCGCCAACGGCTTCTTCGTGGCGGCCGAGTTCGGCCTGGTCACCGTCGAGGCGACCGACGCCGAGAAGGCGGCCGCCGAGGGCGACCGACGGGCCCGTAGAGTGGCCGAGTCGCTCAAGGAGCTGTCCTTCCAGCTCTCCGGCACCCAGCTCGGCATCACCATCACCTCCCTGGTCGTCGGCATGCTCGCCGAGCCGGCCCTGGCCGGGCTGCTGCGCGGCCCGTTCGCCGCCACCGGCATTCCCGACGGCGCCGTCTCGGGCGTCGCCGTGGTCGTCGGCATGCTGCTGGCCTCCGCGATCCAGATGGTGATCGGCGAGCTCGTGCCCAAGAACTGGGCGGTGTCCAAGCCGCTGCCGGTCGCCCGGTTCGTGGCAGGCCCGCAAGCCCGCTTCTCCCGCCTGTTCCGCCCGGTGATCGCCGCGCTCAACACCGTCGCCAACCGGCTGGTGCGGGCCCTCGGTGTCGAACCGGCCGAGGAACTGGCCTCCGCCCGCACCCCCGGCGAACTCGTCTCCCTGGCCCGGCACTCCGCGCAGGCCGGCGCCCTGGAGCAGGACACGGCCGACCTGTTCGTCCGCACCCTGTCCCTGGGCGAGCTGACCGCGCAGCACGTCATGACCCCGCGCGTGAAGGTCAGCGCCCTCCAGGACACGGCCACCGCCGAGGACGTCGTCAACCTCACCCGGGCCACCGGCCTGTCCCGCTTCCCCGTCTACCGGGAGAAGATCGACGAGATCGTGGGCATGGCCCATCTGAAGGACGCCCTCGCGATCCCCGTGCACGACCGGTTGCGCACCCCGGTGCGCCGCATCGCCCGCAAGGCGCTGCTGGTCCCGGAGACCCTGCCGGTCCAGCCCCTGCTCGCCCGGCTGCGCTCCGAGCAGCCCATCGCGGTCGTCGTCGACGAGTACGGCGGCACGGCGGGCGTGGTCACCCTGGAGGACATCGTCGAGGAACTCGTCGGCGAGGTCCGCGACGAGCACGACGCCAAGGACATGCCCGAGCTGGCCCCCGCCCCGCCGGAGGACGGCCGGCCCGCCTGGGACGCCGACGGCAGCTGCCGTGTCGACATCCTCCAGCGCATAGGCCTCGACGTGCCCGAGGGGCCGTACGAGACGGTCGCCGGACTGGTCGCCGACCTGCTCGGCCGCATCCCGGCCCCCGGTGACCGGGCCGAGCTGCCCGGCTGGCGGCTCTCGGTCCGCCAGGTCGGCCACTACCGCGCCGAGCGGGTCCGCCTGGTCCGGACGGCCCCGGCGGCGAACGTGATGGAGGCCGTCCGATGAGCGTCCTCCAACTGGTCTTCGCCGCGCTGCTCGTGCTCGCCAACGGCTTCTTCGTCGGCGCCGAGTTCGCGCTCGTCTCCGTGCGCCGCAGCCAGATCGAACCGCTGGGTACGGCGCGGGCCCGTCAGGTCCTCCACGGCCTTCAGCGGCTGCCGCAGATGATGGCCGCGGCCCAGTTCGGCATCACCGTCTGCTCGCTGACGCTGGGCGCGGTGGCCGAGCCGACGGTGGCGCATCTGCTGGAGCCGGTGTTCGCCGCGGTCCACCTCCCCGACGGCATGGTCCACCCGCTGGGCTATGTCATCGCGCTCGCCGCGGTGGTCTTCTTCCACCTGGTCATCGGCGAGATGGTGCCGAAGAACCTGGCGATGGCGGCCCCCGAGAAGGCGGCGCTGTGGCTGAGCCCCGGCCTGGTCTGGTTCGCCCGCCTGTGCAGGCCGATCACCGTGACCCTCGGCGCCTGCGCCCACGGCATCCTGCGGCTCTTCCGGGTCGAGCCCAAGGACGAGGTCGAGGCGGTCGTCACCAGCGAGCAGCTCAACCGCCTGCTGGAGGACTCCGGCCAGGCGGGCCTGCTCGACCCCGAGGAGCGGGAACGCCTGGAGGACGCCCTGGAACTGGGCTCGCGTCCGGTGACCGACGTCCTGCTGCGCCGGGAGTCCCTGGTCACGGTGGCCCCGTCGGTCACCCCGGGCGAGATCGTCGAGCTGACGGCCCGCACGGGGTACTCCCGCTTTCCGATCGCCGCGTCGGACACGGGTCCCTTCATGGGATACGTGCACGTCAAGGACGTCCTGGACCTGGAGGCCTCGGACCGTGCCGTCCCGCAGCAGATCTGGCGTCGCATGGCCACCCTGCGGGCCGAGCTGCCGCTCGACGACGCGCTGACCGTCATGCGGCGGGCGGCCACGCATCTGGCCCAGGTCGCGGACGCCTCCGGCAAGGTGCTGGGTCTGGTGGCCCTGGAGGATGTGCTGGAGCTGCTGGTGGGTGAGGTGCGGGATCCGGCGCACCGGGACATGCCGGAGCCGCGGGCGAGCGGGGAGCCGGAGCAGGTGCTCGCCTCCTAGCCCGGGTGGTCGGGGGAGCTGCGCGGCTGCGGCCCGGAGGTGGGTCACCCGCGCAGTTCCCCGCGCCCCCTCAGGGCGCTTCACATACCGGGCGGATCCTGTGGCCCCCGGCCCGACAGCACCTCCCCGTACGCCTGCATCAGGTCCGGCAACCGGAGCGTGGCCAGGTCCTCCCGCGACAGCGACCCCGCGTACGTGGACAGCCGGAGATCCCGGTATGCGCAGCTCTTCTCGTACAGGGTGCGCAGGAACCGGCCGTTGCCCAACTCGTCGATCCATCCCTGTTCGACCACGTGCCCGGCGATCGAGCGCAGCTCGTCCTGCGCCTCCTCGTCCCACACGTCCCCGTTCTCCGCGGCCAGCACCTTCCCGATCTCGGTGAGTTCCTGCGGCCGGTAGGAGGGGAAGTCGACACGGGTCGTGAAACGGGAGGACAGCCCGGGGTTCGCGGCCAGCAGGCGATCCATGCCCTCGGGATAGCCGGCGAGGATCACCACCAGGTGGTCCCGGTTGTCCTCGGCCCGCTTCAGCAGCACCTGCAGGGCCTCGTCGCCGTACGCGTCCCCCTTGCCGTACCCCGAGTTGGACAGCGAGTACGCCTCGTCCACGAACAGCACCCCGCCGATCGCGGAGTCGATCAGCTCGTTGGCCTTCACGGCCGTCTGCCCGAGGTACTCGCCGACCAGATCGGCCCGCTGGGCCTCCACCAGGTGATCCCCGCCGAGCAGGCCGAGGGCGTAGAACACCCGCCCCAGGATGCGGGCCACGGTGGTCTTCCCCGTCCCCGACGGCCCGGAGAAGACGAAGTGCCGTTTCGGCGGCTGCACCGGCAGCCCCTGCCCGGCCCGCAGCCGGGCCATGTTCAGCTGCGCGGACAACGCTTTGACCTGGCGTTTCACCGGCTCCAGCCCCACCATGCGCTCCAGCTCGGCGAGCGCCTCCTCGAGGAGGGCGGGATCGGTCGGACCGGCCGGAATGGGGGAGGAGGAGACACCGGTCTTCACCCGTACCGCCGGATCGGTCACCGACGGCAGGGGCCCCGTCGGCAGGTCCGGCTCCGGCAGCCGCAGATCACGGCCCTCGGTGCCGAACAGCGGATCGAAGCCGTCGGGCCCGTCCACGCTGTCCTGCCCGGCACCGGTCAGGGTGATCGCGGCCAGATCGGCGGTGTCGTCGTACCCGTCGCCCTCGGCGATCGCCGCGAGCCGTGCCGCGGTGTCCATGAAGGCCGGGTCCACCCGGTGGACGGCCCGGTACAAGGGGAGCGCCGCCGCCGAGCGCCCCGTGCCCTCGTGCGCCCGCGCCAGCCAGTAGCGCAGCTCCTTGCGCTGCGGCTGCTCGCTGCGGCAGCGCATCAGCGCCGCCGACAGCAGGGGTTCGGCCTGGCCGTACATCTCCAGCCGGACTCGGGCCATGCCGCCGAACAGGCCCGCCTCGATGCCGAGCATGGGATCGTCCAGCAGCGGGTCGGTGTGCCGTACCAGCTGCTCCCAGTCCTTGACCAGATAGGCGCGGCAGGCGTGCAGGAAACGGACCTGGGGGTCGGTGTCGACCGGGGGCAGTCCGGCGAGGGCCCGGTCCAGCTCGGGCACGTGCCGGCCGTCCAGCCAGTGCGAGGCGTGCGCGAGCAGCAGATCGCGCGGGCTCTCCAGCACTGGCTGCACCCACCAGCCCAGCCAGTACCAGGAGTTGAGCGTCCTGCGGTGCCGGGCGCGCTGTTCGCCGAAGCGGTCGCGGTGCCGGAACATCCTGAGCAGTGAGGTCGTCGTGTCGACCCGGAGCGCGTGCAGCCCTAACCAGCCGTCGGCCATTCCGGGGTCCATCCGCACCGCGGCGCGGAACTCCTCCTCCGCCTGCGGGTAGGCGCCCATCGTGTAGGCGTCCACCCCCCGCAGCCAGGCCAGGTCGGCCGGGGCCTCGGGGCCCTGCGTGCCGAAGTCCATCCCGTCCCCCCACAGACCGTGCCCCCGTGGTTCACCACCGGGCAGTGACCCGACGGCCGCCGCAGTCGAACCGCTGTGCCGCGGACCGGAGTTACCGGTGCGCGAGGCAGCCTCGAAGGCCGCACCGAGGGCATCGTACCCGCGCGGTGACCGCGTGCCGAAGGGTGCCGCACCGGCCGTTTGACGAGGTGGGAGCAGACGGGGCGCACATGGATCGGTGACCGAGGGTGAGCGGATCGGTGCACGGGGCGCCCGGAAAAAGGCCCGCGGGCAGAACGAAGCCCCCGGTCACGGGGGAACAACCGGGGGCTTCGCGTCGGTGGGCGGTCCCGAATGACCGCTCATTGA
This sequence comes from Streptomyces sp. NPDC001393, assembly GCF_053597455.1. NCBI lineage: Bacteria > Bacillati > Actinomycetota > Actinomycetes > Kitasatosporales > Streptomycetaceae > Streptomyces > Streptomyces sp. NPDC001393. Next base: position 43,533 of record NZ_JBSFIH010000033.1, read on the forward strand.
GAACGTAAGACCTGTACGGCCCCCCGGTCAAGCGGAGTTGGGGCACTCGGAGAAGTTCCCCCGCAGGGGTCTTCACAACTTCACCACAACGCGGACGATCCATCACTCTGGGTCACACTTTGGTCCGGTCCACGAGTCGCCGCAGGGCCCGGCAGCATCTCGTATCCCTTCCGCGTCTGCAGCACCAGAAGATCGGCATGGGGGCGCGAGGGGTCCGCGGTGAAGTGCGCGCGCTCCGCCTCGACCCAGCCCTCCCAGAACTCCCGCTGCTCCGCCCCGTCCCGCAGTCGGCCGCGCGCCCAGGACTCCTCCTGCGGCAGCTCCATCCACAGCAGCAGGGCCAGATGCGGCCGCAGCGCCCGGCGGCCGGCGCCCACCCCCTCGATCAGGACCACCGGTGCGGCCGGCAGGAGGCGCGGCGCGCCGAAGTCGCGGGCGACCCAGTCGTACGGCAGGTAGGAGGCGCTCTCGCCGCGGGCGAACGGGCGGATCACCTGGGCCATGAGCCGGCCGGTCCACTCGAAGAGCTGCTCGTGGCTGGCGATGTCGTCGAGGTGCAGCACCGGAGCCCCGCCGAGCGCGGCGGCCACCTGTCCGGCGAAGGTGGACTTTCCCGAGCCGGCGTGCCCGTCGACGCCGATCAGCCGGACCGGCCCGAGGGAGGGGGGAAGCCCGCGCAGCCGGGCGGCGAGGTCGCGAATGGTGGTCCCCCGGGGTGGGCAGATGGGCGGTTTTCCGGAAACGGTGCAGCAACAGTGTAGTGGTAGTCGCGTTTTGAATCACCGGCTGGCAGCCAGTCAATGGCCCCCGATAAACATTCGCGAATCCCCTGACCGATATGTCGAATTAGGCGTTCCGGGTGTGACCGCCGCTGAGTATGGTGCCTGAAGCGCAACCGCTGTGCGCCGTACGGGTACTGGCAGGGGGACATGGCCGCGGAGTTATTCGAAGGGCAGTACGTGTGGCACCCGGCGGCCGACGACCGTGTCCTGGCGAGCGCATGCGTCGACGTGCGTGCGGGTCGTTATCGATACGCGCACGAGGCCCTCGCCGAGACGCGCACCGACTTCGCCCTGCGCGCCCATCGCTCGCTGGTCCTCGCCTCCGAGGCGGCCGGCACCGACCTGGTCGAGCGCTGGCTCGCCGAGGAGCCGACGCCCGAGTCCGCGCTGATGTGGGCCCGGGTCGCGGTGCAGCGTGCGCTGCGGGCCGCCGATGCCCGCGACGAACGCGCCGAAGCGCTGGAGCGGATCGCGCTGACCGCCTGCGCCCGCGCCGCCGCCATGGCCCCCGACGACCCCACCCCCTGGGTCGCCAGGCTCGCCATGGCCCGGCTGCACCGGCTGCGCGACCCGGCCCCGCAGGGCCTGCTCACCGCCCCGCCCGGCCCCTGGCGGCTGTTCGCGCACGTCCTGTCGCTGGACTCCTGGCACCGCGAGGGCCACCACCGCTTCCTCTCCTTCTTCTTCACGCGCTACGGCGGCTCGGTCAACGCGGCCTGGGACGTGGCCGCCTTCCTCAGCCAGCGGGCCCCCGCCGACTCCGCCCTCCGACTGCTGCCCCTGGTGGCGCTGGTGGAGAGCTACAACCCCACCCAGTTGCTCGCCGACCGCGTCTGGGAACAACCGCAGTGGCGCTCCACCGCGCTGGCGATCTACCAGAACTGGCTGCCCGCGGTGGGCCGTTACCGCTTCACCCCGGTGCTCGACCTGGCCTACCTCGCGCACGCCCTGATCATGGGCCGGCGCGAGTTCGAGGCCCGGGCCGTGTTCACGGCGATGGGCCCGTACGCCTCGCGCATGCCCTGGAGCGCCTTCGGCGACCCGGCCGAGCAGCTCTCCCGGGCCCGGCGCGCCTGCGGACTGCCCGTCCCGCGGCCCGGTTGACCGCCGTTCGTCCCCTTTCCACCCCCACCGAGAGAAAGGCCGATCTGTGTCGGAACGGATGTCGACTCCACGGGCCAAGGCCCGCGGGGGAGAAGACCCGGTCGTGCTCGACGACGACGCGACCCTGCACGCGATGGGTTATCCGCGGAAACTCACCCGGCGCTTCCAGGCGTTCGACAATTTCGCGATCTCCTTCACCATCATCAATATCCTCTCGGGTATTTTCTCGTCCTTCGGATTCGGTATGAACGCGGGCGGCCCGCGCATTCTCGTGTTCGGCTGGATCGGGGTGTGCGTCATGGTGCTGCTCATCGGGGCGGCCATGGCGGAAGTGGCCTCGGCCTACCCGACGAGCGGTGCCCTGTATTTCTCCGCCGGTAAACTTGCAAAGCGGCACAAGGGGGCCTGGTCCTGGTTCACCGGCTGGCTGAACTTCGTGGGCCAGATCGGCGGGACCGCGGCCACCGGCTATGCGGCGGCCACCTTCATCCAGGCCTTCATCCAGCTGCAGTGGCCCTCCTACCGGGCGACCGCGCACCAGACGGTGCTGATCACGGCCCTGATCATCGTCGTACAGGGCCTCGCCAACACCTACACCGTGCAGCTCGTCGCCGTACTGAACCGCATTTCCGTGTGGTGGCTGCTGATCGGACTCGTCGTGATCGTGGGCGCACTCATAGTGATGCCCCATCATCATCAGCCTGCGTCGTTCGTGACGCATTTCGAGAACAACACCGGCTTCACGAACGGACTTTACGGCGGGATGCTCGGCCTGCTGGTCACCAGCTGGACGTTCACCGGGTTCGACGGCAGCTTCCACATGTCCGAGGAAACGGTCCACGCGACGGTCAACGCCCCCAGGGGGATCACCCGCGCCATCGGCTATTCGGCGATCACCGGTCTGATCCTGATGCTGGCACTGGTCTACAGCATCGGCGACTACGCCAAGGTGGCCGGTTCGGATGCGCCGCCGGTCCAGATTCTCATCGACGGCCTCGGACTCGGCACGGCCAAGGTGATGCTGCTCATCGTCATCGGCGCGATGCTCTTCTGCGGTCTCGCCAACCTCACCAGCAACACCCGGCAGATCTTCGCCTTCTCCCGCGACGGCGCCATGCCCGGCTCCCGCTGGTGGCACTCGGTCTCGCCGCGCACCCGTACGCCCGTGAAGGCGGTGTGGCTCGCGGTGGTCTGCTCGCTGGCCCTGGTCGTGCCCGGCTGGTGGTCGCACACCGCCTTCACCGCGATCGTCAGTGTCAACGTGGTCGGTCTCTTCCTTGCCTACGCCGTGCCGATCTTCCTGCGGCTGCGGCTCGGTGCCGCGTTCCAGCCCGGGCCCTGGCACCTGGGGCGCTGGGGCCGGCCGGTCGGCTGGCTCGCGGTGATCTGGATCGTGCTCAGCAGCGTCCTGTTCATGCTGCCGCAGGCCTCACCGATCACCGTCGACTCCTTCAACTACGCGCCGATCGCGCTCGCCGCCGTCCTGATCGTGGCGACAGTGTGGTGGTTCGCCACCGCCCGCCGCCGCTTCCAGGGGCCGATCAGCTATGGCCGGCCCGACGAGGTAGCGGCGATGGATCTCGTCTGATGCCGGGCCACCACGGGTGGCGCGGGGTGTTGTGCACCCACGCGGCGGAGCCGCAATGGGGTACCGCCCCGCGCCCCTTCGGGCCCTCCATTGGCCCAGACCAATATTGATGGCGTGGCATGCGCAGAAGTGCTGGCAGCGCCATGCCGCCTGCTCCATAGTTGGCGCACGAACCGCACCGGATCACCGGACACCTGGGGGTAATCGCGCCCATGAGCAGAGCCCGACAGCCGTCCCGCAGAACCGTCCTCACCGCAGCCGTCGCCGTGGCGGTGGCCGGCGGAACGGCCCCCGCTGCCGCCGCCGCGCCACGGCCCGCCTCCGACGCCGACGACCCCGGCCAGGCGCAGGCCCGCCCGATCGACTACCACGCCTGGACCACGTACCGCGAGTGGCGCCTCGGCGTCGCCCAGGGAGTCCGGGCCGTCGCCGGCGCCCGCCCCGGCGTCGTGATCGGCGTCCCCGCCGGCCGCACCGACTACACCGACCCGCACACCGGTACGACCGCCACCTGGGAGTACGCCACCTGGACTTCCCCGCTCCACCGGCTCACCGTCCCCGCCACCGAGGTCGTCTCCTCCTGGAACGCCCACACCCCCGAGGGCACCTGGCTCCAGGTGGAGCTCCAGGGCACGTACTCCGACGGCACCGAGACCCCCTGGTACGTGATGGGCCGCTGGGCAGCCGGTGACCAGGACATCAAGCGGACCTCGGTGGACGGCCAGGCCGACGGCAAGAGCACCATCTCCACCGACACCTTCGCCATCGACGACGCGAGCACCGGCCTGCGCCTGACGTCGTACCGGCTGCGCCTCACCCTCTACCGCAGGCCGGGGACGCATCTGACGCCGACCGTGTGGCGGCTGGGCGCCATGGGCTCCGACATCCCCGACCGCTTCACCGTCCCCGCCTCCACCCCCGGCCTCGCCCAGGAACTGTCCGTACCGCGCTACTCGCAGGAGATCCACAAGGGCCAGTACCCGCAGTACGACAACGGCGGCGAGGCCTGGTGCAGCCCCACCTCCTCGCAGATGATCATCGAGTACTGGGGCGGCCGGCTCACTCCGGGGCAGCTGTCCTGGGTCGACCCCTCCTACGCCGACCCGCAGGTGGACAACGCCGCCCGCTTCACCTACGACTACCAGTACCAGGGCTGCGGCAACTGGCCGTTCAACGCCGCCTACGCGGCCACTTTCGAGGGCCTGCAGGGCGTGGTCACCCGGCTCGCCTCGCTGACCGACCTGGAGACGCTGATCGCGGCCGGCATCCCGGCCATAACGTCCCAGTCGTTCCTGAAGACCGAACTGACCGGCGCCGGCTACGGCACCTCCGGCCATCTGATGACGGTGATCGGCTTCACCGCGGACGGCGACGTGATCGCGAACGACCCGGCCTCGCCGAGCGACGACGCGGTACGACGGGTCTATCTGCGCCGGGAGTTCGAGAACATCTGGCTGCGCACCAAGCGGTACAACGCCTCCGGCAAGGTCGTCTCCGGCACCGGGGGCGTCTGCTACCTCTACTTCCCGGCCCACCCGAGCCCGCGCCAGCGCACGGCGCTCGCGGCGGTGGGCGTGCGCTGACCAGGTGCGCGCGACCGTGTGAGCAAGCTCATCACCGCGGACGCCGTCGCGGGTGGCAAGGTGGCCAAATGGACATGACCGCAGCCTCGGCCACCGCCACCCGCGCCCGCACCCGCACCGGCGGCCCCCAGGAAGACGGCCCGAAGATCCTCGAGCACGTCATGGGCTGGGTCCTCGTGGCGGTCGTCGCGATGTTCGTGACCCAGCTCGGCCTGCTCTGACGCCCGGGCCCAGCCTGCTCCGAGTAGACCCGCTCACGTGTGCGGCATGTTCTGACATACTGCGGGGGTCCCGCCGACCGCCTGGAACAGGGTCGAAATTGAATATGCCGCCGCAGCGTGCCGCCGTCCGCCCCCGGATGCGCGGTACCGAGCGCTCCGTGGCCCGTCGCGCCGAACTGATCGCCATCGGGCGGAAGTTGTTCGCCGACACGTCCTACGACGCGCTGTCCATGGACGACATCGCCCGCCAGGCGCATGTCGCGAAGGGGCTGATCTACTACTACTTCCAGTCCAAGCGTGGCTATTATCTGGCGATCATCCGGGACTCCGTCGCCGACCTGGTCACGTTTGCCGCGAATGGCCTGGAGATGCCCGCCGTGGACCGGGTCCACCGCACCATCGACGGCTATCTGCGGTACGCCGAGCACCACCAGGCCGCGTACCGCACCATCGTCAGCGGCGGCGTCGGCTTCGACGCCGAGGTCCACGCCATCCGGGACGGCGTCCGCGAGGCGATCATCGCCACCATTGCCGAAGGGGCGTACGGCCGCAGCGACATCGCTCCGCTCGCCCGGATGGGCCTGCTCTCCTGGGTGTGCAGCGTCGAGGGCGCGACCCTGGACTGGATCGACCGCCCCGAGCTGTCCCGCGACACCATGCGCGAGCTGCTGGTGAAGATGCTCGGCGGCGCCCTGCGCGCGGTCGAGGAACTGGACCCGGCCTACCCGGCACCGCAGCCGGCCCGCCGCAACACCTGACGCACCCGGCCGCCGTGCCGCCGGGCATGGATTGGCATGAACGCGATGGTCTATCGACCGGGCCCACCTGCTGTTCGACCCGTACCCGAGGTTCCGACTGGATTCTTGAAGTAAGCGGTCGTTAACTGGTGACGGGAGGTCGCTGATCGGGCATACTCACAGCGCACAGCCGCTGGTCAGCCGCTTCCGAGACCCGGGAGCGGGCGCCTTCGGCATCACGGAACGACCAGGCGGAGCCGCCCCCACCCGAAGGGCCAGACCGCCGGTGCCCGACCAGGGAGGAGACCGACGCCATGTCCGACCGCGACCCGCAGCCGGTGGAGCGTCAGCTGCCGACGGAGGAGGCGCGGGATCTGCTCGCCCTCGTCCGGGACATCGCCCAGCGCGAGATCGCGCCGAAGGCCGCCGAGGAGGAGGACGCGGGCCGCTTCCCGCGCGAGGTCTTCACCCTGCTGTCCGAATCGGGCCTGCTCGGCCTGCCGTACGACTCCGAGTACGGCGGCGGCGACCAGCCCTACGAGGTCTACCTGCAGATCCTGGAGGAGCTGGCCGCGGCCCGGCTCACCGTGGGCCTCGGCGTCAGCGTGCACACGCTCGCCTCCTACGCGCTCGCCACCTACGGCACCAAGCAGCAGCAGGTCGAGCATCTGCCCGCCATGCTCGGCGGCGGCCTGCTCGGCGCGTACTGCCTCTCCGAGCCGTCCTCCGGTTCCGACGCGGCCTCGCTGCGGACCAAGGCCGTCCGCGACGGCGACCAGTGGGTGATCGACGGGACCAAGGCCTGGATCACGCATGGCGGCATCGCCGACTTCTACACCGTGATGGCCCGCACCGGCGAGGAGGGGCCGCGCGGGATCACCGCCTTCCTGGTTCCCGGCGACGCGCCGGGTCTGAGCGGCGCGCTGCCCGAGAAGAAGATGGGCATGAAGGGCTCGCCCACCGCGCAGGTCCACCTCGACGGCGTCCGCGTCGGCGACGACCGGCGGATCGGCGAGGAGGGCCAGGGCTTCTTCATCGCCCTGTCCGCCCTCGACTCCGGGCGGCTCGGCATCGCCGCCTGCGCGATCGGCCTCGCCCAGGCCGCCCTGGACGCGGCGGTCGCCTACGCCACCCAGCGCCGGCAGTTCGGCCACCCCATCGCCGACTTCCAGGGCCTGCGGTTCATGATCGCCGACATGGCCACCCAGATCGAGGCCGGCCGGGCGCTCTACCTCGCCGCGGCCCGGCTGCGCGACGCCGGCAAGCCGTTCGCCAAGCAGGCCGCCATGGCCAAGCTGCACTGCACCGACACGGCGATGAAGGTCACCACGGACGCCGTACAGATACTCGGCGGCTACGGCTACACCGCCGACTTCCCGGCCGAGCGCTATATGCGCGAGGCCAAGGTCCTGCAGATCGTCGAGGGCACCAACCAGATCCAGCGGATGGTCATCGCCCGTCACGTGGCGGGACCCGAAAGCCGCTGAACTGCCCGGTGAGGACGGTCGGGGCCGCCAGCCTGATCCATTCCGGATCGTGGCGGCCCGGCAGCGTCCGGCCCCGGTCGGCCCACATCCGCATGAGATCGCGGTAGATGGGCGGGTCCTGCGGCACGGGCGGCGGAACCGATTCTGCCGGGCGGGGGACGAAGATCCGGCGCTGACGCCCGGTGGCCGAGTGCAAGGCGGTCATGCCTGGGCAACGCGGCAGCGGCCGGACAGGTCACCACTCGGTGGAATCGAGCGTCAGTTCAGGCGCATCCGGTCCCCGCTCTGGCCTCCTGCGGTCAACTGACGTACCGTCAGCCGACCAGCGCCCAGGGGGTGACCGTGGCCGACGACCGTCCCGTACCGCTCGACGAGTACCCGGTGCACCAGGTACCGCTGTCCATGAAGCACGTGGCGACCGGCGACCGGAACGCCTACGACCGCTGCATCTTCCACGTCTTCGACCACGCCGGCCGCGCCCTGCTCATCCTCGGCCTCGGCGTCTACCCCAACCTCGGCGTGATCGACGCCTACGCGACCCTGCGCACGGGGGACACCCTGCACGCCGTGCGCGCCTCAGACGCCCTGGGCGAGGACCGGATGCGGCTCGCCGTCGGACCGCTACGCATCGAGGTCCCGCGGCCGCTGAAGGAACTGCGCCTGATCTGCGAGGACGAGCAGCTGTCGTACGAGCTCACCTGGACGGCCGCCTTCCCCGCCCTCTGGGAGCCGCACCACCTCCAGCGCCGCGGCGACCGGCTCACCCTGGAGGGCCGCCGCTTCGTCCAGGCGGGTACCGCGGAGGGCGTCGTCCGGGCCGGGGGAGCGGAGTTCCGGGTCACCGCGGACGACTGGACCGGCACCCGGGACCGCAGCTGGGGCGTGCGGCCCGTGCCGGGTGAGGACGGCGGGCGGCTCGCCGCGGACCACCCCACCGAGGGTTTCCACTGGATCTGGTGCCCGGTCCGCTTCGACGACCGCTTCCTGATGGTCATCACCCAGGAGGACGCCGACGGCCACCGCTCGCTGAACGAAGCGACCGAGGTCCGCCCCGGCCGGCGCGACCGCCAGCTGGGCTGGCCGCAGGCCGAGATCGGCTACCGCTCCGGCACCCGCCACCCGCAGCGGGCGGTCATCCATCTGGGGGACGCACGGGAATCACGCAAGCTTGACGTCGAGATCCTGGCCTCCTCGCCGCTCGCCCTCGGCGCGGGCTATCCCCCGGCGGACGACTGGCAGCACGGGACCTGGCGCGGGCCCGGCTGGACCGACCGGCGCAGCTACGACATGACCCTGCCCCACCCGCTGGCCGGTTACGGCGTCACCGACCACTCCGCCCGCTTCCGGCTCGACGGGCAGATGGGTCACGGCATCTTCGAGCACGGCTCGTTCGGCCGGCACGACCCGAGCGGCTTCACCGGTTTCGACTCGGTCGCGCCTTGAGGAAGGGGAGCCGTATGGCCACGGCACCGCGTCCCCGTACGACCACCCGAGATCCCGATGAGCTCGCCCGGCGCCTGACCGCGTGGCTCGGCACCCGGCTGCCCGGCGCCAAGGCGACCGGCGTCACCGTCCCGGCCTCCAACGGCATGTCCAGCGAGACCCTGCTGTTCGACCTCGAGCACCCCGAAGCGCCCTGCCGGGCCTGCGCGTTGCGGCTCGCGGCGGACCCTGCCGCATACACCGTCTTCCCCGAGTACGACATGGCCCGGCAGTACCGCACCCTGCACCTGGTGGCCGAGCACACCGACGTGCCCGTGCCCCGGGTGCTGTGGCTGGAGGAGGACCCGGGCCCGCTCGGGGCGCCGTTCTTCGTCATGGAACGGGCCGCCGGCCGCGTGCCGCCGGACGTCATGCCGTACACCTACGAGGGCAGTTGGCTGCACGGGGCGAGCGACGCCGAACGCGAGCACCTGGAGGCCGAGACCGTCGGGCTGCTCGCCCGCCTGCACGACCAAGTGCCCGTCGCCGAGGCCAGCTTCCTCGCCACGCCCGGTCCGGGCGACGCGCTGCGCCGCCATGTGACCGCCCAACGCGCCTACTACTCCTGGGTGATCGACGGCCTGCCCCGCTCACCCCTCATCGAGGCCGCCTTCGACCGGCTGGAGGAGCTGTGGCCGCGCGAGGCGGGCGAAGCCGTCCTCAGCTGGGGTGACGCGCGCATCGGAAACATCGTCTACGACGGGTTCGACCCCGTCGCCGTCCTGGACTGGGAGATGGCGGCACTCGCCCCGCGCGAGGTCGACCTCGGCTGGATCGTCTATCTGCACCGCTTCTTCCACGACCTCACGGTCGCCTCCGGGCAGCGCGGACTGCCGGACCTCCTGCGCCGGGACCGCGTCGAGGCACGCTACGCACGCCTGACCGGTCACACGCCACGGGACATGGACTTCCACACCCTCTACGCCGCCCTGCGGCATGCGATCGTCATGCTCCGCATCGCCTACCGGCAGGCGCACTTCGGGGAGGTCGCCGTCCCGGCGGATCCGGACACACTGATCCTGCACCACGGCAGCCTGCGCGCCATGGTGCGGGGCACGTACTGGACGCGGTGAGGCGGCTCAGGCGGCCTGACGGCGCATCGCCGGTACGCGCATCGGGCGCGAGCCCGGGCCGCCGACGTGGGAGAACGGCTGCTTGCGCCAGTCCAGACCCTGCGGGAGCGTCAGCAGCAGGGCGGTGTCCTGCTCCTGCGGCGTGACGGACTCGTCCGCGGGGCGGGCGTCGGCCGCCGAACGGCCCGTGCCCGCACAGACCGTGAGACCGAACGGGTTCCACGGCGAGGCGCACAGCGCGTGCTCGGGCAGGACCCGCTCGTCCGCCAGGAGCGCGATCGGCTGGGCGCAGTCCGGGCAGATCACCCGGTACATCTCGAAGGTGTCGTAGGCGTCCGCTTCGTCGTCGAGGGCGTCGGGTTCGACGCCCTCCGGCTCGGGCTCGACGACCGGCTGCTGCCGCTTGGACGCGGATCGACCAGGGCGATGGACACTCTGCATGGGATTCTCCCCCTAAGGCTGGGCCGTGACGGCGCTGCGGCCTCGACCACAGCAAGCACTTCCCGCCCGCCCTCGGCGGTAATCACGAGGGCATCACGGAGCCTGCCCGTGGTGTGTGGCGTTCGTCACATGCCGGGTGCAGGTGCGCACTGCGGGCCTTATGCGTTGCCTTTTGTATCGAACCGGCCATGACCTGCGCTCTCGGCTATCCCAGGAGATCAAGCGCACTGTAGGTTTTGGCGCCATGGAGGAGCTGGACCGACAGATCGTGCAGCTGCTCGTCAAGGACGGGCGGATGAGCTACACAGACCTGGGCAAGGCCACGGGCCTGTCCACGTCGGCCGTGCACCAGCGGGTGCGCCGGCTGGAACAGCGTGGCGTCATCCGCGGCTACGCCGCGGTGGTCGACCCGGAGGCCGTCGGGCTGCCGCTCACCGCGTTCATCTCGGTGAAACCGTTCGACCCCAGCGCCCCCGACGACATCGCGGACCGCCTCGCCGGCGTCCCCGAGATCGAGGCCTGCCACAGCGTCGCGGGCGACGAGAACTACATCCTCAAGGTCCGCGTGGCGACCCCGCACGAACTGGAAGAGCTGCTGGCGAGGCTGCGCGGTCTCGCGGGGGTCTCGACGCGCACGACGGTGGTCCTGTCGACGCCGTACGAAGCACGGCCTCCCCGGATCTGACCCAGGGGTTGCGACACGCCCCCGGTGCGGCTCCGCCCCGACGGCAGGAGAAACTGTCCGCCATGAGCGACCGCACCGCCGAGCCCGAACCCGCCCAGACCGTCCTCCTGCGCCGAGGAGAGGTGCACAGCCCCGCGGACCCCTTCGCCACGGCGATGGTGGTGGAGCGCGGCCAAGTCGCCTGGGTCGGCTCGGAGGGCGCCGCCGACGCCTTCGCCGACGGCGTGGACGAGGTGATCGACCTCGACGGCGCCCTCGTCACCCCGGCCTTCACCGACGCCCATGTGCACACCACCGCCACCGGTCTCGCCCTGACCGGCCTGGACCTGTCCGGCGCACCCTCCCTGGGGGCGGCCCTCGCCCTGGTCCGCGACTTCGCCGCCGCCCGCCCGGACGACCGCGTCCTGCTGGGCCATGGCTGGGACGCCGCCCGCTGGCCCGGCGGCCGCCCGCCGACCCGCGCCGAACTCGACCGGGCCACCGGCGGCCGTCCGCTGTACCTCTCCCGCATCGACGTGCACTCGGCGGTCGTCACCACCGCCCTGCTGGACCTGATCGGCGGCGACGTCCCGCGCGAGGACGCCCCGCTCACCCGGGACGCCCATCACGCCGTTCGCGAGGCCGCCCTCGCCGCCATCACCCCCGCCCAGCGCACGGAGGCCCAGCGCACCGCCCTCGCCCACGCGGCCTCCCTCGGCATCGGCTCGGTGCACGAGTGCGGCGGCCCGCAGATCTCCTCCGAGGAGGACTTCACCGGCCTGCTGCGGTTCGCCGCCGAGGTGCCCGGCCCGCGCGTGGTGGGCTACTGGGCCGAACGGAACGTCGAGCGGGCACGGGACCTCGGCGCCGTGGGGGCGGCGGGCGACCTCTTCGCCGACGGCGCCCTCGGCTCGCACACCGCCTGCCTGCACGAGCCCTACGCCGACGCCGACCACTCCGGCATCGCCTACCTGGACGCCGAGGCCGTCGCCGCCCATGTCGTCGCCTGCACCGAGGCGGGCCTGCAGGCCGGTTTCCACGCCATCGGCGACGCCGCCGTGACCACCGTCGTGGAAGGCGTGCGTGCCGCGGCGGAGAAGCTCGGCCTCGCCCGGATCCGCGCCGCCCGGCATCGCGTCGAGCACGCCGAAATGCTCACCCCCGAGACCGTCGCGGGCTTCGCCGAGCTGGGCCTGATCGCCTCCGTCCAGCCCGCCTTCGACGCGCTGTGGGGCGGCGAGGACGGCATGTACGCCCGGCGGCTGGGCGCCGAGCGGGCCCGTACCCTCAACCCCTTCGCGGCCCTCCTGCGCGCCGGTGTGCCCCTCGCCTTCGGCTCCGACAGCCCGGTCACCCCGCTCGACCCGTGGGGCACCGTCCGGGCCGCCGCGTTCCACCACACGCCGGACCACCGGGTCTCCGTCCGGGCCGCCTTCACGGCGCACACGCGCGGGGGCTGGCGGGCCGTGGGCCGGGACGACGCCGGCGTCCTGGTGCCGGGCGCGCCCGCCGACTACGCGGTCTGGCGCACCGACGAGCTGGTCGTCCAGGCCCCCGACGACCGGGTGGCCCGCTGGTCGACCGACCCGCGCTCCGGCACGCCCGGCCTGCCGGACCTCACCCCGGGTCGTGACCTGCCGGTCTGTCTGCGCACCGTGGTGGGCGGACGGACGGTGTTCGTACGGCCGGGCGAGTGATCTACGGGGGTGGCGCGGCGGCGATCAGGTGCCGCTTCGCCACCGCCCGACCTGCGCATCCTCCCCGAAGGCGGCCTAGTCCGGGCCGTCGTCGCAGGTCAGGCGGCTGTTGACAGTCGACGGCCGGGGGCCGGTAGGTTCGGCCGAGTCCACCACCGGACGCCCGACCGGGGAGCGTTCGCGCAACTCGGCGCAGCGCCGCTGGGTCAGGGACGGTGTGCCGCACCGGGCACCGTCGCTGGGAGCCAGGCTCAGCGCCCGCGCCGCCGAGGGAACGTTCCAGCCGGTCGGCAAGGTGTGACCCGGGTGGGGCCCGTGCGCTCAGTAGACAACGGCTTTCGGTCGATCCGCAGCCAGCGGGTCCCAGGTCGGCCCGAAGGGCGCCGGGCCCCCATCCGCCGCGGCCGGGAAAGCGATCGGGAAAGCGGCCCCGGCGCGCCGTGAAGGTGCCGAAACACCGATTCTTACCCCCCTCTTGCGGAATCGACACCGCCCTGGGCACGAGTCGGTGTGTCTTACCAGGCGGTGGCCACTATGGTGGACCCCTGCGTACGACCAGAAGGGGCAGCAGTGAACGACGGCGACGGGACCCTGGCGGCCAAGGCCCAGGCAAGGCACTTCGGTCCGCTCGGAACGGCCTTGGTGATCATTCCGACCTATAACGAGGCGGAGAACATCAAGACCATCGTCGGCCGGGTGCGCAAGGCCGTCCCCGAGGCGCACGTGCTGATCGCGGACGACAACAGCCCCGACGGCACCGGCAAGCTCGCCGACGAGCTGGCCGCCGAGGACGACCAGGTCCAGGTGCTGCACCGCAAGGGCAAGGAAGGTCTCGGCGCCGCCTACCTCGCGGGCTTCCGCTGGGGCATGGAGCACGGCTACGGCGTGCTGATCGAGATGGACGCCGACGGCTCGCACCAGCCCGAGGAACTGCCCCGGCTGCTGACCGCCCTCCAGGGCGCCGACCTGGTGCTCGGCTCGCGCTGGGTGCCCGGCGGGCGAACCGTGAACTGGCCCAAGTCCCGCCAGTTCATCTCCCGCGGCGGCAGCTTCTACTCCCGCCTCGCCCTGGGCCTGCCGCTGCGCGACATCACCGGCGGCTACCGCGCCTTCCGCCGCGAGACGCTCGAGGGGTTGGGCCTGGACGAGGTCGCCTCGCAGGGCTACTGCTTCCAGGTCGACCTGGCCCGCCGCGCGGTCAAGGCCGGCTTCCATGTGGTCGAGGTGCCCATCACCTTCGTGGAGCGCGAACTCGGCGACTCCAAGATGAGCAAGAACATCGTGGTCGAGGCGCTGTGGCGGGTCACCGCCTGGGGCGCGAGCGACCGGCTCGCCAAGCTCACCGGCAAGAACAAGCGGAACGCGTAGGGGCATCCCCTTATCTGGCGCTGAGCCGCCGCCAGGCACACTGGGAGCATGACGACTGGCGCTCCCACCTCTCCGTACACCGCTGCCCGCCCCCGGCGCTCCCGGCTGCGTAGGTATCTGCCTCTGGGTATCGCCGCCTGGCTGGTGCTGGAGATCTGGCTGCTGACCCAGGTGGCGGGGGCGGCCGGGGGGCTTGCGGTGTTCCTGCTGCTCGTCGCGGGCCTCATGGCCGGCTCCGTGGTCATCAAACGGGCCGGCCGCCGTGCCTTCCAGAGCCTGAACGAGGCGTTGCAGCGAGGCGGTTCACCGGAGCGCGGCGGCGGCAATGGCCTGATGATGCTCGGCGGCCTGCTGCTGATCATCCCCGGCCTGGTCTCCGACGTGGCCGGCCTGCTCCTGCTGCTGCCCCCGGTGCAGAGGGCCGTGAGCCGGTACGCGGAGAACGCCCTGGACAAGAGGCTGCGCACGGCGGCCCCGGGCAGCCTCGGCGACGCCTTCCAGCAGGCCCGCATCCGCCGTCCCGACGGCAAGGTGGTGCAGGGCGAGGTCATCCGGGAGGACCGGCCCGGGCCGGGGGACCAGCAGCAGCGCCCGCCGCTGTCCCGCTGAGCACGGCGGCCGTACGACACCGCGGGCTATGGACAGACGAAACCCCGGGCTGCGGACAGACGAGACCCGGGCTGAGGGCACACGAAACCGCGGGCGCCGTACGCGATTCACGTACGGCGCCCGCGGTTTCGTGTGCGCTGTATCTCGGCCCAGCCCGCAGGGACTACGCCGACTTGCGGCTGTCCCGAGGGTGAACGGCGATGTTCATCGCCCCCGAGCGCAGAACCGCCAGGCGCTCCTCGAGGACCTCTTCGAGCTCCTCACGGGTGCGCCGCTCCATCAGCATGTCCCAGTGGGTACGCGCGGGCTTGGCCTTCTTCTCCTCAGGGCCGTCGCCGTCGACGAGGAGTGCCTGGGCTCCGCAGACCTTGCACTCCCACTCCGGCGGGATCTCCGCCTCGACCGAGAAGGGCATCTCGAACCGGTGCCCCTTCTCGCATGCGTACTCCACGGCCTGGCGCGGGGCCAGGTCGATACCGCGGTCCGTCTCGTAGCTGGTCACCACGAGGCGCGTACCGCGAAGAGCTCGCTCACTCATGAATCGTGCCTCCCGGGCTTGTCGCCCACAGGACAGGTGTCGCTGTCGTCGTCATCCGGTCAACGTCCGGTCGGCGGTAAAGATTCCCGTTCCGTGTCCCGTTCCGGGTCATGCGTCGCCGTCGTAGCCGCCCCTTGTTCTACCCACCGGCGCCCGGTTTGTCACATCTGCTAGCAGATGTCACCCAGCGTTTCGGCATCTTTGACGCGCAGTAACGGTACGCCTGGCAGGCCAAAGGCGTACACTACCGCCCTTTCGCGTTGAGCGCTAAATCAGTGCTAAATCTTCTCCGGAACCGGGTTGCCCGCCTCGCCGATCGCCCGCCGTACCGGGACCCGCGCCAGCAGCACGAAGCCGATGACGAAGAAGGCCACCAGCGAGATGATCGCGGACCGATAGCTTCCGGTCAGCTGGTAGGTCATCCCGAACAGCAGCGGCCCGAGCCAGCTCATCCCGCGGTCGCTCAGCTCGTACGCCGAGAAGTACTCGGCCTCCTTGCCGGGCGGCACGAGATGGGAGAACAGCGACCGGGACAGCGCCTGGCTGCCGCCGAGGACCAGGCCGATCCCGGCGGCCAGCACGAAGAAGAACACCGGCGTCCTCGCGGGCAGGAAGTAACCGGCCGCCAGCGTCACCGTCCACGCCACCAGCGAGCCCAGGATCGTCCGCTGGGCGCCGTACGTCCGCGCCAGCCGGCCCATCGCCAGCGCCCCGGCCACGGCCAGCACCTGCACCAGCAGCACGGCCACGATGAGCGTCGACTGGCTGAGTCCCAGTTCCTGGGAGCCGTAGACGGAAGCCTGGGTGATCACCGTCTGGATGCCGTCGTTGTAGATGAGGTACGCCAGCAGAAAGGCGAGCGTCAGCGGATGCCGGCGCATGTCCCGGACCGTCGCGGCGAGCTGTCTGAGCCCGGGTGCCGTGCCGCGCTCCACGCGCGCGTGCCGGTCCCGCAGCCGGCGCAGCGGTATGAGCGTGAACGCACCCCACCACAGGCCCGCCGAGGCCAGGCAGACGCGGACCGCGGCCGTCTCGCTCAGGCCGAAGGAGTCGTGCGCCGAGTACAGGACCAGGTTGGCGACCAGGACCGTGGAGCCCGCGCCGTAGCCGAAGGCCCAGCCCCGTGAGGAGACCGCGTCCCGCTCCTCGGGTGGGGCGATCTGCGGCAGATAGGAGTTGTAGAGCATCATCCCGACGGACTGCGCCGCGTTGGCCACCACCAGCAGCACCCCGCCGAGCAGGTACCGGTCGCCGTCCAGGAAGAACATGCCCGTGGTCGCGGCGGCCCCGGTGTACGCCGCCGCCGCGAGCAGCGGCTTCTTGCGTCCGGTGCGGTCGGCCGCGCTGCCCACGATCGGCATCACCACGACCGCCAGGATCACCGACAGGGACACCGAGTAGGCGAAGAAGGAACCCGCCCGGACCGGGACGCCCAGCGGATGCACATAGCCGTCGGCGTCCGCGGCCCGCTCGGCGACCGCGGTGAGGTAGGGGCCCAGGAAGACCGTCACCACGCTCGTCGAATAGACCGAGCAGGCCCAGTCGTAGAAATACCAGCCGCGCTGCTCGCGCCGGAGGCCGGCGGCGTCGTCCGCCGCGGCCGTCCGCACGGTGTCCGTGCTCACCCGTGCCCTCGCTTCCCCGCTCAACTGCTCAAGTGCGAAGGCTCGGGCCCGGACGCCGGGCGGTCAGGCCCAGACGCCGCGCTCCTCCATGACCTTGCGCAACGTGTCGATGTGATCGGTCATGATGCCATCGACTCCCAAGTCCAGGAGCCGGTGCATGCGCTTGGGTTCGTTGACCGTCCACACGTGCACCTGCAGCCCGTACGCGTGGGCGGCGCGGACGAAGCGGTGGTCGACCACCGGGACGCCCGACTGTGCCTCGGGCACCTGGGCGGCGACGGCGGACCGGCGCACGGCGGCCGGCAGGCCCCAGGAGCGCAGCCGCAGGCTGAGGACCCCGAGGGTGCCGAACGAGGTGGCCAGCTTCGGCCCGGCCAGGCGCTGGGCGCGCAGCACGCGGGCCTCGGAGAACGAGCCCACGCAGACCCGGTCCCAGGCGCCCGTGCGCTCGATCAGCTCCAGGAAGGGGCGCAGGGCGGGCTCCGCCTTGACGTCGACGTTCCAGCGGACCTCGGGGAAGGTCTCCAGCAACTCCTCGAACAGCGGCACCGGTTCCCGGCCGGCCACGCGCGCGTGCCGCACGTCCTCCCACGGCAGGTCCGCGATGCGG
The DNA here is from genome assembly GCF_053597455.1 of Streptomyces sp. NPDC001393. Taxonomy (NCBI): domain Bacteria; kingdom Bacillati; phylum Actinomycetota; class Actinomycetes; order Kitasatosporales; family Streptomycetaceae; genus Streptomyces; species Streptomyces sp. NPDC001393. Next base: position 61,142 of record NZ_JBSFIH010000033.1, read on the forward strand.
CCCGCACCGTCGGTGACCCGGTCCAGCGTCGAGTCGTGGAAGGCGACGAGCCGCCCGTCGGCCGTGGCGTGCACGTCGGTCTCGATGTAGCGGTAGCCCAGCTCGACCGCGCGCCGGAACTGCGCCACGGTGTTCTCCAGCCCGTCGGCGGCCCCACCGCGGTGGGCGAAGGGGATCGGGCCGGGATGGTCGAGGTAGGGGTGGCGTATGGGCGGCTTCGTGAGGGTCACGGCCGCAGTATGACCTGTTCCGGTGTCGAGGTGGCAAAGACCGTGCTGCGGCCCGGTGCCGGCGGCACGGCGAACACCCGCAGGAACAGCTGCGCCAGCGGCCCGATCGAGACGGCGTAGAGCACGGTGCCGACGCCGATGGTGCCGCCCAGCAGGAACCCGGTGACCACCACCGCGACCTCGATCCCGGTCCGCATCAGCCGGATCGAGCGGCCGGTACGCCGGTGCAGACCGGTCATCAGCCCGTCGCGGGGGCCGGGACCGAAGCGTGCCGCGATGTACAGGCCCGTCGCCGCGCCGTTCAGCACGATCCCGGCGAGCAGGAGCGGGACGCGTACGGCGAGGGAGTGCGCGTCCGGGACGAGGGCGAGCGTGCCGTCCATGGCGAGGCCGATGACGAAGACATTGGAGACGGTGCCCAGCCCGGGGCGCTGGCGCAGCGGGATCCACAGCAGCAGCACCGCCGCTCCCACGATGATCGACACGACGCCGATGGTCAGCCCGGTGAGCTCGGCGAGCCCCTGGTGCAGCACGTTCCAGGGCTCCAGGCCCAGGCCCGCCTCGACGAGCAGGGCGGAACTGGCGCCGTAGAGCGTGAGCCCGGCGTACAGCTGGATCAATCGCCGTCCGAGACGGCACGAAGTGGACACGAAGGACCCCCTGGGTGGTGGCGGTGGCCTGACGCATGTCACTCTGTGGCTTGGGAAGAATCGCCATCCATGGCCAATTCGGGGAAGGTGGACTGATCGTCATGGCGCAGTGGACCTCTGCGATGGGTGCCGCGCAGCTCGCCCGGCTGCTCAAGTCCCAGCAGGACCGCCCGGCCGGACCCGGCACCCGCCGCCCGCCCGCCTACCGTGCTCTCGCCGACGGCATCCGCCTGCTGGTGCTCGAAGGCCGCGTCCCGGTGGCCGCCCGCCTGCCCGCCGAACGCGAACTGGCCCTGGCTCTCTCCGTCAGCCGCACCACCGTCGCGGCCGCGTACGAGGCGCTGCGCGGCGAGGGCTTCCTGGAGTCCCGGCGCGGCGCCGGCAGCTGGACCGCCGTACCGGCCGGCAACCCACTGCCCGCCCGTGGTCTGGAGCCGCTGCCCCCCGAGGCCCTGGGCTCGATGATCGACCTCGGCTGTGCCTCGCTGCCGGCCCCCGAGCCGTGGCTCACCCGCGCCGTGCAGGGCGCCCTGGAGGAACTGCCGCCGTACGCCCACACACACGGCGACTACCCGGCCGGACTGCCCGCGCTGCGCTCGATGATCGCCGAGCGCTACACCGCGAGCGGGATCCCCACCATGCCCGAGCAGATCATGGTGACCACGGGCGCGATGGGCGCGATCGACGCGATCTGCCACCTCTTCGCCGGGCGCGGTGAACGCATCGCGGTCGAGTCGCCGTCCTACGCGAACATCCTCCAGCTGATGCGGGAGGCCGGCGCCCGCCTGGTTCCCGTCGCGATGGCCGAGGGGCTGTCCGGCTGGGACATGGACCGCTGGCGCCAGGTCCTGCGTGAGGCCGCGCCCCGTCTCGCGTACGTCGTCGCCGACTTCCACAACCCCACCGGCGCGCTCGCCGACGAGGACCAGCGGCGGAGGCTGGTGGACGCGGCGCGGTCGGCCGGCACGGTGCTGGTCGCCGACGAGACGATGACCGAGCTGTGGCTGGACGAGGAGCTCGCGGACGGCGCGATGCCGCGCCGGGTCTGCGCCTTCGATCCGGCCGGCTCGACCGTCATCACGGTCGGCTCGGCGAGCAAGGCGTTCTGGGCGGGCATGCGGATCGGCTGGGTGCGGGCGGCCCCGGATGTCATCCGCAGCCTGGTCGCCGCGCGGGCGTACGCCGATCTCGGTACGCCGGTGCTGGAGCAGCTCGCCGTCAACTGGCTTTTCAGCACGGGGGGTTGGCAGCAGGCGGTGGAGCTGCGCCGGGCCCAGGCCCGCGAGAACCGGGACGCGCTGGTGGCGGCGATCCGGCGCGAGCTGCCGACGTGGGAGTTCAACGTCCCGCAGGGCGGGCTGACCCTGTGGGTCCGCGCCGGGGGCCTGTCCGGCTCGCGCCTCGCCGAAGCGGGCGAGCGGACCGGCGTCCGCGTCCCCTCCGGCCCCCGCTTCGGCGTGGACGGCGCGTTCGAGGGCTATCTCCGGCTGCCGTTCACCGTCGGGGGAGCTGTGGCGGAGGAGGCGGCGGTCCGCCTTGCGGCGGCGGCCCGGCTGGTGGAGAGCGGTGGTACGGGGGGTGTGGAGGCGCCGGGCACGTTCGTCGCTTAGGCCGGGCGCCTCAGAGCTCGGGGCGCCGGGTGCTTCGGCGACTGCGGGCGCGTGGGGGCTTGTCGCGCAGTTCCCCGCGCCCCTTTGGGGCGCTGCCCGGCCGCAGCTCCCTAGGGGCGCGGGGCTGTGTTGACATGCGGCTCCGCCGCGTGGGCGCGACAAGCCACGACGGACCCGCACCCGGCAGCCGGTCCGAACCCCAACGGTGCTACCCCGCGGCTTCCGCAGCCACCGCCGGCTTCGTGAGATCCGCCGGCTGTGAAGGCTCCGTCGGCTGCGGTGGCTCCGTCGGCTCGGCCCCCACGGCAGTGGTCCGCGCGGGCAGCAGCTCCAGCACCGCCTGCCGGTCGGCGTCACTGGTCGCGTCGTCGTACGGATCCGGCGTCCGCGGCACCTGCAGCCGGTGCACCGGCCCCGACCCCAGCCGCGCGTACCCGCGGCCCGGCGGCACCTGCCCGAGCGGTCTCGTGTGCGGCGGAGCGCCCAGTACCGCCTCCACCTGCCGAGGCGCCGCGGACCCGAGCACGACACGCGCGCGTGTGTGCTGCCGTACCGCGTCGGTCAGGGCCTGCGCGCTGTCGAACTGCTCGGCCACGACGACGGTCACGTTCGCGGCACGGCCGTGCCGCAGCGGCACCTGGAGCAGCGCCTGCGGGTCCTTGCGGCCGTCCGCCGCGGCGAGGTGGGCGAAGACGGACGGGCGGTCCAGCAGGATCCACAGCGGACGGCGGGCGTCGGCCGGTGGCGGGTCGCCCGCCTGCCGGGCCAGGTTGACGGCGATGAGCCGCCGCTCGGTCTCCTGTGCCGCCCACTCCAGGCTCGCCAGCGCACCGGGCAGCGCGCACTCCACCGCCAGCACGCCGTCCCGGCCGGTCAGGCACGCGTACTCGCCGGTGCCGCCGCCGTCGACGATCAGGACGTCGCCGTACTGGAGGGCCTGCAGGGCGATGGAGCGCAGCAGGGTCGAGGTGCCGCTTCCGGGGTGGCCCATGGCCAGCAGATGCGGCTCGGTGGAGCGGATGCCGGTGCGCCAGACGACCGGCGGCACGTCGATCTGTTCCTCCCCGTAGGAGAGCGGGAGCGTGCGCTGGACCTCGCTGGGGTCGGTGAAGCCGAGGACGGTCTCGCCGGGTGTGGTGACGAAGTGCTGGGCCGGGATGTCGGCGGGCAGGGGCGGGAGGACGGTGACGGTGAGCTGGTTGCCCTCCTCGTCCCAGGCGAAGTGGTACTCGCGGCCCCGGCCGGCCTTCGCGGTGAGCAGCTGCTCGATCCGCATGCGGGCCTCGGACTCGCCGTCCGGGAAGTACGCGGGGTAACGGATCACGAGATGCCCGATGCGCCCGTCGCCGTCGAACTCGTGGGCGGGGAAGGCCTTCTGCCACTCTCCGCCGTGCGCGTACAGCGGTGCCGGGTCCTCGGGGCCGGCGAAGTACGGCACCAGGGCCTCGTACAGGGACTGGAGCCGTTCGATCTGCGACTCGTCGGGCCCCTCGGGGGCCGGCGGGGTGCGGTCACGGCCCTGCCAGGCTGCTGCCGCCATGACGGCGATGACGGCGAGGAGCGGCCCGTACGGCACCAGCGCCACGGCCAGCATGACGGAGGCCACGAGGAACAGCAGTGGGCCACGCCTGTCCTGGGGTGTCTCCGCCCATCTGCGCCGCCCGGCCGAGGCCAGCCGGCGCAGCCCGCGCGAGACGGTGATGAGCGGGTGGAGGACATCGGTCGCGCTGTCGGCCGCCGTCCGGGCCAGCTCCCGGCTCCGGGCGAGCTGCGTCCGGGCGAGCTGGGCGCTGTCCTTGCTCAGAATGCGGGGGAGAGGGCGCCGGGCCACTGCTGTCTCCTGACGGTGAGTGCGGGCGGGACGGGCCGGGTCAGAACTTGATGCCGCCGAGGAGGCTCGCCAGGCTCTCCCCGCCGGCCTTGATACTCGGCGCGATGCCCGTATTGGCGAGGTAGAAGCCGAACAGGGCCGTGACCGTGGCGTGCGAGCCCTTGAGCCCGTCCTTGCGGAAGAACAGGAAGACGACGACGCCGAGGATGAGGACGCCGGACATGGAGAGGATCATTTGAGACCTCCTGGTGTCGAGGGGGGACAGTCACCATGAGTTCTTCCATGATCACAGGATGTATCCATATTATTAAAGGTGCAACTGGGTGAAATTCGGTTGATTTCACCCAGTCGGCTGAGCGGGTCAAGGCCCGGCTGAGCTGGGCGGTTGCCTCAGATGGGGGCTGTCGGTGATCTTTACCTCGGGCACATCGGGTCATGTGCCGCGCGAGCCAGTACGCTGGCGATTCACTCGTACGGCCGCATTCCGCTCCCGCTGCCGTACGCTCCCTGAAGTCCCCGAAGTTCCAAGGAGAGGCGGTCCGGCCGATGAGTGAAGCCCCCGACCCCGAGGTCGTGGAGCTGGCGACCAAGATCTTCGATCTGGCCCGGCAGGGGCAGACCGAGGCGCTCGTGGCGTACGTCGACGCCGGCGTTCCGGCCAACCTCACCAACGACCGCGGCGACTCCCTGGTGATGCTCGCCGCCTACCACGGCCACGCCGACGCCGTACGCGCCCTGCTCGCCCGGGGTGCCGCGGCGGACCAGATCAACGACCGCGGCCAGACCCCGCTCGCGGGGGCCGTCTTCAAGGGCGAGACAGAAGTGATCAAGGCGCTCCTGGAGGGTGGAGCCGACCCGGCCGCGGGGACGCCGTCGGCCGTCGACACCGCCCGCATGTTCGGCAAGACGGAACTCCTGGAGCTGTTCGGCGCCCACTGAGGCGCATGTCCTGAGCAGGTACGACACGGAAAACGGGGGAGGCGGTACAAGGCCGCCGGAAATACGGTCGCGGCAGCACAAACCGCCGGGTCATCATGACGACGTGATTCACGGACGCGATGGCTGGGCAGGTGTTGCCGCACCGCGCGGGCCGTGATGCGGTCCGCATGGGCCACAGACGAGAGGCAGAGAGAGATGGTCTTCAGCAAGCAAGAGACGGCGGGCGCTCCGACGTTGTGTCACGCGGCCAGGTAGTGCGTGTTTCCCGGTTGCGTCGACGCTTGATGTGAGGCTGTTTCCCATGTTCGATCCGGTCATAGCGCCCAGCGGTACGCTGCTCGGCCTGCTCCAGCGGGGCCGCGGCGACGGCACACTGCACGCGCTCACCGCCCCGCGCGCCGAAGCTCTCGCGGCCCTGAACCACTGTGTGCTGCGCGATCCCCGCCACGACTGGCAGGTGGAGAACCGCTCCCTGTACTACGCCCGGCTCTACCTCGACCTGAACGGCGAGCTGGACGCGATCGAGGCGCACCTCTTCGACCCCGAGGACGTCCTCGACACCGAGGAGTCCCGCACCGGCCTCGCCCTGGCCGTCCTCGGTCACCTCGCCTCCTACGGCAGGCGGGACGCGCTCGAACTGCTGCGCCGGTACGCCGCGCACGGCTCCAACTGGGCCTGGGCGCTGGACGAGCTGGCCCTCAGGGACGACGACGCGGGCCTGCGTGCCCTCGCCGCACCCGTCCTGGCCCGCTTCCCCGCCGACCCCGAGGGCGAGGCCGAGCTGGCCGCCGCCGTACGCGACGCCTTCGAGCCGAGGCCCTGGCGGCTGTGGGCCGAGGATCCGCGCGAGTCGATCGCCACACGCGTGCGTGCCGCCCACGAGACCGGCTGTTTCGACCGCTGGCAGCGCCAGATGAGCCCCAGCGGCCCGCGGCCCGGCTGGAGCGTGGGCGCCGTCTTCGAATGGGCTCAGCAGGGCATCGAGCGCGGCGCCGCCCTCCATGTCCCGGCCGCCCGCTGTCTGGTCGCCGTGGCCGGCCCCGAGGACCGGCCGGAGATCGTCCAGGCCGCCCGCGGCGGCGTCGACGGGGCCCGCTGCACCGCGTTGCGCTATCTCGCCGACAGCAACGACCCCGACGCCCTCGACCTGATCGAGGCCGCCGTCGGCGACGGCACGAGCGTCGTCGTGGAGGCCGCCGTCGACGCCTTCGAACGGATGCGCAGCGTCGCCGCCGTCGACCGCGCCCGCCGCTGGGCCCAGCGCCCCGACGCGCTCGGCGCCGCCGCCGGACGCATGCTCGCCTGCCGCGGCGGCGTCCAGGACCGCGACCTCGTCCTCGGCGCCCTCCGCGAGGCCGTACGGGGCGAGGGCCCCGACGCGCCCACGCTGTGGACCCTCGTCGACGGCACCGGACGCCTCGGCATCGCCTGCGCCGCCCCGGTACTGCGCCACGTCTACCGCGAGACGGCCTCATCCCATCTCCGCGGCCGGGCCGCCCGCGCCCTGGCGGCCACCGACCCCTCCTTTGCCACCGGCTTCGCCGTCGAATGCCTGTGGGACTGCGAGGAGACCACCCGCGAGCTCGCCGCCCGGCACGCCGAGACCGGTGACGCCCGGGTCGTGGAGCGCCTGCGCCGCCTGGCCGCCGATCCGGCCGAGGAGGCGGAGGTGCAGACGGCGGTGCGCAGCCGCTTCGGACCCGACGCCGCCCTCGGCTGACCCCACGTACGCCCACGGCCCGGGCGGACGACTGCCCGCCGTGTGAACACCGGGTGTCCCGCAGGTCAGGCGGTCATGACGGCCGTCTGACCTGCTCGGGTGTGCAGTCCAACGCTCACAGGACGTTCCCCGGGCGGAAAGATCGAAGTCGACGCGGCCACGTCCGGCGCGGCGACAACACCCGTATGCGTGTCGTCATCGTGACCGAATCCTTTCCCCCCGATGTGAACGGCGTGGCCCACTGCGCGCTCCAGACCGCCCGGCACCTCGTAGATCGCGGTCACCATCCGCTCGTCGTCGCCCCCGCCCCCGCTCCGGGCAGCGGACCGGACAAGGACGCCCCCTGCCGGGTCGTCCGGATCCCCTCCCTGCCGCTCCCCGGCTACCCCCAGGTCCGCGTCGCCCTGCCCAGTCGGCGACTGGCCGCGGCGCTCGTCGAACACCGCGCCGACCTGGTCCATCTCGCCAGCCCCTTCGTCCTCGGCGTCCGCGGCATGGCCGCCGCCGCCCGTCTCGGCGTCCCCGCCGTCGCCGTCTACCAGACCGACCTGGCCGGATACGCCCGCACCTACATGGGCGCCGGCGAGGCGGCCGCCTGGCGGCGGATCCGCTCCGTGCACGCCGCCGCCGACCGCACCCTCGCCCCCTCCAGCGCCGCCCTGGGTGACCTGGAGGCGCACGGCGTGCCCCGGGTCCGGCTGTGGCCGCGCGGGGTGGACACCGTACGTTTCCGGCCAGATCTGCGCGACGAGGCGCTGCGCCGCGAACTCGCCCCGAACGGCGAGCTGATCGTCGGCTACGTCGGCCGGCTCGCCCCGGAGAAGCACGTCGAACTCCTCGCCGGCGCCTGCGGCCTGGACGGCGTCAAGGTCGTGGTCGTCGGCGACGGGCCCAGCCACGCCCACCTCGCCGAGGCGCTGCCCGGCGCGGTGTTCCTCGGCCGCCGGACCGGCGGCGACCTCGCGCGGATCTTCGCCTCGCTGGACGTGTTCGCGCACACCGGCCCCTTCGAGACGTTCTGCCAGACCGTCCAGGAGGCCATGGCCAGTGGGGTCCCGGTCGTCGCCCCCGCCGCCGGCGGCCCGCTCGACCTGGTCGCCCACGGCCGCACCGGATACCTGGTCCCGCCGGGCGACGCCGACGCCGTACGGGAAGCCGTCCGCGAACTCGCCGCCAACCCGGCGCGGCGGACCGCGTTCGGCGCCGCCGCCCGCACCATGGTCGAGGGCCGCACCTGGGCCGCCGTCGGCGACCAGCTGATCGCCCACTACGACGACGTGCTCGCGGCACGGAAGACGGCGGTGGCGGCATGACCGGCCAGTCCCTGCGCATCGTCCGGCTCGCCAACTTCGTCGCCCCGAACTCCGGCGGCCTGCGCACCGCGCTGCGCGAGCTGGGCAAGGGCTTCAGGGCGGCCGGCCACGAACCCGTCCTGATCGTGCCCGGTGAACGGCACACCGACCGCGACACCGAGCAGGGGCGGGTCATCACCCTGCCCGGCCCGCAGCTGCCGGGCACCGGCGGCTACCGCGTCCTCACCGACAAGCGGCGCGTGGCCGCCCTCCTGAAGGAGCTGGCCCCGGACCGCCTGGAGGTCTCCGACCGCACCACTTTGCGCTGGACCGGGCGCTGGGCTCGCCGCGCGCGTGTGCCCGCCGTGATGGTCTCCCACGAGACCGCCGACGGCGTGCTGCGCACCTGGGGTCTGTCCGAGAACCTCTCCCGGCGGGCCGCCGACGCCCTCAACACCCGGACCGCGCACGTCTACTCACGGGTGGTGTGCACCACGGAGTTCGCCGAGCGCGAGTTCGTACGCATCGGCGCGCGCAATGTCGTACGCGCCCCCCTGGGTGTCGACCTGACGGAACGCCACCCCGCCCTGCGCGACCCGGGCCTGCGCACCCGGCACGCGCGCGGGGACGAGGCGCTGCTCGTGATGTGCTCCCGGCTGTCCGTCGAGAAGCGCCCCGGCACCGCCCTGGACGCCCTCGACGCGCTGATACGACGCGGGCGGCGGGCGGTGCTCGTGGTGGCCGGGGACGGGCCGCTCAGAGCCCGTCTGGAGCAGCGCGCGCGGGAGCACGGGCTGCCCGTGACCTTCCTCGGGCACGTCTCCGACCGGGCCGCGCTCGGCGCCCTCCAGGCGAGCGCGGACATCGCCCTCGCGCCCGGGCCCGCCGAGACCTTCGGGCTGGCCGCACTGGAGGCGATGGCGTGCGGCACGCCCGTCGTGGCGAGCGCGTCCTCCGCGCTGCCCGAGGTCATCGGTTCCGCCGGGGCGACCGCGGCCGACCGCGGCGAGGCGTTCGCGGACGCCGTCGAGCTGCTCCTGGACCGCGGCGAGCGCACCCGGCGCGAGGCGGCACGCGCGCGTGCGGAGTGCTTCGGCTGGGGTACGGCCGTGGAGGCGTTCCTCGAGGCCCACGACGCGGAGGTGCTCGGCCCGGCCGGCGCCCGTCGCACTGTCCCGGAGGGCGTGGCATGAGCCCCGTCCGCTTCGTCGCCCTCGGGGACTCGCTGACCGAGGGCGTGGGCGACCCCGTGGGAGAGCGCTGGCGGGGCTGGGCCGCGCTGCTGGCGCCCGCCCTCGCCGCCGCCGACGCCGTGGAGTTCACCAACCTCGCGGTCAGCGGCGCACAGACCCGTGACGTGCTTCAGCGGCAGACCCCGGCCGCCCTCGACCTGCACCCCGACCTGGTGTCGGTCGTGATCGGGGTCAACGACACACTGCGCCGGACCTTCGACATCCAGGCGGTCGCCGCCCACCTCGACGAGGTCTACGCGGCCTTCACCCGCGAGGGGGCCACCCTGCTCACGGCCTGCCTGCCCGACCCCGGCGCGATGCTGGGCCTGCCGAGCGCCCTGGCCCGTCCGCTGGCCCGCCGGCAACGGGCCGTCAACACGGTCGTCCACGCGCTGTCCGAGCGCTACGGGGCCGTCCATCTGCACGCCGCGGACGGCGCCTGGATCACCGACCGGGCCCTGTGGAGCGCCGACCGGCTGCACCCCGGCGAGCGCGGGCACCGGCAGCTCGCCGTCCGCTTCCACGAACTGCTCACGCAGGCGGGCCGGGCGACGGGGCAACCGCCGTCCCCCGAGCCGGAGTTCCCGGCGCCCACCCGCGCGGCGAGCCTGCTGTGGCTGGCCACGGCCGGCACCGCCTGGGTGGCCCGGCGCTGCAAGGACCTGCTGCCCCAACTGCTGCGCCTGGCCGCCGACGAACTGCACCACCGGGCCCGGGGCACGAGCGCCCGGCTCGACCTGCATGCCTCGGCAGCGGCCTCCGCGGCCCTGGCCGCCCTGACCCAGGCCACCGACCGCGACGCCGAGGCTCAGCGGCGCCCCGCGGACACGCATCCGGCGGGCACATCTGCTGCCACGAGGGCGGGGAACAGCGCGGATACGGCTAGTGACGCCGTGACGGCGGGTACGGTCGGCGGGCCCGTGGCGGCGGGTCCGGCCGGTGCGGCAACGGTGGTGGATCCCGTCGGCGACGCCGTGACAGCGGGTACGGGCCGTGTGGCTACGGCGGCGGATCCGGTCGGCGAGGTCGTAAGGGCAGGTCTGGTCCGCGCGGGCATGGCCGGGGATGAGGCCGGTGAGCCCACAACGCCGCGTCCTCCCTGCGCGACTGTGGGGGCGCAGACGGCGCGGGCCACTGTGGTCACCGGGTAGTTCTCCGACGGGCCGGAGGGCCGGCCGGAAGTGTGGCCTGTGCTCGTCGGGGGGCCGCCGTGCCGGTCACCGTCTGCGTGGCCGCCGGGACGGGAGTGGCGCGGACCGCTGGTGTCACGGCGAGGGGCCCGGGGGTCGGTGGTCCGCGGGCGTGGTGCCGGAGCGGGTCGGCGAGGTCATCGTGCCCGGTTCGGCCTGTGTTGCTGTGTGGGGGGTGCAGGCGGCGCGGGCCACTTGGTCACCGGGTGAGTGCCCGGCGGGCCGGAGGGCCGGCCGGGACTGCGGTCTTGCGCTCGTTCGGGGGCCGAACGAACCGGATGTGCGCCCCCGTGTTCAGCTGCGCTGCCGTACGCGCGCGTGGTCGCACGGGGCAGTAACCCCCGCGAGGCGGCCGCGCCGGTGTTGCCGTGCGTGCGCTGCCGACCGGCCGGGCTCAGACGATGCCGACCAGCCGGTACTGCTCGTCGCGGGCGTCGGTCAGGAACATCTGGCCCGGGGCGTGGGTGATGGCGAAGGGCGGCCGGGAGGCCGTCACCGCGGCTTGCGGGGTCACTCCGCAGGCCCAGAACACCGGGATGTCACCGGGCGCGAGGGTGACCGGGTCCCCGAAGTCGGGGCGGGCCAGGTCCTCGATACCGAGCGGTGCGGGGTCCCCGCAGTGCACCGGACCGCCGTGCACGGCCGGCAGCAGACCGCTCTCCCGGATCGCGGCGCGGATGTGCTCCGGAGGCACCGGCCGCATGGACACCACCATCGGCCCGCGCAGCCGTCCCGCCTCCCGGCACGCGCGCGTGGTGACGTACATCGGCACGTTGCGGCCCTGCTCGACATGCCGGATCGGCACGCCCGCGCGGGCCAGCGCCCACTCGAAGGTGAAGCTGCAGCCGAGCAGGAACGACACCAGGTCGTCCCGCCAGTGCGCGCGCACGTCGGTGGGCTCCTCGACCAATTCGCCGTCCTGCCACACCCGGTAGCGCGGCAGATCCGTGCGCAGGTCGGCGCCTTCGGCGAGGACGGTCGACGTGGAGCCGGCGTCCGTGACGTCCAGCACCGGGCACGGCTTGGGGTTGCGCTGGCAGAACAACAGCATGTCGTAGGCCCAGTCGGCCGGCACCGAGATCAGGTTGGCCTGCGTGTGGCCCGCTGCCACCCCGGCCGTCGGGCCCGCGAGGCCGTCCCGGAAGCGGCCTCGGGCGGTTTCCGGACTCCACGCGTGCGCGTGCGAGTCGACTGCGGTGACGGGGAGATCCTCGGTACGCGGTGTCTGCGTCATGCCGGCTCCTCGGGGGCGTGGGCGATGCCTCTCGAGCACGGTAGAGGATTGTTCAACGATCCTTCAATACCCATGTTGTTTCGTTCCGGTTGGTGCGATTGAATTCCGGCATGGCAGAGCAGCTGACGGCACTGGCCGACGACCGTGCGCTCCTGGGGCGTACCAGCACGGCCGAGCGGGTCTCGGACATCCTCCGGAGCCGTATCGCCGACGGGTACTTCCCGCCCGGCACCCGGCTGTCGGAGGACGGCATCGGCGGGGCGCTCGGGGTCTCCCGCAACACGCTGCGCGAGGCGTTCCGGCTGCTCACGCACGAACGCCTGCTGGTCCACGAGCTCAACCGCGGGGTGTTCGTGCGGGTCCTGACGGTCGAGGACGTCGAGGACATCTACCGCACCCGCTCCCTGGTCGAGTGCGCCGTCGTCCGCTCCCTGGGCGAGCCGCCGTACCGGCTGGAAGGGGTGGCCGCGGCGGTCGCCGAAGGAGAGCGGGCGACCGCCGGGAACGACTGGAAGGCGCTGGGCACGGCCAACATCCACTTCCACCGGGAATTGGTCGCCCTCGCGGGCAGCGAACGCACCGACGAACTGATGCGCAGCGTCTTCGCCGAACTGCGGCTCGCCTTCCACGTCGTCGACGACCCGCGCCGGCTGCACGAGCCCTATCTCGCCCGCAACCGCGAGATCCTGCGGGCGCTGCAGGCCGGCGACAAGCGCGAGGCCGAGCGGCTGCTGGCGACGTACCTCACGGACTCGCTGGAACGGATGGTGGAGGTGTACCGGCGCCGCGTCGGCGACGACCCCGCTCGCGCCTCCTGAGCCGCCGCTACGCCCGTCTTGCGCCTCCGTGACGCCCGTCGCATCTGGGTCGTTTGGGTCGATGTCAGACCCAGGACCTACTCTGTGCACCGTGACTTCGCCTGCATCGACGGACAGTGTTCCGCCCCAGCTCAGCGCGGGGCCGCGCCCGGCTCCGGGCCCGGCCGCCGACGAGGGGCTGGCGCGGCGGCTGCGCGCGCTCGCCTGCACCGCGCCGCTGCACGACCTCGACGCGCGCAAGGCCAACCTGGCCGGTGAGTACTCGGTCTACGGCATGGCCGAGGTGGCCCTCGCCGCCATCGACCTGGTCACGCTCAACATGGACTTCGACACCGGCGCCGACCACGAGCAGATCGTGGCCCGGCTGATCCCGCGCATCGCCGCCCAGGCCCCGCACCGGCCGACGGCCGAGCACGAGCGCGTGGCCCGCTGGGTCCTGGAGAACCTGATCAACGTCGGCAGCGTCGACCGCGGCTTCCGCGCCGTCTACGGCACCTTCGCGCCGGACGGGACGTACGTCCGCCGGGACTACGACTTCAAACTGATCGAAGAGGTCCCCGGCCCCGGCGGCACGGTGTACCTGCGCACGACCGACGAAGCCGTCAACGTCCTGGTCGGCGCCCTCGACACCGACGTCACCAGCGCCCAGATCGCCGCCGAGGTCAAGCTGGAGGTGCTGATCAGCCGCGGCCGGCTCGCCGACGCCCAGCTCGCCGCCGAACAGGCCCGCTACCGCACGGTGCAGTACTCGGAGACCTTGCGCCGCGCCCTGGAGGCCACCCGGCGCAACGTCCGCGCGGTCGACTGGCTGGGCGCCGTGCCCGACATGATCGCCGAGGCCCTGGACCACGTGGCCGACCGCTACCGCCACGAGAACGCGATCCTCACCAACATCCGCAGGGCCCGGGACGAGACCGAGGAGCCCGAGCACAAGCGCCGCGCCGCGGAACTGGTCGACATCGTCAAGGACTGCATCCGGCGGCACACCCAGCTCCAGTCGCGGCTGCTGGAGGCCGGCCCGCTGTTCCGCGCCGAACAGGACCGGCAGGCCTTCGCCACACCGGCGACGACGTCCGGGATAGATCTGTACGGCCATCTCGTCGCCCCCGTCCTGCCGCTGCCCCTGGAGCGGGCCATCCGGGTCACGGACGCCTTCTTCGCGGGCGGCACGGGACTGCGCACACCGGTGTCCGTCCGGGTGGCGGACCTCGTCGACATACTGCTGACGCCGCCGGTGGAGCGGGAGCACCTGGGTGCGGAGATGCCCGAGCCCGACCTGATCGCCACACCGGACGACAGCCGGTTCAGCGAGGAGCAGCTGGCTGCCGCGATGGAGTTGCTGGACCTGCCGGCCGACGCCCCGCGCAGGCTGTCGGGGCTGCTGGCCGAGGCCCGGCGCACCGGTGACCCCGATCTGGCCTATCTGGTGGCCCTGTTGGCGGTCCATGCGGCCAGCCCGGCGGTCGGTACCGCGTACCGGCAAGGTGAGGAGAAGCTGCTGTTCGCCGTGGACGACGGGACGGAGCTGGACGATCCCGAGTTCGGCGGGGCGGACCTGATCGTGGGAACCGCCCTGCTCGATGCGGCGGGGATGGCGGCCGACCGGACGGAGGCAGCATGAGTCAACAACAGCGCGACAAGGAGCCCCAACCGTGAGCGAGCATGTCGAGTGGAGTGAGGCGGAGGCGTCGCCGCCGTCGGCGCCCGCTGCCGTCACCCCCGCCGACGCCGCCGACGCGGCGCGGCTCGTCGCCTTCGGGCTGCAGCCCAAGCTGCAGCCCGCGCGGGACCAGGAGTACACCGAGCTGCTGCGCCGCTACCGCGAGGACCCGGCGTTCGCGCGAATCGCCGACGCCGTCGCCACCGGCCTGGGCCTCGTCGTGCTGGAGGTGTCCCCGCGCGCGGGCATGGCCGTGACGGCCGCCGAGGACTCGGTGTTCGCCGTTCGCATGGGCGACTACGCGCGTCGCACCGCCGCCGACTCCGGCGACCGCTTCCTCCACGGCCTCGCCCACCTCGCCGTCGCCGCCCTGGCCTTCCCGCGCCCGGAGGACCTGGCCGACGACACCTACATCGGCCGCGTCACCGTCAACGGCGTCGACACCTTCGTCCGGCAGGCCTGCCGGCGCCTTGAGGAGCGGGCCGAGGAACGGGGCGAGAACACCGACCCGGCGACCGACGCGCCCGGACTGGAGGCCGCCTGGCGCATCTGGGCCAGACGCAGCGCCACCGGCGCCACCAAGGACGCCCGCCGCCCGGCCGCCTCCACCACCGGCATCGTGGCCAAGGCCCTCGCCTTCCTCACCGACTCGGGCTTCCTGCAGCGCACCGGCGACGACGGCGGCGGCACCTACCGCACGACGGCCCGCTACCAGCTCCAGGTCCGCGACATGGCCGGCAGCGCCGCCCTGGCCGAACTGCTCGAACTGGGCGTCGTACCGGTGACCGACGGCACCGCCAGCCTGCTGCCGGCCGAGGACACCGAGGACCTGGAGCTGGTGGCCGACGCCGGGCTCCCGTTCCACTCCTGACCCCCGAACCACCCCACGCTTCCGCACACTTACGAAGACTTAACGCGAGAGTCCGCCATGTACGAGCTGTCCCGGGTCCGCCTCTACTCCATCGGTCCCGCCGGTGCGCGCTACGCCGACACCGTGCTTGACCTGCGGGGTGTCGGCGAGCCCGTGCCCGACCCGGCGCCCACGCAGGCGGAGTTCTTCGAGGAGGAGCCGTCCGGCCCGCCGCGCCGGCCCGCGCCCGCGGGCGTGCTCTTCCTGGAGAACGGCGGCGGCAAGTCCGTCCTGCTCAAGCTGATCTTCTCCGTGATGCTGCCGGGCCACCGCAACACCCTCGGCGGCGCCAGCTCCGGTGTGCTGCGCAAGTTCCTGCTCGCCGACGACTGCGGACACGTGGCACTGGAGTGGCAGCACGTGCAGACCGGCGAGTGCGTCGTCGTCGGCAAGGTGAGCGAGTGGCGCGGACGGCAGGTGTCCAGCGACCCGCGCAAGTTCGCCGAGGCCTGGTACTCCTTCCGCCCCGGCCCCGGACTGAGCCTGGACAACCTGCCCGTGGCCGAGTCCACCGCCGTACGGCCGCCCACCGAGGGCGCCTCGGGCGCCCAGGGCCGCCGCCGCACCATGAAGGGCTTCCGCGACGCCCTGACGGAGGCCGGCAAGGCCTACCCGCACCTGGAGGTGCACTGGGAGGAGATCCACGACCGCTGGATCGATCACCTCGGAGACCTCGGCCTCGACCCCGAACTCTTCCGCTACCAGCGGGAGATGAACGCCGACGAGGGCGAGGCGGCCGGCCTCTTCGCGGTCAAGAAGGACTCCGACTTCACCGACCTGCTGCTGCGCGCCGTCACCGACACCCGCGACACCGACGGCCTCGCCGACCTCGTCAGCGGCTTCGGCAACAAGCTCGGCCGGCGCGCCGAGCTGATCGCCGAACGCGACTTCACCGCCGGGTCGGTCGACCTGCTCGGACGGATCGTCGAGGCCGCCGAGGCGCGCTCACGCGCGCGTGACGTCCACGCCGGCGCCGAGCGCCGCACCCGCACCCTCGCCCGGCGGCTGTCCGCGCGGGCCGTGCAGGAGCGGGTGCGCGCCGCCGACCTCGCCCAGCGGGTCACGGCCGCCGCCTACGCCGTCACCCACTCCGAGGGCGCCCGCGAGCGCAGCGCCCTGATCGCCGCCGAACTCGCCTACCGGCACGCCTCGCTGGCGCTCGCCGCCGCCGAGAAGTCCGCCGCCGCGCAGAAGCGCGAGCTGGCCGACGCCCGCACCCTGCACTCCGCCTGGCAGGCCGCGGAGGCCGTGCTGCGCCACCGCGCCGCCGCCGACCGCGTCGCGCGCGTTTCCGCCGCCATTCAGGAGGCCGAGCGGGACGCCGCGCCCGCCCTCGCCGCGCGTGCCAAGGCCGCCGTGGACCTGGTACGGGCCCTGCACGCGGCCGCCGAGAGCGCCGAGGCCCTCGCCAACGAGGAGGAGGAGCGCTCCGCCGCCCTCCAGGAGGTGGGCGACTCCGCCTACCGCGACTCCACCACCGCCGCGACCGAGGCACAGCGCGCCCGCAGCGAGGCCGGGCATCTGCGCCAGCGCCTCACCGAGGTCGAGCAGGAGACCACCGAGGCGGTCCGGGCCGGCTGGCTCGACGACACCGCCCCGGACGCCGACCCGGCGCGGGCCGCCCTCGCCGCCAGCGACGCCGAGAAGACCGCCGTCGCCGCCTGGGACGCGGCCCGCGAGGCCGCCCGCAAGGCCGCCGAGCACGCGCGGGAGGCCGCCGCCGCCGAGTCCCGCGCCGAGCTGACCGCGGCCCGCGCGGCGGACGCCGCGACGGCGGCCGAGCGGTCCTACGAGGTCGAGCGGCGCCTCGCCGAGTCCCTGGCCGCCGAGGAGCGGCTCGCCGAACTGCTCAGCCTGCCGGGGGCGCCCGCGGCCGAACAGCCAGGAGTGCCCGGCCCCCGGTCCGGGGCCGATGACGCGATGGGCACCCGGGGCGGCGGGCGCGCCGCTGCCACCGCCGAGGCGTGGGCCGACCAGGGACCGGACGGCACCGGGCGCGGGCGTGACGGCGCCGCGGAGCCCACGGGACCGCACGCGCACGGCCTCGGCCGCCCGCCCGCCGAGAGCCCCCTCACCCCCGAGGAACTCGACCGCTTCGCCGACGAGTTGCGCGAGCTCCTGGACGACGCCGTCTCGGCCGCCGAACGGCACCTCTTCGAGCTGCGCACCGCCGCCGCCGACGACTCCCGGATCCTCGGCGCGCTCGGTGACGGCGGACTGCTTCCGCCGGGCCCGGACGTCCTGGCCACGGTGGAGTTCCTCGGCGAGCACGGCATCCCGGCGCTGCCCGGCTGGCGCTATCTCGCCCAGGCGGTCGACCCCGCGGACCACGCGCGCGTGCTCGCCGCCCGCCCGGAGCTGGTCGACGGCGTGATCATCACCGACCCGGACACGCACGCGCGGGCCCGCGAGGCGCTCGGCGACGCCGCCCTGCTGCCCCGCTCCGCCGTCGCCGTCGGCACGGCCGCCGCCCTGCTCGCCCCGCCGCCCGACGACAGCGCCGCCGCGGGGGACGTCTTCCTCGTGCCGCCGAACCCGGCCATGCACGACGAGCACGCCGCCGACGAGGAACGGCAGGCCCTGCGCGCGCGGGCCACCGAGCGCGACGAGGAGATCCGCACGCTCGCCGCGCGCCTCGGCAAGGACCGTGAACTGGCCGCCCGGCTCGCCTCCTGGCGCACCGGCTGCCCCGCCGGACGCCTCACCGAACTGGGCGAGACCGCCCAGGAGGCCCGCGCGTTCGCCGAGGAGACCGAGGCCGAGCTGGCCGAGGCCCGCACGGTGCGCGCGGAGGCCGACGAGGCTGCCGCCGAGACCGCGCAGGTCCGCGACGAGCGGCAGGAAGCCGCGCAGAAGGCCCGCCGCGCCGCCGACGCCCTCGCCGGGCTCGCCTACCGGCTGCGCGAGCGCGCCGGCTGGCAGGCCCGGCTGCGCGAACTCGCCGACGAGGCCGCCGAGTCCGAGGCTCGCGCCCAGGCCTGCCTGGAGCGCGCCCGCGCCGCCGACGAGGACCGCCGCGCCGCCCAGCGCGCCGCCGACGACGCCCGCCGTACCGCACGTGCCCTGCGCGCCGAGCGCTCCGAGATCGCCGGCGCCCCCGACGACGTACCGGTCGAGGACGCCGACGCCCCCCAGGCGGCCCTGCCCGCCCTCCGCGAGGCCTACCGGGCCGCCTCCCAGGTGTACGAGAAGGTCGGCGTCGGCGCCGACCTGCGCGCCGAGCAGGCCCGCGCGGAGAGCGACGAGAGCGCCGCCCGCGCCGAACTCGACCGGCTCAGCAACAAGGTCCGCACCCGCGCCGAACAACTGCTGCAGTCGCCCGACGGCTCCGACGGTCCCTCCCGGCAGGCCGCCGCCGCCCGCGCGGAGGAGCTGGTGCAGCTCCTGGAGACCCGCATGTCCAGCGCGAGCGAGCAGCTCGGCCGGCTGCGCGGCGAGGCCGAACGGCACGCCCCGGAGAACGGCGAGGCACACACCGAGCTGCCCGAGGAACTCCTCCCGCGGGACGCCGAGCACGCCCAGGCGCTGCTGCGCACCGCGACGGGCGAGCTCGCCGCCCGCACCGAGGCACTGGCCGAGGCCCGCGAGGCGCACGCCGAGCTGCTGGAGGCCCACCGGGCCGCCGAGGACGCGGCCGGCGGCTTCGACGAGATCGCCGCGATGCTCCGCGACCTGCTGCGCGAACACACCCCCGAGGAGGAGCAGGAGGAGCCGGAGCCGTACCCCGGCAGCCTGGAGGAGGCCCGGCACTCCGCGGCCGAGGCCCGCCGCTCGCTGCGGGGCTGCGCCGCCGACCTGTCCGCCGCCGAGGCGGCCGTGCGCGAGGCGAGCGATGTCCTGGTCCGGCACGCCAACTCCACGCGCTACGAGCAGGTCCGCACCCCCGCCCGGCAGCAGATCCGCGAACTGCCCGCATCCGCGCTGCCGGAGCACGCGCAGAAGTGGGCGGACGCGTTCGCGCCCCGCCTGCGCGTCCTGACCGACGAGCTGGCCCAGCTGGAGCGCAACCGCGACTCGATCGTGGACCGGCTGCGGGGCCTGGTCGAGTCCGCCCTCGCGACCCTGCGGTCCGCGCAGCGGCTGTCGCGGCTGCCCGAGGGACTGGGCGAGTGGTCCGGCCAGGAGTTCCTGCGCATCCGCTTCGAGGAGCCCGACCAGGCCACACTCACCGAGCGCCTCGGCGAGGTCATCGACGACGCCACCCGCGCGGCCGTGAAGAAGAACTCCGACCTGCGCCGGGACGGCATGTCCCTGCTGCTGCGCGGAGTCGCGGCCGCGCTGCAGCCCAAGGGCGTGGCCGTGGAGATCCTCAAGCCCGACGCCGTACTGCGCGCCGAGCGTGTCCCCGTGGGCCAGATGGGCGACGTCTTCTCCGGCGGCCAGCTGCTCACCGCCGCGATCGCCCTGTACTGCACGATGGCCGCCCTGCGCTCGAACGACCGGGGCCGGGACAAGCACCGGCACGCCGGCACCCTGTTCCTGGACAACCCGATCGGCCGTGCCAACGCCACCTATCTGCTGGAGCTGCAGCGGGCCGTGTCGGACGCGCTCGGTGTGCAGCTGCTGTACACCACCGGTCTGTTCGACACGACCGCCCTCGCCGAGTTCCCGCTGGTCATCCGCCTGCGCAACGACGCCGACCTCAGGGCGGGCCTGAAGTACATCAGCGTGGAGGAGCACCTCCGGCCCGGGTTGCCCCAGCAGCCCCAGGCCGGAGAGGCGGTGCACAGCGAGATCACGGCGACGCGCATGTTCAAACGCCCGGCCTCTGCAACCCCCTGAACCGCTCCGGTTCGAGGGCGGCGAAGGCGTCGTCGGACTCGGCTGCCTCAGGAGTGCGACAACTGCCCGGCGCCGCCCCGCCGGCGTATCCGCTCCTGCTCCCGCAGGGCTGCCCGCTCCTGACGCCGGCGGGCTCGGCGCTCGCGGCGCAGCGACCGGGCCGTACTGCTCGGCTCGGAGACGACGCCGTAGCGCTGGTTCCACACCTGACGGGTCACCCATACGTCGGCCACCGCCCAGGTGGCCACCAGGGTGCTCGCCACACTGCTGATCACCATGGGGAACGCCAGCCAGGACCCCGCCATCGTGCACAGAAAGGCCACCATCGCCTGGATCAGCGTCACCGCGACGATCAGAACGGCCCGCACCGCCGCCGTACGCACCGGATCCGGCAGGGGATGCCGGCGGGCCGGCTCCTCCACCCACAACGGCCGGTAACCCTGGCGCTGTTCGCCGGCGGACGCACCCGCGCGCCCCCGCACCGGAATGTCGCGATCCGGCGCCTGCGGAACCCGCCGCACCGCAGAGCGCCCCGCCACGCTCTCCTCGGGCGCTTCGCGCCACTCCGCCGTGTCCGTCACCGCGTCCCTCCCCACCGCCGGGGCGACCGCTCACCCCGGCGTCACAAGACTCCGACTCCCCAGTGGGTGCCCGGCTTGCGCTCATTTACGCCGCCCGGGTGCGGGATGCGGCACCTGTGGCCCATTCCGCACCCATTTCCCATAGGGAAGGACGAATAACGGCGCCCGATGATTCCCGACCGGGGAAAAAATCCAGCCAACCGACCGGTCACCGCATCACCGTCCCGGCCGGGCGCGGAGGAAGGATCGCGGTGGCAATCTCCCGCAATGCCCGGACAACTCGCCATGTCTCGCCCCCGGAGCGGAAGTTCACCCTCCGGACAAGTCTTCGAGTTAACTGTGCGGCGGTAGTAGGCTCGCGCCGTTTGTTGACGGACATGTGCACCCCCGGTCGGGGGTCGAGCTGGGGGAGGCCATGCGCTTTCGCGGGAAGTCGATCCGCCGGAAGATCGTGGCGCTGCTTCTCGTGCCGCTGGTGTCCCTGACCGCCATCTGGGGCTTCGCAACGGTACTCACAGGGCGCGAAGTCGCCCGGCTGTTCCATGTGTCGGACGTCAAGGAGGGCATCGGCTACCCCGCCGAGGACACCGTCCGGGTGCTCCAGCAGGAGCGCCGCGAGACCCTCGTCTACCTCGCCGACCCGAGGGCCGCCGACGCCCTGTCCGCGCTGCAGCGCACCCGCACCGCCACCGACCGCGCGATCGCCAAGATCCGGAAGAACGCCGGCGAGCAGGACGTCGTCGACGGCATGGACGGGCATGAGAACGAGCTTCTCACCACGGTCCTGGACGCCTTCGGCGGCCTCGACTCCCTGCGCCGCAGCGTCGAGGCGCGCACCGTCCGCCGCGCCCAGGCCCTCGACCGCTACAACGACCTCATCGACCCCTGCCTCACCCTGCTGGCCTCCCTCGACGGGGCCGACAGCGTGGAGATGGACGAGCAGGCCCGAGCCCTCGTCAACCTCACCCGAGCCCGCGAACTCCTCTCCCGCGAGGACGCGCTGCTCGGCTCCTCCCTGGTGGTGGGCACCCTCTCCCGCGACGAAACCCGCGAGATATCCGCCCTCGTCGCCCAGCGCAACCTGCTCTACGACATCAGCCTGCCGCTGCTCCCGGCCCGGGATCGCGACCGGTACGAGCAGTTCTGGAAGAACGCCACCACGGCCCCGCTGCGCGCAGCCGAACAGTCCGTCACGAGCACGGATTCCGGAACCCCGCGCGGCGTCAGCGCCCAGAGCTGGGACTCCGCCGCTGCGAGCGTCCTCGACGGACTCGGCACCCTCGACGACCAGGCCGGCGACCGGTTGCAGCACCGCATGCGGCCGGTGGCCGTCGGCGTGATCGTCCAGGCGGCCGTGGCGGGCGTCCTCGGCCTGGTCGCCCTCCTCCTCTCCGTCGTGCTGTCCGTGCGCGTCGGCCGCAGGCTCGTCCGTGACCTGCGGCAGCTGCGCCTGGAGGCGCACGAGGCCTCCGGCGTCCGGCTGCCCAGCGTGATGCGCCGCCTGTCCGCCGGTGAGCAGATCGACGTCGAGACCGAGGCGCCGCGCCTGGAGTACGACAAGAACGAGATCGGCGAGGTCGGCCAGGCGCTCAACACACTCCAGCGGGCCGCCGTCGAGGCCGCCGTCAAACAGGCCGAACTGCGGTCCGGCGTCTCCGAGGTCTTCGTCAACCTCGCCCGCCGCAGCCAGGTGCTGCTGCACAAGCAGCTCACGCTCCTCGACACCATGGAACGCCGCACCGAGGACACCGACGAACTCGCCGACCTCTTCCGCCTGGACCATCTCACCACCCGTATGCGCCGGCACGCCGAGGGCCTGGTGATCCTCTCCGGCGCCGCGCCCTCCCGGCAGTGGCGCCGCCCGGTGCAGCTGATGGATGTCGTCCGCGCGGCCGTCGCCGAGGTCGAGGACTACGAACGCATCGAGGTACGGCGGCTGCCACGGGTCGCCGTCACCGGCCCGGCCGTAGCCGACCTCACCCATCTGGCGGCCGAACTCCTGGAGAACGCCACGGTCTTCTCGCCTCCGCACACCGCCGTCCAGGTCGTGGGCGAGCGGGTGGCCAACGGCTTCACGCTGGAGATCCACGACCGGGGTCTCGGCATGACGGCCGAGGCGCTGCTCGACGCCAACCTGCGCCTCGCCGAGACCCCCGAGTTCGAACTGTCCGACACCGACCGGCTCGGCCTGTTCGTGGTCAGCCGCCTCGCCCAGCGCCAGAACGTCCGGGTCTCGCTCCAGCCGTCGCCCTACGGCGGCACCACCGCGGTCGTCTTCATCCCCGACGCGCTGCTGAGCGACGAGGTGCCGGACACCAACGGCCTCGGCTTCCGCCTCGACCGGGACCGTCCGGCGAAGGGGCTGGGGCAGGCGAACCGCGGCATCGGACGGTCCGCGGCGCCGGCCCAGCTGTCCGGCCTGCCGACCTCACTGCTGGACGGCCCGGTCGAGCTGGAGGCGCCGGTGGATCTCGACGCCATCGACGACTTCCCCGGCGTCCTGGGGGACGAGGACAGCGAGCGCGACGGACTGTTCCTGCCCCATCGCTCCCGCACCCGAACCGACGACGAGGCACCGCTGCCCTCGGCCGACCACGCGGCGCGCGAAGATGTCGCCGAGCGCAGGGCGCGCGATGAGTCCGGCGACCGCAGGGCACGCGATGAGGAAGGCGACCGCGGACCCATACCGCTGCCGCGCCGGCAGACCCCCAAACTGGTCAGCTCGCACGGCAGGCCCGTCACCGACCAGGGCCCCCGCCGCGACGAACCGGACGAGCAGCCCCCGGCCGCCTCCCGCCGTCCCGACTCAGGCGCACCGGCCCCGCTGCCCTCCCGCCGACGTACCACCACCTCCCGGCGCCCCGCCGAACTCACGGAACGGGCGGACCGGGTCCAGGCACGCGACGCGGGGTCGGCCGAAGGTACCGGTCTGGTCCAGGAACCGGACGAGGCCCGCGCCGAACGCACGGACCTGGCCCAGCAACGCGACGCGGCCCCCGCCGACGGCACCGGTACGCCACCCCGTGTGCCCGCCCTGCCCCGACGTACCCGGCCGTCCGAGCCGTCCGTCGACGCCGCCGGCACCACGCCCCAGGTCCCCGCCGCCCTGCCCCGGCGCACCCGGCCCCCGGAGCCCGCCGTCGGCGGCGGCCCGGGCACCACGGGCCGGTCCGGCGCCGGCCCGGTCGAGCGCACCGGCGGGGAATCCCGCCCCGGCGACACCGCCGCCACCAGCGGCACCGGCGGACACACCGCCGCACAGCCGGCCGGCGCCTCGGGCGACGAGCCCGCCACCGGGCCCCTGCCCCGGCGCACACGTCAGGCCAGCCTCGCCCCCCAGCTCAAGCAGGACACCGCACGGCGTGCCGGGCGCGCGGCGCAGCCCGCCGACCGCGATGCCGAGGAGGTCCGCAGCCGGATGGCCTCGCTGCAGCGCGGCTGGCAGCGCGGCCGGGAGGAGAACGCCGGGGGCGACGCAGACCACAACGGCACAGCACAAGGAACGACTAAGGGGGACGGTCGATGACCGCACCGAAGGCGACCGGCCACACGGCGACCGACAAGGGACAGCTGAACTGGCTCCTGGACGACCTGATCGACCGGGTCGCCAGCATCCGCAAGGCCGTCATCCTGTCCGGCGACGGGCTCCCGACGGGGGTTTCCACGGACCTGACCCGGGAGGACAGCGAGCATCTGGCCGCCGTCGCATCCGGATTCCACAGCCTGGCCAAGGGCGTCGGGCGCCACTTCGACGCGGGCGGGGTCCGGCAGACGGTGGTCGAGCTGGACGACGCCTTCCTGTTCGTCACCGCCGCCGGGGACGGCAGCTGCCTCGCCGTCCTGTCCGACGCCGACTCCGACGTCGGACAGATCGCCTACGAGATGACGCTCCTGGTCAAGCGGGTCGGCGCACATCTGGGCACCGCCCCGCGCACCGATCTGCCCGCAGGCGGGTAGTGGGATGACATGAGCGCAGACGGTCAGGGAAGAAGCCACTGGTTCGACGACGAGGCCGGACCGGTCGTCCGTCCGTACGCCATGACACGCGGCCGCACCACGAGTCCCGCCCAGCACCGCCTCGATCTGATCGCGGTGGTCGCCACGGAACCCGGCGGGGGCGACCCGGAAACGGATCCGGCGCTGTCGCCCGAGCACGTGGAGATCGTCGGGCTCTGCCGCGGCGGACCGCAGTCGGTCGCCGAGCTCGCCGCCGGACTCGACCTGCCGATCGGCGTGGTGCGGGTCCTCATCGGCGACCTGGTGCACGCGGAACTCGTCCATGTCACGCGCCCGGTGCCACCGGCCGAGCTGCCGGACGAGAGCATTCTGCGCGACGTCATCAACGGCCTCCGGGCGCTGTGACCGGCGCGGGAACCATCGCCCCGGCGACTCGCCCTGCCCCGTCGGGTCGCTCCACCCCATCGAGTCGCCCCACCCATCCAGCAGGAGAAGGAAACCGATGATCCTCGGGCGTACTGAGCGCGGCAAGCCCCCGGTCGAGCCCGTCACGCTCAAGATCCTGGTGGCCGGCGGCTTCGGCGTGGGCAAGACGACCCTCGTCGGCGCCGTCAGCGAGATCAGGCCGCTGCGCACCGAGGAACTGCTCACCGAGGCCGGCCGCCCGGTCGACGACACCAGTGGCGTGGAGGGCAAGCACACCACCACCGTGGCCATGGACTTCGGCCGTATCACCCTGCGCGAGGACCTCGTGCTGTACCTCTTCGGCACGCCTGGGCAGGAACGGTTCTGGTTCATGTGGGACGAGCTGTCCGAGGGCGCGCTCGGCGCTGTCGTGCTGGCCGACACACGGCGCCTGGAGGACTGCTTCGCCGCTGTCGACTACTTCGAACGGCGTGCCATCCCCTTCCTCGTCGGCGTCAACTGCTTCGAGGGAGCGGCCCGTTACCCCGTCGATGCGGTCCGGCAGGCCCTCGACCTGGACGACGGCGTGCCCGTGCTGCTCTGTGACGCGCGGGAGCGGGAATCGGTCAAGGAGGTACTCATCGGAGTCGTCCGGCATGCGATGGAGTACGCGGCCGACCGCCGGCAGGCCGCCCTCGGCTGACCCGCGGGCACGGCCCGTACCCCCGCCGACCGGGGTACGGGCCGTGGTCCGTGAGGAGCCCTCACGCGCGCGTGCCGGGCACCCCTACGCGCCGTGCTCCTCCTCGCCCTCCTCCAGCCAGCCGAAGCTCCTCTCCACGGCCTTGCGCCAGTTGCGGTACTCGCGGTCGCGCACCGACGGCTCCATCGCCGGTGTCCACTCCGCGTCCCGCTGCCAGTGCGACTTGAGTTCGTCAAGGTCGTGCCATACGCCCGTCGCCAGGCCGGCCGCGTAGGCGGCGCCCAGGCAGGTCGTCTCCGACACCCGGGGCCGGATCACCGGGACGCCGAGGACGTCCGCCTGGTGCTGCATGAGCAGGTTGTTCTTCGTCATGCCGCCGTCCACCTTCAGGGTCGTGATCCGCACCCCGGAGTCCTGGTACATGGCGTCCACGACCTCCCGGGTCTGCCAGCTCGTCGCCTCCAGCACCGCGCGTGCGAGATGGGCCTTGGTGACGTACCGGGTGAGGCCGGTGACGACGCCGCGCGCGTCGGAGCGCCAGTAGGGCGCGAACAGGCCCGAGAACGCGGGCACGATGTAGGCGCCGCCGTTGTCCTCGACGCTCGCCGCCAGTGTCTCGATCTCATCGGCGGTGCGGATGATCCCGAGCTGGTCGCGGAACCACTGGACCAGCGCGCCCGTTATCGCTATGGAGCCCTCCAGGCAGTACACCGGCGCCTCCCCGCCGATCTTGTAGCCCATCGTCGTCAGCAGCCCGTTCTTGGACGGCACCGGCCGGTTCCCGGTGTTCAGCAGCAGGAAGCTGCCGGTGCCGTAGGTGTTCTTGGCGGTGCCCACGTCGTAGCACGCCTGCCCGAAGACGGCGGCCTGCTGGTCGCCCAGCGCCGAGGCGACGGGCACACCGGCGAGCTGTCCGACGGCCGTGCCGTACACCTCGGCGGAGGACCTGATCTCGGGCAGCACCGCCTCGGGCACGTTCATGGCGGACAGGATGGAGGGATCCCACTGGAGCGTCTCGAGGTTCATCAGCATGGTGCGGCCGGCGTTCGTGACGTCGGTGACGTGCCGGCCGCCCTCGGTGCCGCCGGTGAGGTTCCAGATCAGCCAGGAGTCGATGGTCCCGAAGGCGATCTCGCCGCGTTCGGCCCGCTCCCGCAGTCCGGGCACATGGTCCAGCAGCCAGGCCGCCTTGGGGCCGGAGAAGTAGCTGGCCAGCGGCAGCCCGGTCTGCTCGCGGAAGCGGTCCTGGCCGTCCCTGCCGCCCAGTTCGTTGCACAGGGCCGCGGTACGGGTGTCCTGCCAGACGATCGCGTTGTGCACCGGCTTGCCCGTGGCCCGGTCCCACAGGACGGTCGTCTCACGCTGGTTGGTGATGCCGAGCGCGCTCAGCTGGTCGGCGCGCAGCCCGGCCTTGGCGAGCGCCCCGGCCACCACGGCCTGCACCTTGGACCAGATCTCGGTCGCGTCGTGCTCCACCCAGCCCGGCTTCGGGAAGATCTGGCGGTGCTCGCGCTGGTCCACGGCGACGGTGGCGCCGCTGTGGTCGAAGACGATGCAGCGGCTGGACGTGGTGCCCTGGTCGATGGCGGCGACGTAGGTGTCGGCGGTGTCCGTCATGGCAGTCCTCTGGATCGCTGGGTCGGTTCGCTGGTCACAGGGGCGCGTGCGGGGGTGGGGGAGGGTGGTCGCGGGGTCGGCGAGGCCCGGGACATGGGCGGTCAGAAGGCCGCGTGGTAGAGGGCCCCGGCGAGCGCCCCGCCGATCAGGGGCCCGACGACCGGGATCCATGCGTAACGCCAGTCGGAGGTGCCCTTGTTGGGGATCGGCAGGAAGGTGTGCACGATGCGCGGGCCGAGGTCGCGGGCCGGGTTGATGGCGTAACCCGTGGGGCCGCCGAGGGAGAGCCCGATGCCGACGACGAGCAGGGAGACGATCAGCACGGTGGTGCCGGACTCGCCGAGTCCCTTCGTCAGCCCGAAGGCAAGGATCGGCAGCACGAGCGCGACGGTCGCGATGATCTCGGTGACGAGGTTGGCCACCGGGTTCCGGATCTCCGGGATGGTCGAGAAGATCCCGAGCGTCGGCACCGGTTCGTCGGCCGTGCCCTCCGTTGTGCCCTCCCTGCGGACGTTGGCCTGGAACTGGGCGAGGTACACGAGATAGGCCAGTACGGCCCCGAGCATCGCGCCGACGAGCTGGCCCAGCAGATACACCCAGACCTTGCCCCACTTGCCGGTGTCGATGGCGATGCCGATGGTGACCGCGGGGTTGAGCTGGCCGCCGGAGAGCGGAGCGGCGGTGTACGCGCCCGCCAGGACGCCGAAGCCCCAGCCGAACGCGATGACGACCCAGCCCGAGGCCCGCGCCTTGGAGTGTCTGAGGGTGACGGCGGCGCAGACACCGGCACCGAAGAGGATCAGGATCGCGGTGCCGATGACTTCGCCGACGAAGATGTCTCCGTTGCTCATGGCGGCTCCCTTGGCGCCGTGGGGGCGGTCTGCCCCGGACCTCCGTGCAGGAACGTTCCGTTGGCGTCTTCAGCCGTAGGCAGGGAGCCCCGTGCCCCGCCCGGCGTCCGTGACGAGCGTGCCGTCGCAGCCGTATCGCCGGTCAGGGGCGAGTCGTGGAGCAGGACAGACCCGTGGCACTGTGCCTGATAACACCGAGAATGTACGGCGATGTCGACTGACACCGGGAAGTGTTCACCGGCGCCCCGGGGGCGTCAAGGTTGCCGACGGCGACGGTGACGGCGACTCGCCCCGCGGCCCGGCGACGACGGTGCCGGCAGCCCCGTCGATGCCCAGGTCACCGCCGCCGGGACGCAACGGACCTCTCAGGGAGGGACGTTCACCGCCCCGGCTCGACGGTTGCGTACCCGGCCTGCGCCGGTGCCGCCCCGGCGCGCCGGACCTCATGGCCGGGCAGCCCGGCCCGGCCGAGCACCCAGCTCGCGCCGCGCAGTGCCTTGGCCGCCTTCTTCAGCGGAGCGAGGTGGGCGGCGACCTGGCGGTGGTCGCCCACACTCCCCGGCGCGCACACCACGGTCGCCAGCGAGAGGGTGACCGGCAGGTCTCCCGCCGACCAGGGCGCGTCGAGCACCGCCGCGACCAGCGGGTCGAGTGCCTGCTCCTCGGTCAGCACCAGGAAGTCGTCCCCGCCGATGTGCCCCACGCGCGCGTGCCCCGAGGCCGCCTGCTGCAGCGCTCGCCCCACCGACCGGATCAGCTCGTCGCCCATGGCGAAACCGGCACCGTCGTTGACCTGCTTGAAGTGGTCGATGTCGAGCCAGCTGAGCGCGAACGTCCGGCCGTCCGCGATCCACCGGTCCACCTCGCCGGTGATCGCGTCCGAACCGGGCAGCCGGGTCAGCGGATTGAGCCCGGCTGCCTCCTCGACCCGGCTCTCGGCCAGGGCCCGCACCAGATCCGCGAGCCGTACGACGCCCACGCACCGGCCGTACCGGTCGACCACCGCGACATCGTCGGAGGTCCGGTCCCGGCCACCGATCGCGACCACGTCCAGCACTTCCCAGGCGGTGGCGTCGACGCCGACCGTACGGGGCGCGTCCCCCAGCTTGAAGGCCGGCCGGTCGGCGTACAGGGCGTGCCCGTAGCGGCCGGACATCGACAGCAGGAAGCGTGAGCGGTGCACCGAGCGCACGGGCCTGCCGGCCTGGTCCACCAGCAGCACGCCGGAGACGTCCGGCGATCCGGTCAGCAGCGCCCGCACCTGCCCGGCCGAGGCGGTCACCGGCAGTACGGCGGCCGGGCGCACGAACTCCCGCACGGACGGCCCGGACCGGGGCACACCGACGGTGCCGGGGGAGCGGGGCGGAACGTATACGTCCGCGGCGGGGATCCGGGCGGGCGGCGCGAACAACTCGCCCTGGCCCAGCTGCGCCCCGGCCGACAGCGCCGCCGCGAACTGCAGCTCGGTCTCCACACCCTCCACCGCGACCAGGGCCCCCAGTTCCTCGCACAGCGCCCGCATCGCCCGCACCGCGGCCGGCCGGGACAGCAGCGAGGCATCGAGTTTGACCAGGTCGGGGCAGAGGTCGGTGAGCAGCCGCAGTGGTACGTCGCCGTCCCCTATGCCGTCGGCGCTGATCCGGAAGCCCTGCTCGCGCAGCCTGGCCACCGTCTCCAGCAGGGCCCGTTGCGGCACGTGCGTGTAGGGCGGGACCACGTCCAGTGTCACCTCCCAGGGCAGGCGCCCGGCCGCGCGCACGGCGTCGTGCAGCGGGGCCAGGCCGCCGAGGTCGGCGAGGGTGGCCGCGAACACGTTCAGGTGGAGCGGCAGCAGGGTTTCCTTCTGCGTGGCGGCGCGGAGCGCCAACACCGTGAGCCTGCCGTCGAGTTCGGGGTCCCGGCGGGCCTCGGCCAGGATGTCACCCGTCTCCGGGCGGGCGAGTGTCTCCAGTGCGGTGACCGCGCCCGTCCTCAGGTTGACCACCGGCTGGAAGGCGAAGCGGAGAGTGTCCGTCCAGGAGTGCACGTGAGGATGATGGCGCTGCCCGCGGGCGCCCAGGGGCAGTTCATGAGACGTTCACGCAGGATTCCGGGCTGATCACAGAGCGTGGAAGACCTCTGTGGCCTCACGTGTCACGCGCCGCTTGTCTCCGATGCCGTCACCTCACCGCGACCACCGAGGATCCGTGCCCGAAAAGCCCCTGGTTGGCGGAGATCCCCACCCGCGCACCGGCGATCTGCCTCTCGCCCGCCGTACCTCTCAGCTGCCAGGTCAGCTCGCAGACCTGGGCGACGGCCTGGGCCGGTACCGCCTCCCCGAACGAGGCAAGCCCGCCACTGGCGTTGACGGGTATGCGGCCGCCCGGCCCCGTCGCGCCCTCCCGCAGGAGCTTCGCCCCCTCGCCCTCGCCGCACAGCCCCAGGTCCTCGTACCACTGCAGCTCCAGCGCGGTGGACAGGTCGTAGACCTCGGCCAGGGACAGGTCGCCGGGGCCGACGCCGGCCTCCTCGTAGGCGGCCCGGGCGATGGAGGCCCGGAAGGTCTCCTCGGGGGCGCTCACCGCCACGGTGGAGTCCGTGGCGATGTCCGGCAGGTCCAGCACCGTGTTCGGGAAGCGCGGGGTCAGCGTCGACACCGCCCGGATCCGCACCGGCCTGGTCACCCCGTGCCGGTGCGCGAACTCCACGCTGGAGAGCACCAGGGCCGCCCCGCCGTCGGAGGTGGCGCAGATGTCGAGCAGCCGCAGCGGATCGGCGACCACCGCGGACGCGGCGACCTCCTCGGAGGTGACCCGCCTGCGGTAGCGGGCGTAGGGGTTGAGCGCGCCCATGGCGGCGTTCTTCACCTTGACCAGCGCGAAGTCCTCCGGTGTGTCCCCGTGCACCGCCATCCGCCGCCGCGCGTACAGCCCGAAGTACGCCGGATTGGTCGCGCCCAGGACCCGGAAGCGCAGCCAGTCCGGATCGTCCGGCCGGTCGCCGCCCGCCGGGCGGAAGAACCCCTTGGGCGCCGCGTCCGCCCCCACCACGAGGACGACGTCCGCGAGCCCGGCGAGTATCTGTGCCCGGGCCGTCGCGATGGCCTGTGCCCCGGAGGCGCACGCCGCGTACACACTGGCGACCCTGGCCCCCTGCCACCCCAGGGCCCTGGCGAAGGTCGCTCCGGCCACATACCCGGGATACCCGCCGCGCACCGTGCCGGCGCCCACGACCGAGCCGACCTCGCGCCAGTCGACACCGGCGTCCGCGAGCGCCGCGCGGGCCGCCGCCGTCCCGTACTCCACGAAGGACCGGCCCCATTTGCCCCACGGGTGCATGCCCGCGCCGAGCACCGCCACGTCCGTCGTCACGCCCTCACCCCCGTCGGCCGCCACTGCCAGGTCGTCCAGGTCGTCTCCGCGTCCTCGTGGAGCACTCCGGGGACGACCTCCACCTCCATGCCCACCGTCAGATCGGCGACGGTGATCCCGGGAGCCGCCTGACCCAGCACCACGATCCTCTCGGCCTCCAGCTCCACAGCGATCAACGCGTACGGCTCCCACGGAAGTTCCGGATCGCTCACATAGGGTGACGGCGGACGGTACCGGCTGTCCGTGTACGACCAGACGCGCCCTCGCCGTGACAGCGGCACCTCCTCGAGATCTCCGCCGTCACACCCGGGATTGCGGCAGTGGGCGTCCTCGCGGGGGAAGAACACCGAGGCGCATGCCGCGCACCGGGTGCCGAGGAGCCTGAAGTCGTCACCTGTGCCGGCGAACCATCCGTCGACCACAGGCGTGCGTGTGTGAGACATCGCCCTCCCTGCCGAGGTAATCTGACGGAACGTCAGAAGTGTGTCACGGACCTCCGGAATTGGGCAGTGCACGAGACATGACACGACTCACCAGTGCAGTACGCGGGCTGGTCACCGCTTTCGCCGCCCTGCTGGCCGTGACCACCGCCCCCGCCACCGCCGGGGCGACGACGGAGCCCAGGGCGCCGAAGGACTTCGTGGCCCTGAGAACCGTGGACCCGACGATCCTCCAGGAGATCCGCTACTTCACCCCGCACAACTTCGTCGGCGAGCGCATCGACGGCTACGAGCAGCCGATCTGCATCCTCACCCGCCCCGCCGCCGAAGCCCTCCACAAGGCGCAGCTCACCCTGCTGCGCAAGGGCTACACCCTCAAGGTGTACGACTGCTACCGGCCGCAGCGGGCCGTGGACCACTTCGTCCGCTGGGCGAAGGACCTCGACGACCAGTCGATGAAGGGCGAGTTCTACCCGAACGTCGACAAGACCCGCCTGTTCGCGGACGGTTATATCGCCGAGAAATCCGGCCACAGCCGCGGCTCGACCATGGACCTCACCATCGTGAAGCTCCCCGCGAAGCCGACCCGGCCCTACCACCCCGGGCAGCCGCTCGTGCCCTGCTACGCGCCCAAGGACGAGCGTTTCCCCGACAACTCCGTCGACATGGGCACCGGATTCGACTGCTTCGACACCCTCGCGCACACGCTCGACCCCCGCATCCAGGGCGAACAGCGCGCCAACCGCCTGCTGCTCAAGAACACCCTGGAGAGCCTCGGATTCGTGAACCTCGCCGAGGAGTGGTGGCACTACACGTACAAGCCCGAGCCCTACCCGGACACCTACTTCGACTTCCCCGTGTCCTCGAAGTCGCTCATCGGCACCCACTGAGCAGCCTTCGGAAGAGGTCCTTCCTCTGATCGGATACAGTCCGCGCGTGTCCGAAACTCAGCACTCAACTGCCAACTCCGCACCGGACTCGCACTGTTCGTGTTGCGGAGCGCCCTACGGAGAGGGCGTTTCCGGCTGGCCGCGCACCTGCCCGTCCTGCGGGACCGTCGCGTACCGCAATCCGCTGCCGGTCGCGATCGCGCTCCAGCCCGTGTACGACACCAAGGGCACGGCCCTGGTCGTCATCACCCGGACCGTCGCCCCCGCCCGCGGGGGCACGGCACTGCCCGGCGGCTACATCGACGACCGGGAGGACTGGAAGCAGGCCGTCGTGCGCGAGCTCAAGGAGGAGACCGGCATCGACGCGGCCGCCCGGGACGTGCGGCTCGTGGACGCCATGAGCTCGCCCGACGGGCACCTTCTGCTGTTCGGACTCCTCCCGGAACGCCCGGTGGAGGGGCTTCCGCCGGCCGAGGCCACGGACGAGACCGAGGGCTGGCGGCTGCTGCGCAGGCCCGAGGAACTCGCCTTCCCGCTGCACACCGTGGCCGTACGGGCCTGGTTCGAGGGCCGGTACGTCTGACCGGCGCGTCCCGGTCGGGCCTTCGGGCCCGCACGGGGTACGGGGGCACGGCCGTGTCCGGGCCTTCGGGCCCGCGCCGGGCACGGGGCTCGGCCGTGTCCGAGCCCTCAGGCCCGCACCCGGCACGGGGGGCTCGGCCGTCCTCGCGCCGGACCGGAGGCTCGGCCGAGCCCTCGCTCCCGCGCTCGCCGGGAGCGCCTGGCCGGCGCCGTCCCGGCCGACTGGCGGTGCGTCGGCATCGTGCGCGCGCGGG
>NZ_JBSFIH010000034.1:0-92015 GCF_053597455.1 Streptomyces sp. NPDC001393
GCCTCGCTTCGTGTTCAGGCGTACCGCCAGGGGCTGTGCAGGCGCTGAGAAACATCAATCCGCCGACTGACAGCAGGGCCCGACGGGTGACATGCGTACTGCCTGTGTTCTCCATGCCATGGGTAACTGCATCGCCCCGTACGGTGGTTGCGCTGTGTGGGGGCAGAACACTGGGAGCCTGATCTCGGCGCCGCGCGCCGCCGCGCGCCGCGCGCCGCCCCGGGTCCGTGGCGGCGCAGCTCTCACGCCACGAAGGGCGCGGGGATTCCGACGGCGTTGTCACCGAGTCCGACGGGCGAAGGCAGCCAGCAATTTGCCGAGTGCCATGACGATCAGGATGGCCACCCCGATCACCCGCAGGGCCTGGGGGAGCGTCAGTCGTGCGATGGCGTCCGGAACGGTGAGCGCACGGCGGACGGTCGGCGGCCGGGTGGCGGCGAGCAGCACGGCCAGGAAGCCGAGCAAGGCGGTGCCCAGCCCCGCACTGATGTTGGTGGTGCCGACGGGGCGTAGGCGCCCGCGTCGGCGAGCAACCAGTCGCCGGCGAACCACGCTCCGGCGAGTCCGGCCAGGCCCCGGGCTCATCCTCGCCCGGCTGGGCGAAGGCCCGCTGCCCGCCACCGAGCTGGCCGCTGAGGTCCGGTCGTGTACGCGCTGTACGACAACCATGTCGCCGAACTGTTGGACCAGGCCCTGTACCACATCGAGCACCTGAAACTCGGCCTCGCCGATACCCCGCCTCGCGCCAGCGCCGGGGATGAGGAGGCAGTCGCCGCGGCACGCTGAAGGCGCGGGCCAGAGGGCAACAGGGTTCGGTGTGCCAGCAGTGCCAGGCTGCGTCCGCAATATCTTCATCTTCCCCTGAACGGCGCCCCACCAGGCATCCAGGGTCGATTTCAAGAACATGCCAGTGGAAACGGCCCCCGCCTGCCGGTATTCGCACCTGCGATCGGTATCGTCCGCCCCGATGACGGGGCCTTCAGCACAGCGGCCTGCACAGAGGAGGATCGCCATGGCCGATCACCGGCAGGGGATGGCGCCGGATGGCGGATTCCCATCGCCGGCGCCGGAGGCTCGTCGTGAGAGCGTGCGCGAAACGGCACGCCTCGCTCTCGTGATCGGTGCTCTGGGCGTGGTCTTCGGTGACATCGGGACCAGCCCGATCTACACGCTGCACACCGTGTTCAACCCGAGCGCCCCGCATTCCATCGCGGTCAGCATGCAGAACGTGTACGGGGTGGTGTCCCTGGTGTTCTGGTCGGTGGTGATCAGGAGGCCCCGCCGGAGTCCCTCGTCGTGTCCGGCGGCCTCTTCCACGGCCTCCAGCTGTGGGTGAACCTGCCCGCCAAGGACAAGATGATGGCCCCGAGGTACCAGGAATCCGCGGCGGTCAGGTCCAGCTGCTCACCTCCCCCGACGGCGGCGCGCTGTTGCGGGTCATCGCGGGCGAGCTGGACGGCCACCAGGGCCCCGGCATCACGGACACGCCGATCACGATGATCCACGCGACCCTCGCCCCGGGCGCGGAGATCACCCTGCCCCGGCGGGAGGACTTCAACGGCCTGGCCTACGTCCTCGTGGGCCGCGGTGCGGTCAGTGCCGAGCGGCGTCCGGTCCACCTGGGCCAGACCGCGGTGTTCGGCGCCGGGTCCTCAGTGACCGTCCGCGCGGACGAGAAGCAGGACAGCCACACCCCGGACCTGGAGATCGTCCTCCTCGGCGGACAGCCGATCCGTGAGCCCATGGCCCACTACGGCCCGTTCGTGATGAACACCCGCGAGGAGCTCCAGCAGGCGTTCGAGGACTTCCAGAAGGGGAGGCTCGGCACGATCCCGGCGGTGCACGGGATGTCTGAGAGCGGACTGTAGGGCGCGCTAAAACCGCATGGCGGACGAGTCCTGTCCAGACAGGGACGGGGCTTGGCCGTCGTTGCTGCCTGTTCAGGCCGTCTTATTTGCGTCGGCTGGATTCGAACCTGCGACATCCGCCTTGGGAGTGGGATCGAATCCTTGCCGGGGGTTCTCGACGCTGCCGCGGGGTACCGTTTTGCCTGTTCAACGCCTGCGGCGGCGTACCCCATCCACCTCACGACATCTCGTGCCGGACTATCCGCAACATGCTCGACATCCGCGTTCTGGTCCCAGCGCGTTGGCGGAGCCCGCCGGCTCTGAAGGCGGGCGACACCCAGTCCCGAACACTCCCTGTCATTCCTCGGTCGTCGCCTCGCCCACGAGGAGTTCTTCGAAGTAGGCGAACGGGGCCTCGGCGCTGCATTGGAGGAGAGTGAACGAGTGGAGCTGTGGAGCGTGGGACAGTGCGCGCAGGCACACCTGGAGTGCGCTGCACTCTGCTGCCTCCAGGGAACGGGCGAGGAGGAAGAGGCCGAGCACAAGCCCGGTTCCGGCGTCGTTGTGGACGCTGACGTGTTCGAGACCCGTGTCGGCGTCGGCGTGACGTGTGACGATGTCTGCCACGTCGGCCGGAACGGCTGTTCCGGCTGCGGCCCGAAGCCTTGCGTGGACGAGGTACATGCTCAGGATCATGCATCCCGGGCAACGGGCCCATGTCGCCTCAACCCTGGACGGTTCAGGCCGCTGCACAAACAGGCCAGCGAGGGGGCGACTGAAGCGATGCGCCTCGTCTGCCGTTCAAGCGCGCCTTTCGGTGGATCCTCTGTATACCTGGCACTCTTGGTGATCTCTTTACTGAATCCATGGCTTTGTCATTCCGGCCGCCTTGACCTGTGTATTTATAATCCGTGCGGATTTTAGGCGGTCAGGGGGGGGCGATGCTGGAAACACTGGGACTTGATACCCGCTCGGAACGGGTGTATCGGGCGATGCTGGCGCATCCGTCGGAGGGTGTCGCCGCACTGACGGAGCGGCTCGGAATGAGCGAGTCCGATGTCCGGGGGAGTCTCGACGTGCTCAGCTCGCTGTCCCTCATCCGGTCGTCAGCGGGACAGGGGGCCGAATTCCTGACGGTGAGCCCCGAGGTGGCAATGGAACTCCTGCTGGCTCGCCGCCAGGCGGATCTCGCCGCACAGCAGGAGCGGCTGGAAGCTTCCCGTGCGGCCGCCGCACAGCTGATCGCCGAGTACTCCATGCTGAACCGGGGGCAGGACGGCTCCGAGTCCGAGCCATTGGTGGGTGCTGATGAGATTCGCCTGCGACTTGCCCAACTCGGCGAGCAAGCCCAGTCCGAGGTCATGACATTCGCGCCCGGAGGTGCCCACACCGCCGAGGACCTCAAGGCGAGTCGCGGCCCCAATGAGGCCCTGCTCAACCGAGGAATCCGGATGCGCACCGTGTATCTGGACAGTGTGCGCAACCATCAGCCCACGCTGGAGCACGTGGCGTGGCTGAACAGCCAGGGAGGGCGCGTACGCACCACGCCCACCCTGCCCGTCCGCCTGATCATCATCGATCGGCGCCTGGCCGTTCTGCCGACCGACACCTCCGACGCACGTGCCGGCGCGGTGGTGCTCAAGGGAACGGGTGTCGTCGCGGCGTTGTGCGCTCTCTTCGAGCAGGTCTGGACCACGGCCGCTCCGCTGGGAGACGCTCCTTCGGCGGACTCTCGAGGACTCGCCCCACAGGAGGCCGAGGCGTTGCGCCTGCTCGCGAGTGGTCTCACCGACGAGGCGATGGCAAAACGTCTGGGCGTTTCCCCGCGGACCGCGCGGCGCATCGCCGCCGATCTGATGGAACGCCTGGAGGCCAGGAGCCGGTTCCAGGCGGGGGTGCACGCGGTCCAGAACGGCTGGCTTCCAGCCAGCCGCCACTGAACCCCGCACGCACCGGCCCTCATTGCCTTGCGCGGTTCTGACCACAGTGGACGCATTGTGCCAAGGTCAGTTCCGGCCATGGCCGATCTCTTCCCCTCGTACGGGCGCCGGGCCAGAGTAGAGGGCGTCGGCAGGGATTCGCGAAAGCCGACGGCAGGAATTCTGATCCTGTTTCTGACCTACTCGGGATATTCGTACGGGGGTTTGCTGTGCCTATTTCGAAGCGATTCTCCAAGACTGTCGTCATCAAGTCCGCCATTCTGGTGGCACCCGTTCTCGCAACAATCGGCCTTGCTGTAATTCCCGGACACTGTCAGCCCGCCCAGCACCCGACGCGGACGAGCGCCTCCTCGGCCGTCACCGCGTCCGTTGCTCCCAACGACCTGACGTGGGGCGCATGAGCGCCGGTTCTCCCGGCAGCCGAAAACAGTGGACCCGCGAACTCGGACGGAGCTGATATGGCAAGGCGGACGGTCACTTCGGAGGAACTGAGCGAGCTGGTGTACCGGGCGGCGCTCCAGGACGCGAACTGGACCATGGAGTCCATCGCCCTGCGTGCCGGCATCGCCACGCCCGCGGTCGAGGAGGCGCTCGACCACCTGGAGACTGCCGGATTGGTAAGACCCTCCCGGAACTCTCCCAGCGGATACGACGCGGTGGATCCGAATATCGCCCTGATGCGCCTCTTCTCACTGGAGGACCAGCAGCTCGCCCGCCACCAGGAAGAGGTGTCCCGAACGCGCCGGGCGATCTCCATCATCATGCGGGATTTCCTCGGCGTCAGCTCGGCCCGGCGCAGGACGGTCGAGCTGGAGACCCTGGCAACCGCGGAAAGCGTCACCGCCTTTATGGACGACGCCGCGGCGGTGGCCCGTGGGCGCGTCTGGTCGATGTACGGGGGCGCGGCGCTGAGTGCCGACACTGTTGACGCGATGCTGCTGCGGGACTCGGCCATGGCCGCTTCAGGGGTGGCCCTTCGGCTGCTCTTCCCGCGAAGTCACGCGAAGGACCCGATGTTCTCCGGCTACCTGGAGGAATTGGCCAGGGCAGGGGCGGAGGTGCGGCTGGCGGCGCACCTGCCGGCGTCGATGGTCGTCGTCGACGACGACCTCGCGTTGTTGTCCGTCGACCCTGAGGACGAGTGGGCCCCGGCCCTGGCGGTCCACGGCCGTGACCTCGTACCGACGCTCCAGGCGCTGTACGACCACTGCTGGCTCGCGGCGGAGCCCTGGGGCGGCCACGCTGCGGCGCAGGAGCCGGCTGCCGGGAGAGGCGAGGCGCCCCTCAGCCCGGAAGAGCGGGCCATCGTGCAGTTCCTCGTGGAGGGGATGAAGGACGACGCCATCGCGCGGCGGCTCGGTGTTTCCACGAGGACCCTCAGCAGGATGATCGCCTCGCTGCTGGAGCGACTCGGCGTGCAGACCCGCTTCCAGGCGGCCCTCGAACTCAGCCGACGGGGCTGGCTGGCCGTTTCCGGCCCCGCTCTGGCTTCGGTCTGACGGCGGGTGGCGCTTGGTTGGTGGCGGCAGGTCACGGCGCCACCACCCGGCCCGGGGTTCCGCGGTGGCCTCGGTCGATTCCCGTCCTCACCGGGTCGGCAGCGCCCTGGCGAGGGAGTGCGCTGCCTGGAGAGCGGTGTTGAGGCCGGCAGCCGGGCGGTCGGCGGCCCACGGCTGGGTGCGCGCTGCGCCTCGGAACTGGCGCCAGCAGTCGACGGGCCGGCTCCCGCCGGCGAGACGGCCGGAGCGCCACGCCTCGCGGAAGGCGATGCGGGCCCCCTTGCTGTTGCGGTGGGCGACGCGCAGTTCCGGCACGAAGATCACCTCGCCCCCTTGCTCGGCCACTCGTTCCACGAGCCCGTTGTCGCTGGCAGTGACGAGGTCGGGGAACCCACCCGCGGCGCGGAACCGGTCCGTCCAGACGGCCGAGTTGCCTCCGGCGAAGAAGCGCACGGCGCTGTAGGGGGCATGGGCGTCGTACCTGGTGTCGTAGCGGTGCTGACGTGCCCGGGAGACCACGCCACTGTCGAAGGGCAGGACGCGGCCGGTGATCGCCGCCCGGTTGGCGGTCAGCGTCTCGCACAGCACCGCGCACCAGTCGGGCAGTGGACGTGCGTCGTCGTCAAGGAAGGCGAGCACCTGCCCGTGCGCGGCCTCGGCGGCGAGATTGCGGCTGGCGGCGGCTCCGCGCCGCACCTCGTTGCGCAGCAGACGCAGCCTGAACGGCCACTCTCCGGAGGGGAGGACGAGGGGGCGTCCGGACGCGTCGTCCACCAGGATCACCTCGGTGATGGCCCCGGTGTCGCAGACGCGCAGCGCGTTCAGCAAGTGCAGGACGTCGGCCGGCCGGTCTCTGGTGGCGACGACCACGGAAATGTCGGGTGCGGACTCGGCGTGCATCAGCTCTCCTGGAAGGTCAGTGGGCATGGGCAGCGGCGAACGGATCCAGGACCTCGTCAACCTCGGCGAGCAGGCGTCCGAGGGTGAGAGGCTCGTCGACAGCGGCGTCCTGGCCCTGCGGAACGGTACGGATGGTGATCAGGCCGGCGGCCCGGCGTGCGAGAGCCTCGGCACGCTCGCTGTCCTCGGCACGGACCAGGATCTGGCCGCAGCGGTCCTCCGACCAGTGCAGCGGGCGTACCGTGTCCCCCGGTTCGACCTGGATCCTGACGTCGAGGACTCCGTCGAGG
Organism: Streptomyces sp. NPDC001393; assembly: GCF_053597455.1. Taxonomy (NCBI): domain Bacteria; kingdom Bacillati; phylum Actinomycetota; class Actinomycetes; order Kitasatosporales; family Streptomycetaceae; genus Streptomyces; species Streptomyces sp. NPDC001393. The sequence continues at coordinate 6,477 of NZ_JBSFIH010000034.1, forward strand.
GAGCGGGCCTCCTCGATGCCCTCGACGGCCACCACCCGGCCGGGCTCCGCGGTGAGGAACCGGATCGCCGCTGCGCACCCCGCCCCGGAGATGCCGGGCGTGCGGAAGCCGGGGAGGGCCTGCCGGTAGGCGAGCTGCTCCATGTCCACGCCGCAGGCGATCTCGACCAGGTCATTGATCCGGTCGCCGCCGCGCCGAGCATGCGACTCGATCACGCGCGGGCCCTGGCCGGTGAGCATGATCTCTGTGTGTGCCGTGCCGTCGACCAGCCCGACCGCGTCCAGGACCTGGCAGGTGAACTCGGCGACGCTATCCGCCTGTTCCGGGGAGATCCGGGCGGGGACGACGTGGCCCAGTTCGACCACGCCCCCACCGGTGTCCTTGCCGGTGACGGCCAGGACCGTATGGTCGCCGGCGCAGCTGAAGGTCTCCACGCTGAGCTCGGTTCCGGTGAGGAGTTCCTCCACCATGAAATCCTTCAGTCCGAACGACTCCAGCCAGTCCCAGGCCGCGTCGGCCTCCTCCGCGGAGTGGATCAGACGTACGCCGAGACTGCCGGAGCCCATCGTGGGCTTGACGACAGCCGCGCCGTGGCGCCGTACGAAGTCCCGCAGGGCGCTCCGATCGGTGCCCCGCTCGACCGCCACAGGGCCGAGGCCCCGGGCGTTGAGCAGTTCGCGAAGCGCCCTCTTGTCGTGCAGGGCGCGGGTGATCTCGTCGCCGTTGCCTGGTAGCCCGAGGCGGGTGGTCAGGTGGCCGGCGACGACTTGGGCCGCCTCCGTCTGGGTGAGGACGCGGCTGAACGGTGAGGTCGCGTGCAGTGCCTCGGCGAGCGCGGTCACGGCCGGTATGTCCTGATAGTCCATCAGGTGGATTTGGGTGCAGTAGGCCACGGCCGCCGGGTCGAAGGCACTGGGCTTCTGGATGTTGACCACATCCAGTCCCAGGTCGGCGGCTTTGCGGAGGATTCCGGCCTTGCCCCCGAGGACGAGGACGCGGGGTGCTGACATGGGTGTTGCTCCCGGGTTCTTCGGATGCGTCGGATGATCGGAGATGCGGGCTTCAGCGGCCGACGGAGAGCACGGGCCGGGCCTGATCCGTGAGGGCGGCCCACACGCGCTCGGTCTCGGCAGGGAGCGCACCGCCCGTGACTTCGTTCGTGCGGGGCGCCAATTCGGCGAGGAACGGTGTGAGTTCCAGGCCGAGGAACGCCTCCATCCGGGCCGTCGCCTCGCCCCGGCACACGTCCCGGTACTCGGCGACCAGGAACCGGTCCGTCGGGAGCGAGGCCGAGAACTCCAGCCAGGCGGCGTTCCACGCGGTCCACTTGGCGTGGGCGGCGGCACGGCTGACCGGACACCAGGGCCGGTCACCGGTCCACCGCAGCATGGAGTCGGCGACCTCGTCGGGGTGCCGCACCAGCACCAGGAAGCGGGCGTCGGGCAGCATGCGGCCCAGCCTCGGCAGGTGGAGCAGGTACTCGTTGTACTTGTCACCCCAGTACGGGAAGCCGGCGTAGCTCTCGCTCGTGATGCGGTGCGCCAGTTCGTCCGCGTCCCGGACGGCGCCCTCGGCGACGTCGCGTGCGGCGCGGCGCAGAGCGGCCTCCGCCTGGGCGCGCCACACCTCTACCCCGGTTCCCTGCGGAGGCTTGCGGTCCAACGCGTAGAGGACCTCGTCGGCGCGGAAGTGACGGGCTTCCAGGTCGACCGGGGTGAGCCAGCGGTCGAGCAGGTAGGGCAGTTTGCCGTTGACGGTGAAGTGTCCGCCGGCCGCGGCGAATGCGGAGCTCAGCGCGTACGACAGCGCGGTCGTCCCTGACCTCTGGCAGCCGACCAGGAGCACGGGGCCGGTCATGCGCGGGCTCCCACGCTCTGGCGGACGTCGTCCAGCAGGGCGGAGAGGAGACGCATGCACGTGGCGCTGGCCTCGCTGCCTCCTTCGGAGAAGGAGTCGCCCCAGGGCTCGTCGCGCTGTCCGGCGGTGAGTACCCGGCCGATACGCCAGTGGGTCTCCAGGGACAGCCAGCCCGCGTATCCGTCGTCGGACAGAGCGGTCAGGATCTCCCGCCAGGGCAGGTCACCGTCACCCATACGGACGTAGCCGCTGCGGCCCGCCGGGTCCTTCACGTGCACGTGCTTGATCCGCTCCCGGCCGAGCGCGTAGTCCGCGGGGAACGGCTGCGGGTCCCAGCCGCTGAACACGCTGTTGCCCGGGTCCCAGAGCGCGCCGAGCCGGTCGTCGCCGACCTGGTCCAGGAAGTCCATCAGGTGGCGCATGGTGGGGGTGTTGGTACGGGTGCCGGACTCCACCAGGGGCTCCACGCCGTGCCAGTCGAGGTCGGCGAGCACATCGCGGGCCACCGTGGCGGCGGCGGACGGGTCCGGGTCGCCCTCGCGGAAGAAGCTGAAGATGCGCACGGTGGGCGACCCGAGCAGGCGCGCCCGGCGAATGGCGTCCTCCAGCTCGGCGCGCACCCGCGCGGCGTCCTGGCTTGTCCGGGGCAGGGCACACTTGAGCGCGGGCGGGCAGAAGCCCGCGACTTCGAGCCCGGCGGACGCCAGCGTCTCGCGTATCCGGCGAAGTTGCCCGTCGTCGAGCAGGTGGGGCGGACGGTTCCAGACCGAGCGCACTTCAAGCCCTGCATAGCCCAGGTGTGTTGCGAGGCCGATCGCCCTGTCGAGGCTCTGATCGATCTCGTCGTTGATGATGGCCAGGCGCATACGTCTCCTCCTGACGTGGAGCAAAGAGGGTGTTGTCGGGTGAGGCCGGGCGCGCGGGCGGGGTCAGGACAGACCGAGCCAGGCGCGCAGCAGCGGCACGTCACGGTCGAGGCAGCCGGCCTTCGACTCGACGGTGGCAGTGGCGGTCCGGGGCAGGGCGTCGAGAACGTGCCTCGTCGGCTTCTCGCACGCGGAGAGCGCCAGGTGCCGTGACAGCTCGGGACTTTCCCAGTCGAACCCCTTGACCTGCACGGCGTCGGTGCGGGGGGCCAGCAGCGGCAGGGCTCGCAGCGCCTGGTCCGCCCCGCCGACCAGGCGGACCAGGCCCATGGTGTCGACGAGCACACGCACCCCGAAGTCGTCGCAGAGGTCGAGCAGTTCCGGGATCGTGGCGTAGCCGTGATGCGTCTCGACGAGTACGGCGCAGGGGCGCACGCCGAGGCTCTCCAGCGCCCGTAGCTGGCGTAGCGTCAGCTCGCGGCTGCTCGTGTTGCATCCGTCCGCGGCGAACACCTTCACCGGAACTCCCGCGTCCGGCACGGAGAGCGAGGAGTGCAGTGTCTCCGGATCCCACCGCGGGTCGCCCAGCACCAGGCTCAGCCCCACAAAGGCGACCCCGACCCCCTGCGCACGCACGGCGGGCAGGCCGTCTTCCTCCCAGCGATGTCCCTTGTCCGCACGCAGGTCCACGACGTCTCCGCCCAGGGAGAGAGTCAGGGCCGCGAGCTCGGACCCGGTGAGCTTCGGGTCGCAGCCGGAGGACAGGCCGACGCGCACGGCGGCCGTCATACCGGTACCCCGGCAGGCGCGGAGAGAGCCTCCAGGATCATGGTCACAGCCCGGGCGCCCGCCAGGTGGCAGTGGCGCGGTGCGCGGCCGGTGGCAATCGCCTCGACCATGTCCCGGTAGACCTCGCGGCGCAGCTCCGGCGTGTGGGCGGCCGGGGCGGCGAACGGTTCACCGAGGTCGTCGCCGGTGACCCGGCCATCCTCGACCAGTAGCCGCCGGTCGGGACCGAGCAGGTCGAGACGCTCGGTCCGGGAGCCGGACTCGGCGGTCACGGCGAAGCTCAGCGTTGCGCCGCCGGCGAACCGCACCACACCGGCGGTACGGGTCTCGATGCCGGGCGCCAGCTCACGGGTGCCCGTCACCCGCACCTCGCTGGGCTCGCCGAGCAGCTGGCAGGCCAGGTCGAGGTAGTGCACGCCCAGGTGGGCGGTGATGCCGCCCAGTGCGTTGGCAGGGTCGCCCCGCCAGGAGGCGCGCTGGAAGTGCGCCGCCGGGCGGAACCTGGAGACCTCCAGGACCGCCGACGTCGCAGCGGGCCAGTCCCAGGCGAGCACCTTGTCCGGCAGCCTCAGCCGGTGCTGGAGCATGACGCCGATCGGATTGCCGGTCCGCCGCGCCGTCTCGACGAGGCGGTCGAGCTCGGCAGTGGAGGTGGCGGGCGGCTTCTCCAGCAGCACGGCCTTGCCGGCCTCCAGGGCCTGCTCCGCCAGCTCCGCCCGGCCGCCGGGCGGTGTGCACAGCGCGACGAGCCGGATGGAGCGGTCGGTGAGCAGGTGCTGCCAGGACGTGTAGCGCGGAATGCCGGGCGGCGTCTCGACGTCGGGGTTCTCTTCCACGATCGCGCGTACGTCCGCGAAACCCGCGTCTTCAAGGGCCTGGACGTGCTGGCGTCCGGCCGCGCCGTATCCGACGAGTCCTACCGCGATGGTCACTGCTTACCCCTTTCCCGCCGCTGCCGGCTGGAGGCGGTGGTCGATGGAGTGGCCGCTGCCTTCCCCGGAGGGGGAGGCGGCCGTCCAGCCGAGTGCGGCGGCCACCGAGAGCGGCACCGGGATGCCGCTCTCCTCCGCCCGGCGCTCGGCGATGCGTTCCTGCTGTTCGGGGAAGTGGACAAGGGGCGGCTCTGCGGCGTAGCCGGAGGCCACGGCCGTGTGCAGCGCGTTCACCAGATCGTCCACGGGAGGGTCGCCGAACGCAGCCGGATCCAGCGCGATGAACAACTGTGCGCAGTCCATGGCGCGTTCGGGCTCGGCGCGCTGCTTGTGCACCCGCGGGCTGATGGTGCCGCCGCCCAGGATGCCGCCGAGGACCTCCGTGATCAGGGCGACGCCCAGCCCCTTGTGGGCGCCGAAGACCGGGACCGCGCCACCGCGGTCCAGTTCCTCGGGGTCGGTGGTGGGGCGGCCCTCGCGATCCACGAGCCAGCTGTCGGGCACCGTGGTACCCCGCTGCGCGGCGTGCCGGATCTTTCCGCTGGCGACCGTGCCGGTGGCGAAGTCGACGACGAACGGCTCGTCGTGGCCGCGCGGCACGATCATGCACACCGCGTCGTTGCCCAGGGTCGCCCGTGCCGCACCCGGCGCCGCGACCCCGGGGCCGGAGATATTGAAGATCAGGCCGATCACGCCGTGCTCCACGAAGTGGTGCCGGTAGGCGGCCAGCATGCCTATGTGGTTGTTGCCGCGTACCGCGACAGTGGCCACGCCCGATTCCTTCGCCGTACGGGCGCAGGTCGCGGCGGCCAGCTCGGCGGCCACCTGACCGAACCCGCCGTGGGCGGCCAGCACCGACACCGGACCGCCGGCGCTGATCCACTCGAGCTCGGCGTCGGCCCGGATACCGCCCCTGGCCAACCGGTCCAGGTACATCGGCAGCAGTCCGACACCGTGCGAGAAATGACCGCGCGCGTCGGCATCGACGAGGACCCGCGCCACCAGGCGTGCCCGGTCCGGTGTGACGCCCGCCGCGGTGAGGGCGTCCGCCACCCCGGCGAGCAGTTCGCTCCGCTTGAACCTGAGCGGCTCCGGCGCCGTCGGCTGGTCGCCGGCGGGCCGGCGTTCCGCGCGGTCGAGAGGAAGTTCCCGGTCCGCCACCCCTTGGACGGCGGCCGCGTCGTCCGCGACGACCAGGACCGCGGTGCCGCGCTCGGCCAGGTCGCGGACCAGGGCACGCAGTCGCCCGGGGTCGCCGGGCGCAGAGGTCCGGCGGGCGTCGACCACGACCGCCTCTGCGTCCGGCACCGCGCGGACCGAGCCGGCGACCACGGTGAGGGGGTCGCGTGCGGCCCGCCGTCCGCCGCCTCCGACGGGCCGCGACCCGACGCGGATCGTTCCGTACTGCGGGCGTCGCCGCCCCGTGCAAGCGTCCAGGAACGCGGCCGTTCCGTCGCGACCACCGATGACGGCGACCGCCTCTCCGGCCGGCACCGTGACGTTGAAGCCCGGTACGAGGATCCGCTCGTCGCCCACCGGGCCCTCGGCGACGATGAGGTCGTCGATCCGCAGGACGGACGTGCGGACAGATGTGCTGCTCACATCAGTCTCCCGGCAGTCGGTCAGCTGTCGGCGACCGGCTCGAGGAACTCGAGCCGGTTGCCGAGGCTGTCGAAGGCGTAGAAGCGGTCGTGGCCGGGGAAGTTGTCGTCCCAGGTGACCTCGACGCCCTTGGCCTCCAGGCGCTTGGCGAAGGCGCGCAGGTTGCGCACGAGGATGCCGGGGTGCGCCTTCTTGCTCGGCCGGAAGTCGGCCTCGACGCCCAGGTGCACCTCCAGGCCGCCGCCGCGGAACCAGCAGCCGCCGCGGGCCGCCAGGACCGGGGGCTTCTCCAGCTCCGTCATGCCGAGGATGTCGCCCCAGAAGGCCCGGCACTGGTCCTCCGCCCCCGGGGGGATCGCGAGTTGCACGTGGTGGAGCGGGCCGAAGGCGTAGTCCTCGGTGGTCTGATCGGTCATGCCGGTGTTCTCCTTAGGTGTGGTGTCGTCGGTCGGTCAAGGGATGGGGTGGTCGATCCGGGACGGGTTGCGAGGGCCGGGAGACTGTGTGCCCTTCCGGGCAACTACTCAAGCAGGTCGCCGAGTTCCGCCGAGAGGTCCTCGAACGCTCCCGACATGCCGGTCGCGGCGACGGTGAAGGTGAGGCACTTCGCAGCGTCCCGGGCCCGGTCGAGAGCCTCCTGCGGGGTCGCCCCCACGGCCCAGGCGTGCCCGGCCCGGGCGAACGAGCCGGTCACCCCGCGCAGCTTCTTGCCGACGCCGCGCAGGACGCCGACCTCGCACACGCCCGGCATGGACCGCGCCTCATCGACTCCGTCCACGGCGAGCACGTCCCCGACCGCGTCCGGGCAGGCGTACCAGATGGCCGCGTACTGCGCGGTGTCCGTCCGGGCGTCGACCTTCTTCTCGATCTCCGCCAGCGCGGGCAGTCCGAGGCTCTGCCGGGCCACTGCGTCGATCAGGTCGATGCCCGACACCCTGGCCAGCATGTAGGGGATCTCGTCGCCGGCGGGACGCAGGTGGGTCTCGATGATGTGCACCGAGCCGGCCGTGACGATCACCTCCGTGTGTGTCACGCCCGAGGTGATCTCCAGGGCGTCGAGGGCCGCGGTGACGGTGGCCTCGATGCGCTTGGCGACCTCGGCGCCCACCGGTGCCGGCAGGACGTGGCCCACCTCCACGAAGTGCTCGCGCTCGGAGATCTTCTGGGTGATGCACGCCACCACGTGCCGGCCGCCCTCGCTGATGCTCTCCACGCTGAACTCGGCGCCGGTGAGGAACCGCTCCACGAGGATCTCGGGCGAATCCATCTCCGCGGCGCCCTCCGCCGCCCAGGCGAGCGCGCGGTCGATGTCGGACGGGGCATCGATCCGGGCCACGCCTTCGCTGCCGACGCCTCGCAGCGGCTTGCAGATGAGCGGATACCCGGCCTCCTCGGCGAAGGCCCTGATCTCCTCGGCGTCGCGGACCACGCGGGCCGGGGTGCCGTCCACGCCCCGCTCGGCCAGCCGCTGCCGCATGCGCAGCTTGTCAGCCACCAGCTCGTAGGTATCGGCGGCGGGGGTCGGCAGGCCCAGTGCCTGTCCGATGGCCGCGGTCTTCTCGGTGTCCTTCTCGGTGTAGTTGGTGATCAGGTCGACCGGGTCGGTGCGGTGCACGAACTCGGCCGCCGCGACCCACTCCGCGACAGGCGCGTCGGCACGCAGCACGATCAGGCGCTGGATCTTCTCGGGGTGGACCAGTCGCGGCACGACGTCCTGGCGGCAGATCACGCTGGTGCGCAGGCCGGGTTCCACCGCGCGGGCACGTTCCGGGAGATCACGGCCGCCGCTGATGATCAGCAGGTGGCGCGGGTTCGGATCGGGCATCGGGTTGCCTCCTTGGGCCGTTGGGATGCGGTGGGATGCGGGGGATGCGGAGCGACCGGCGGGGCGCCGCGTCGTAGGGGCTATGGGGTGGCGGTCACCGGTGCGGCCGCCGGCTCGCCGGTACCGGCGGATGCGGTGGCGGCAGGCTCGGCGGACTCAGTGGCGGCAGGCTCGTTGGCGTGGGCCCGGGCGCGCCTGCGTTCGACCCGGTCGGCCGACGTACGGGCGGCGAAACCGGCGAGCGCGAAGGCGGCGGCCAGGCCGAGCCAGCCCCACGGGCCGACCGCCATGGCCGAGGTGACCAGCAGGGGGCCGACGATGTCCCGGGCGGACTCGCCCAGTTGGAAGACCGCGAGGTACCGGCTGCGGGCGTCGGCCGGGGAGAGGTTGAAGGAGACCTCCCAGGCCGCGGAGGAGTGCAGGTTCTCGCCCACGGTCAGCAGCAGCACCCCGAGCACCAGCAGCGCGCAGGCCGCCGCACTGCCCACGTAGTGCGCCGCGAGAACGGCGACGGCGGCCACAGCCAGAGCCAGGCCCGCGGTGACCATGCCCCGGACCGCCTTGGCGGTGGAGTCGGTCAGCCGGGTCCAGCGGACCTGGGTGAGGGCGGTGATCACCGTGTTGACGATCAGTACGGCGCTGACCAGCTGACGCGGCGCGTCCGTGTGGGCGGAGATCCACAGCGGAAGGCCGACGAAGAGCACCGAGTCGTGCAGCGCCAGCACGCCGTTGAATCCGCTCAGGGCGAGGAAGGGCCACTCCCGCAGCGGCCGGCGATCGGCGGCCGGGGCCTCTTCGGTGGCGTCGCCCGGGGCCGCGGTGGCAGGCGCCGACGAGTCCCGTGCGGGCTCGTACCGGTGCAGACTCCAGATCAGCGCGGCCATCACGAGGAACGACAGGGCGTTGCCGAGCGCCAGAGAGTCGTAGGCGACCCGGGTGTCGTAGGACAGGGCGATGCCGGCGAGCAGCGCGCCGAGCGAGAGACCCACGTTGCGCACGGCACGCAGGAAGGCCATGGTGCGGGTGCGCTGCTGCTTGGTGAAGAGGGTGCCGACCATGGCCTGGTTGATCGGCGGGCCGGCCTTCTCGGCCAGGGTCGTGGCGCAGATGACGGCGAGGAACGCCGGGAAGCTGTGCACGAGCAGGTAGAGGCTGTAGGTGACGACCCGCCACAGGTGCAGCGCCACCATCGTGCGGCGCGGGCCGATCCGGTCCGCCAGCATCCCGGTCGGCACAGAGGCCACCATCCCGGCGACACCGGCGATGGAGAGGCCGAGAGCGACCTGGTACGCGGGCAGTCCGACGCTGCGGGTGAAGAAGAGCATGCTGCCGGTCAGGAAGAGCCCCGTACCGATCGAGCCCGCAAAGGCGTTGAGCGTCAGCACGCGCGCGGCCCCGGGAGGCGGCAACGCGTCGAGGAGCTTTCGCGTTATCGGTCGTTGCATGGTTCCTCGCATTTCGAGGGTGCACTGGTCGGAATTCATCCTGGGGGTCCGGAAGTTGTGGGTCCAGCCCGTCCGTATGCGTGCGGAAGCCATGGCGTCAGCACGCCAGGATCCGTTCCGTCTCAGCACCCGAGACGCCCCTGAGGTGTCTCACATGCCGAGAATCCGGGGCGTCGCGGCAGCTCCCCGTCATGTCGGATCGTCGGGCGCGGGATCTGTGGACCGGGTGCCGGAACACCGGTCAGGATCTGACCCTGCGTTGTCCGAAACGCATCCCGACACGTACTGCGGAGGATTCGATGACCCCGGAGAACTCCGGCCCCTTGCTTGTCGACCGCATTTCCGCGATTCCCGGCTCCCTGACCGATCCGCTTTCCGATCTGCTTTCCACGTCGATTTCCGAGACGCTTCCCAGCTCCGTCTCCGGCTCTCTCTCCGAAACGGGACTGGATTCCCTCTCCGCGGAACTCGATCCTGAATACTCCGGAAACGGTGCGTTCTTCACCGCGGATCCCCTGACGCATCCCGAGGTCGCCGTCGTCGGACTGGGTTACGCCGGGCTCCCGGTCGCGGTGTCGGCCGCGGCCGCCGGGTACGTCACCTGCGGCATCGACCTCCGCGCCGAGGTGGTGGACAGCCTCAACGCCGGCCGGCCGCTCGTGGACACCGTGTCCGCCGAGCAACTCGCCGGAATCCGCACGCGGTTCGCCGCGACCACCGACCCCGCGGTGCTGGCGCGCTGCACCGTCGTGGTCGTGTGCGTGCCCACCCCCGTCGACGAGCGGGGCCGGCCCGACCTGGCGCTGCTGACGGCCGCGGTGGCCACGGTCCGCGACCATCTGCGCCCCGGCCAGCTCGTCATCATCGAGTCGACCACCTACCCGGGCACCACGGACGGCGTCGTCCGCGCCGTCCTGGAGGAGTCCGGGCTGCGGGCGGGCGACGACTTCGCCCTGGCGTTCTCCCCCGAACGCGTCGATCCGGGCAACCGGGACTTCGCCTTCCACAACACGCCCAAGGTGGTCGGCGGGTTCAGCGACCGCTGCCGGGACCGGGCCGCGGCCTTCTACACGCGGCTCACCGAGCGGGTGCACGTCACCCGGAGCACCCGCGAGGCGGAGGCTGCGAAGATACTTGAGAACACCTTCCGGCAGGTCAACATCGCGCTGGTCAACGAGTTCGCCCGGGTCTGCCACCGGCTGGGCGTGGACGTCTGGGACACCATCGACGCGGCGGCCACGAAGCCGTTCGGCTTCATGCCGTTCCGGCCCGGCGCCGGAGTGGGCGGGCACTGCATCCCCGTCGACCCGCTCTACCTCGCCCATCGCGCACGCGAAGCCGGCTACCCCTTCAGCCTGGTCGAGGCGGCCCAGACGGTGAACGACGCGATGCCGCTGTGGGTGGCGGAGCGCGCGATCGCCGAACTCGGCGCCCAAGGCGTCACCGCGGCCGGCGCGCGCGTGCTGCTGCTCGGCGTCACTTACAAGCCGGACGTGGCAGACGTACGGCACTCACCGGCCGTTCCACTGGCAGAGGCGCTCCTGGCGTCCGGAGTGCGGGTCTCCTACCACGATCCGTACGTCGACGTGTTCGAGGCAGCGGGTACGGCCTTGCCCGCCGTCGAAGGCGAGCTTTCCGAGGCTGTCGCGGCCGCCGACCTGGTGGTTCTGGTCCAGCGGCACGGCTGCTACCCGGCAGACCTGCTGGCCGGGGCCCGCCGGGTCATGGACGCCACCGGTCCCGCGTCTGCCCCGAACACGGCCCAGCTCTGAGCGGGCGATACCACCATGAAGGAGACAAGGATGGAGGGCACCCTCGCCCGCATCGCGGACCGGGTGACGCGGACCCCGCAGGCCACGGCTCTGCGCACGCCCGCCGGTTCGTGGACCTACCAGCAGCTGTGGGACGACGCGGGTCGCATCGCCGCCTCCCTGCGCACGAGCGCCGGGGTACGGCCTGGCGGGCTTGTCGCCGTACAGCTGCCGTCCGGGCCGGATGCAGTGGCCGCGATGCTCGGCGTGTGGCGGGCCGGCGCGGCCTTCCTGCCGATCGACGTGACGACACCGGCCGAGCGGCGCGCCTACCTGCTCACGCACTCCGGTGCCACGGTCCTCATCGGCACCGCCGGGGCCGGCGACACTGCCGTCCCGCCGCACGGCATCCCGGTCCTCACCCTGGACGGCTGCCGCCGCGACGGCGCCGGACAGTCCGCCCCCGCCCTCGCCGAGCCGGGCCCCGCCTACGTCATCTACACCTCCGGGTCCACTGGAACCCCCAAGGGCGTACTGGTCGAACACCCCGCGCTGGGCGGCCATGTGGACGCGGTCGTCGACAGCTTCGGCCTGACCGACCGCGACACCGTGCTGCAGTTCGCCAGCATCGGATTCGACGTGGCCCAGGAGGAGATCTGGCCCACCCTGGCCGCGGGCGGCACCCTCGCCTTCCAGGCCGGATTCCACGCCTCCGGTCTGCTCGACGCCGCGTTGCTCGCCGAGCTCGTCGCCGGGCTCGGCGTCACGATGCTCCAACTGCCCACCGCCTACTGGCGGATGCTCTGCGCAGAGTTGGAGACCCGGCCGGACATCCGGTTCCCGTCGGTCCGCCTCGTGGTCATCGGCGGTGAGAACGCCACCCTGCGCGACGCCGAGGTCCACCGCCGTACCTCTCTAACCGGCGCCGAACTCGCCAACGGCTACGGCCCGACCGAGACCGTCATCACAGCTACCCTGCATCAGATCCCACCCGACGGCCCGCTCGGCAGCCGCACCGGTAGCCTGCCCATCGGCGTCGCCCTGGGCGACCGGCAACTCCACGTCCTGGACCAGGACCTGCGCCCGGTCGGCCCCGGCGGCCAGGGCGAACTGTGGATCGGCGGCAATCTGCTGGCCTCCGGCTACCTCCACGACCCCGGGCGCACCGAGGAACGGTTCCGCCCGGACCCCTTCGCCGAGCGACCCGGTGCACGGATGTACCGCACCGGCGACCTCGTCCTCGTCCGCTCCGACGGAGCCCTGGAGTTCCTCGGCCGGGTCGACAACCAGGTCAAAGTGCGTGGCTACCGCATCGAACTCGACGAGGTCGACCGGCACCTGCGCGACCTCGACGGCGTGCTCGACGCCGTCAGCTTCGTCCTGGACACAGGGGACGACACCACCGCAGGAGGCGCGAAGCAACTGGCCGCCGCCGTCGTCACCGCCCCGGGCGGCCCCACCCCGGCCGGTGTCCAGGAGCGGCTCGCCGCTTCCGTGCCGGGCTACCTCGTGCCGAGCCGTGTGCTGGCGCTCGACGAACTGCCCATGACCACCTCCGGGAAGGTGGACCGCAACGCGGCCCGCGATCTGGCCGAGCGGCTCCATGCCCGTCCGTCCGCCCCAGACCAGCGCGGGAAGGCGGAACCGGCCCCCCTGCCTGCAGCCGACGACGATCCGGTCGCGATCGTGACCTTGCTCATCGCGCGGCTGCTCCAGACCCCGCACGCGGGCCCCGCAGACGACTTCTTCCTCCTGGGCGGCGACTCCCTGGTCGCCATGCGAGTCACCGCGCTCGCCCGCCAGGCCGGCGTCCCGCTACGCCCGGCCGACCTGCTGCGAGGCAGGACCGCCCGCGCGGCCGTGACGCTGGCCGGAACCCGCGAGCGCGCCGTGCCGCCGACCGACGGCCCGGGGCAGGAACGGGTATCCGGTGCCCCGGGACAGGAGCGGCACACCGGTGTCGTGGGCCTACTGCCCGCACAGTGCCGCTGGCTGCACGACGGCCCGCTGCCGGAGCGCGACCACTTCAACCTCAACGCTGTGTTCAGCGTGCCCGCCGGACTCGGTCGCGAGACCATCACCGCCGTCGCGCGCACCCTGCTGGAGCGGCACCCGGCGCTTCGCTCCGCGTTGCGAGACGGCGATGACATGGTCGACATCCGGCCCGTGGACGCGGAGGCCGCCGTCGCCTGCCACCGGCTCGCCAAGGTTCCGGAGGCGGAGCTCACCGACCGGATCGAGGACCTGCTCGCGGGCGCGCAGCGCACACTGTCGCTGCCCGAGGGCCGAGTTTTCCAACTGCTCCACGTGGACCTCGGCGACGCTCCCGGCCGTCTGCTGATGACCGTTCACCACTTCGTCCTCGACGGGGTCGCCATGGGGCTTCTCGTCGACGAACTGGAGGCCGCCCTCGACCTGCACCTCGGGCGCCCCTGCGACCGGCTGGCCCCGACCGCCACCGTCTTCGGCCTGCACACCGCCGTCTCCGCCTGGGTCACCAGCGACCAGGCCCGCAGCGACTTCGCCCGCTGGACCACCGAACTCGCAAGCCCTTGGGAGGCGTTGACGCCAACGCGACAGAGCGGCCCCGCGCTCCTGCCCAGCCTGCGCACCCACCGCTTCCGGCTCTCCCCGCAGCTGACCCACCGCATCATGCACGAGCTGCCCGCGCTCGGCCTCCCCGCCCACGACTTCGCACTCGGCTGCCTCGTCGGCGGCCTCGCCCAGTGGAGCGGAGAGGCGGCGCACGCGGTGGACGTCTACGCCCACAGCCGGGACACCAGCATCGGCGACCTGGACGTCAGCAACACCGTGGGATACCTGCAGAGCACCTTCCCGGCCGTGCTGCGCTGGCACGGCGACGGACTGGAGAACCTCCGTCACACCCTGGCCGTTCTCGACCGGTTGCCCGCCCGCCGCTACGGGTTCGACGCCCTCCGCTACGGCTCCCCGCACGCCGGGGAACGCGCGGCCCTGAGCGCACTGCCCCGCCCGCAGGTACGCCTCAACTTCCGGGGGCACATCCTGCGGCTGGAACAGCGCAGGCCCGGAAGCGTGCTCACCTCCGCTCAGGAGAGCTTCGGCGCACACCGGTCGCCCACCCAGACCGAGCGTTACCTCGTCATGGCCGAGGCCGACATCGTCGGCGACCGCCTTGAGATGGGTCTGCGCTACAGCATCGACCACTGGCACGCACACGACATGGAGTCCCTCGGCGCCGCCATCGAGGAACGCATGCACCTGGCCGTACCCGCACTCGGCCCCGCCACGATCGGAGCGGCATGACCACCCCGGCAACGACCACCCCCGTGCGTCCCGCGCCGCACTTTCCCGGCATCGCAGCAGAGCACCAACCCGCCACCGGCACCGCACCCGGCTGGCCCCTCGTGCTCTACTTCCACCACGTCAACCCGGCCGTCCAGCACTACACCGCGCTCGCACCGGACGGCTTCGCGCGCGGCCTGGAGACCGTACTGGAACGGTTCCGCCCGTACAGCCCGTCCGATCTGCTCGCACCCGGCGGTCCCGTGCGCCCGGCCGAGCCAAGCGTGCTGATCACCTTCGACGACGGTTACCGGGACAACGCCGTGTACGCCCGGCCGGTCCTCGACGCGTTCGGAGTCCGCGCCGTGTTCTTCGTCAACACCGGCCGGATCTCGGACCGTTCCACCAATCCCCGTGAAGACTTCCTGTCCTGGGAGCAGTGCGACGCATTCGCCGAGGCGGGACACATCATCGCCGCCCACACCCGGACCCACCCACACCTGGACCGGATCGGCCATGCAGAAGCCCGCGACGAGGTCGAGGGCTCCCTCCAGACCATCGAGGAACGCTACGGCCGCCGTCCTGACCTCTTCGCGTATCCCTATGGCGGCATACCTGCCGAGCCCCTGCTCCCGCCTGGTGTCCTCGGCTTCGGGACCGTGCGCTCGCCCGCCCTCCCCTGGCCCCGTGCCCCGCACGCCATCCGGCGCACCTACCTTCCCGTCGGCGCCACCGAGGCATGGCCGGACCTGGTACGTCACTGGCACGAGAACTGGTACGGCGACTCCGGCAACAGGGAGCCGCGCGATGACCGGTGACGTTCGCGGACCGGGCGCCACCGTGTGGCTGACCGGCCTGCCCAGCGCGGGGAAGAGCACCATCGCGCTGGCGCTGGCCGAGCGGCTGAGCGGAGAGGACCACCGGGTGGAGGTGCTGGACGGGGACGAGGTGCGCGGCTTCCTCTCCGCCGGGCTCGGCTTCTCCCCGCAGGACCGGCACACCAACGTCACCCGCATCGGGTACGTCGCCGAACTGCTGGCCTCCCACGGCGTCCTCGTACTGGCCCCGGTGATCGCCCCCTACGCGGCCTCCCGCGCCGCCGTCGCGGAGCACCACGCCGCGCAGGGGACCCCGTATCTGGAGGTACACGTGGCCACACCGGTCGAGGTGTGCAGCCGGCGCGATGTGAAGGGGCTGTACGCACAGCAGGCCGCAGGCCGGCTCGCCGGCCTGACCGGTGTCGATGACCCGTACGAGGCGCCGACCGCACCGGACCTGCGGATCGAGGCCCACACACAGACGCCGAGGGAGTCCGCGGCCGCCGTCCACAGCCTTCTCAGGGAACGGGGAATCGCATGACCACCGTCATCGACCGATCAGTCGGACACGAGCGGCAGCACGCCACCGCGCCCCTGCCGGGTCCCGGGTACCGGCTTTCCCACCAGGACGCCCTCGAAGCGGAGTCGGTGCACATCTTCCGTGAGGTGGCGGGAGAGTTCGACAACCCCGTGCTGCTGTTCTCGGGCGGCAAGGACTCCATCGTGATGCTCCATCTGGCGCTGAAGGCTTTCCGGCCCGCTGCGGTGCCGTTCGGGCTCCTGCATGTGGACACCGGACACAACTTCCCCGAGGTGCTGGAGTACCGGGACCGTGTGGTGGCCGCACATGGGCTGCGCCTCCATGTGGCCTCTGTACAGGACTACATCGACCGGGGTGTGCTGCGCGAACGGCCCGACGGGACTCGCAACCCCCTGCAGACGCTGCCGCTGACGGAGAAGATCCAGTCCGAGAGGTTCGACGCGGTGTTCGGCGGCGGGCGCCGGGACGAGGAGAAGGCCCGTGCCAAGGAGCGGGTGTTCTCGCTGCGGGACGAGTTCGGCGGCTGGGACCCCCGCCGTCAGCGGCCCGAACTGTGGAACCTGTACAACGGCCGGCATGCGCCCGGTGAACACGTGCGCGTCTTTCCACTGTCCAACTGGACCGAGCTGGACGTGTGGCAGTACATCGCCCGCGAGGAGATCGAACTCCCGTCTCTTTACTTCGCCCACCGTCGCGAGGTCTTCCGGCGGGCCGGCATGTGGCTGACGGCCGGTGGCTGGGGCGGGCCGAGGGCCGGTGAGCCCGTCGAGGCAAGGCGGGTCCGCTACCGCACCGTCGGCGACATGTCCTGCACCGGTGCCGTCGATTCCGACGCCGACACCGTCGAGAAGGTCATCGCCGAGATCGCGGCGTCGCGTCTGACAGAGCGCGGCGCCACGCGTGCTGACGACAAGCTGTCCGAGGCCGCGATGGAAGACCGCAAGCGCGAGGGGTACTTCTAGCCATGACCGCCACCATGACGACAACCGCTGCCTCCGTCGACACCCTGCGGTTCGCGACCGCCGGGTCGGTCGACGACGGCAAGTCGACGCTTGTCGGCCGACTGCTGCACGATTCCAAGTCGGTCCTCACGGACCAACTGGAGGCTGTGGAGCACGCCTCCCGCAACCGCGGCCAGGACGCACCCGATCTGGCACTGCTGACGGACGGACTGCGCGCCGAACGCGAGCAGGGCATCACCATCGACGTGGCCTACCGCTACTTCGCGAGCACAAGCAGACGGTTCATACTCGCCGACACCCCTGGCCATGTGCAGTACACCCGCAACATGGTCACCGGCGCCTCGACTGCCGAGCTGACGGTGATCCTGGTCGACGCGCGCAACGGCGTCGTCGAGCAGACCCGTCGGCACGCCGTGATCGCCGCGCTGCTGCGCGTCCCGCACGTCGTCCTCGCCGTGAACAAGATGGACCTGGTCGACTACCGGGAGTCCGTGTTCGCCGCGATCGCCGAAGAGTTCGGCACCTTCGCGAACCGCCTCGGCATCCCGGGCATCACCTCGATTCCAGTCTCGGCACTGGCCGGGGACAACGTCGTGGAGTCCTCCGCCCGGATGGACTGGTACGGCGGCCCGACCCTGTTCGAACACCTGCAAGCCGTCCCGGTCGGTTCCGGTGCCGCCGCTCTGGGCACTCGCTTTCCCGTCCAGTACGTCATCCGTCCCCGGACCGCCGAACACCCCGACTACCGCGGTTATGCCGGCCGCCTGGCATCCGGCGCCCTGCGGGTCGGCGACCGCGTCACCGTGCTGCCGGCCGGGCTGACGACCACCGTCGCCGGTCTCGACCTGCTGGGCGAGCCGGTCGAGGAGGCGTGGGCGCCACAGTCCCTGACCGTGTCCCTGGCCGACGACATCGACGTCTCTCGC
Organism: Streptomyces sp. NPDC001393; assembly: GCF_053597455.1. NCBI lineage: Bacteria > Bacillati > Actinomycetota > Actinomycetes > Kitasatosporales > Streptomycetaceae > Streptomyces > Streptomyces sp. NPDC001393. The sequence goes on from NZ_JBSFIH010000034.1 coordinate 24,055, forward strand.
GGCGACCTGATCGTGTCCGGCACGGTGCCCGAGCCGGTCCGGGACATCGAGGCCACGGTCACACATCTCGACGAGCGCCCGCTGCGGGTCGGCGACCACGTCCTGCTCAAGCACACCACCCGCACGGTGCGCGCGATCGTCAAGGACGTCCCCTACCTGCTGGATGTGTCGACCCTGGAGCGCCGGGAGCGCCCGGAGGCGCTGCGGGCCAACGAGACCGGGCAGCTGGTGCTGCGCACCGCCGAGCCGCTGGCCCTGGACTCGTACGCCGCCAACCGCAGCACCGGGTCGTTCCTGCTCATCGACCCAGCGGACGGCACCACCCGGACCGCGGGCATGGTGGGAGAGGCTTTTTCCCCGACGGCGAATGAACCCGTTCGTGAGGTACTCACATGACCGCGATCCTCCACATCTCCCGCTTTCGGCGTCTCATGGGCGTGTGGCTGGCCGGAGCCGCACTGCTGGGTCTGGCCGGCTGCGGTTACGGATCCAAGGCAGCCCCGGGCACGGCGGCGGACGCGCTTGCCGGATCAGGGTCCGGGCCCGGATCCTCGACCCGGCTCTCCGCCTCGAACGTGAAGATTGCCTACTTCGCCAACCTCACCCATGTCACACCGTTGGTGGGCCTCCACGACGGACTGTTCCAAAAGGACCTCGGCGGCACCAAGGTGGAGCCCCAGGTGTTCAACGCCGGCCCATCGGAGATCGAGGCACTCAACGCGGGCGCCGTCGACATCGGCTGGATCGGCCCCTCACCCGCGATCAACGGCTATGTGCGGTCCGGCGGGCGAAGCTTGAGAATCATCTCCGGGTCGGTTTCCGGCGGCGCCGAGCTGGTGGTCGACCCGTCGAAGATCAAGAGCGTCGCGGACCTCAAGGGCAAGAAGATCGCCACCCCGCAGCTCGGCAACACCCAGGACGTGGCCCTGCTCAACTTCCTGGCGTCCAAGCGGTTCAAGGAGAACGCGTCCTCGGGCGCAGGCGACGTTTCGGTCATCCGCAGCGACAATGCCCTGACCCCGCAGGAGTTCCGGTCCGGGCAGATCGACGGCGCCTGGGTGGCGGAGCCGACCGCGGCCAAGCTCGTCGCCGAGGGCGGCAAGGTGCTCGTCGACGAGGCGTCATTGTGGCCCGGCGGCAGGTTCGTCACCACCAACGTGATCGTCTCGCAGACCTTCCTCAAGGCTCACCCGGACGTGGTGGAGGCAGTACTCAAAGCCTCGATGGACACCAACGCCTGGATCAACTCCCACCCGGACCGCGCCAAGGCGGACGCCAACGCAGCACTGACCGCTCTCAGCGGCAAACCACTGCCCGCCAAAGTGCTGAACCTGGCCTGGTCGCACATCACCGTCACCGACGACCCGCTGACCGCCACGCTCCGGCAGGAGGCGCAGCACGCGCAGACCGCCGGATTCCTCAAGCAGCCCGACCTCACCGGCATTTACGACCTGTCCTTGCTGGACAAGGTGCTCACCGCGGCCGGCCGGTCCCCCGTCGAAGAACCGGAAGAGAGGTGACCGGCATGGCCATCGCCACGCCACTCGGTCGTGCGGCCGCCGCATCCCCTGACGGAGCCGGTCCGGTCGCCGGAACCGGTCCTGCCGTCCGGCTCGCGCATGTGCACAAGACCTTCGGCCGACCGGGCCCCGCGGCTCCGGTACTGGAGGACATCAGCCTGGACATCGCCCCCGGGGAGTTCGTCTGCCTGCTCGGCGCTTCCGGCTGCGGCAAGTCCACCCTTCTCAACCTGGTCGCCGGCCTGGACCGGCCGACTCAAGGCAGTGTCGAGGTGCCCGGTGGGCGCCCCGCGCTGATGTTCCAGGAGCACGCCCTGCTGCCCTGGCTGACGGCAGGTCGCAACGTCGAGCTGGCGCTGCGCCTGCGCGGCGTGCCGCGTGCCGAACGCCGTGCCGAGGCGGAGCGGCTGCTGGAGATCGTACGGCTGTGCGGCGCCCATCGTAAGCGTGTGCACGAACTCTCCGGTGGCATGCGGCAGCGCGTCGCGCTGGCCCGTGCGCTGGCCCAAGCCCCGCAGGTCCTGCTGATGGACGAGCCGTTCGCCGCGCTGGACGCCATCACGCGTGACGTACTGCACCAGGAGCTGATCCGCATCTGGGCCGGACAGGGGTTCTCCGTCGTCTTCGTCACCCACGACGTGCGCGAGGCCGTTCATCTCGCGCAGCGCGTGGTGCTCCTCTCCTCCCGCCCGGGCCGCGTGGCCCGGGAATGGGCCGTGGACGTGCCACAGCCTCGCCGGACCGAGTCGGCCGCCTTGGCCGGGCTCTGCAAGGAGATCACCGACCAGCTTCGCAAGGAGGTCAGCCTCCATGGCCGTGACTGACGCCTGCACCACGACGTCCACCGCAGACTCCACGCCTCGCGATGCGTTCGGCGGCGCAGGCATGGCCATGGGGCTCGATGTCCTGCAGACCACCGCCGTCCGGCAGCGCGCTCTGCCCCGACTGCTGCTCGGGAGGATCGTGCCGCCCGTAACGGCGGTGCTCCTGGTGCTCGCAGCGTGGCAGCTTCTCTGCATGGCGCACGTCCAGCGCGCCGACCTGCTGCCCGGCCCGCTGGACGTGTGGGACAGCCTCCACGAGCAGTGGCTCGAAGGCACCACCCTCGGCGTGGTCTGGACCAGTGTCTCGCGCGGCGTCCTGGGCTTCCTGGCCTCCGTGATCATCGCGTCCCCCTTGGGCCTGGTCATCGGCCGGGTCAACTCCGTCAGGGCTGCGATCGGCCCCATACTGACGGGACTCCAAGCCATCCCGTCCGTGGCTTGGGTACCCGCCGCCATCCTCTGGTTCGGGCTGAGCAACGCCGCCGTCTATGCCGTGGTCCTGCTGGGCGCCGTACCGTCCATAGCGGGAGGCCTCGTCGCGGGCATCGACCGCGTGCAGCCCGTTCACCTGCACGCCGGGCGCACCATGGGCGCGACGGGAATCCACGGCATCCGGCACATCCTGCTGCCCGCGGCACTGCCCGGTTACGTCGCCGGCCTTCGCCAGGGCTGGGCCTTCGCCTGGCGCTCACTGATGGCAGCCGAGCTGATCGCCGGCTCACCTTCCCTGGGCCTGGGCCTCGGCCGGGCTCTGGAGAACGCCCGCGAGGCACAGGACATGCCGGCCGTCCTGGCCACCATCATCCTCATCCTGCTGGTCGGTATCAGCATCGAGCTGATCGTCTTCGCGCCGCTGGAGCGCCATGTACTCCGCTCCCGCGGCCTGCTGGCGAGCGACAACTGACACGAGGCTGCCGCGCCGGGGAGCTCCGGCGTATGCGGCCCGCGCGCCACATACGCCAGTCAATCGGCACCTGGCGGGCCGAGTCCCCACACCGATGCGCTGGGCCGAGCTGTTGACATGACAGAGGGAGGATTCACCCGTTGGCCACTGTGGGTCCATGCGCCGTTGTCCGCGTTTGGTGTTACCTGGTCGGACGCACGGTGTGAGAGGACATTCTGAACCGGTATGCCCGATTCTGGCGGTGGCTCGGGAGTGAGGCACTGTTCAGGCGATCGCGTGGTCCTTCGGCGGCTTCTAGTGGCTCGTCTCGGAGCCTTGACCAGTCAATTGACCCTTCGTCCGTTGCACGGCAGGCTGCCTTCAAGCTGTGATCGCGGAGGTCGTCGTGGGGCGTCGTCCGGGAGTGTTCGTCCGGCCGGTGAGCATGGAGGAAGGGCGTCGGCTGCAGCGGATCAGCCGAACCGCCAAGGACCCGGTGAAGCTACGGCGGGCGATCGTCGTGCTGATGTCCGCGCAAGGCCAATCCGTACCGGATATCACCTTGTTGATGCAGGTCAGCGCCGACTGTGTGCGCGACGTCATCCACGCCTTCAACGGGCGGGGATTCGACGCTCTGGACCCAAAATGGAGCAGGGGACGCCCCAGGACGATCAGTAGCCAGACGCGCGAGCACATCTGCCTGATCGCCCGGACGTCCCCCGCCGACTGGAAGATCGCTTCGTTCTCCACCTGGAGCCTGACCAAGCTGGCCGAGCATCTGGTCAAACAGGCAGTAGTCCCTGCGATCAGCCGCGAGACACTGCGGCGGATACTGCGCGAGGGCAAGGTCTCCTGGCAGACGACTACGACCTGGAAGTCCTCGAACGACCCCGACTTCATCGCCAAGATGCACCGCATCCTGGCCCTCTACGACACCCCGCCCGACGACGGCCGGGTAGTGTGTATGGACGAGTTCGGCCCGCTGAACCTGATGCCCCGCAAAGGCAGGGCATGGCGACCGGCAGCCTCCTCGCGCCGGCTGCGGGCCACCTACAACCGCTACGACGGCGTCATGCACATGCTCGCAGCCCTCGACCTGGCCACCGGCAAGATGTACTACCGCATCCGCCGGCGAAAGCGATGGCGCGAGTTCCTGTCCCTGCTCAAAGCCCTGCACGCCCGCTGGCCCGGAGAGAAGTTATACGTCGTGCTGGACAACTTCTCCCCGCACAAGCACCCGAACGTCCGGGCCTGGGTGGCTTCCCATGACGTCGAGTTGGTCTTCCTGCCGACCTATGGATCATGGCTGAACTGGATCGAGTCCGAGTTCGCCGCCCTGCGCTACTTCGCCCTCAACGGCACTGACCACCGCAGCCACGGCGAGCAGAACGCCGCCATCGCCGCGTACATCCGCTGGCGCAACGCCCGGGCCCAACCGAAGACCAACTTCGCCCCCGACTCACCCATCCGTGCCTGGGCCCAGTACCCGGCGAAGGCGGCTTGAGAAGTCCTCCACGGGCGCCTCCGGGAGTGACGGCCACTTCTCCATGGCTTCGACGATCTCCGCCAGACGGGTCTCGAAGGCCGCCGCGTCGACCTCGCCAGTCCCACACTCCTGCCACAGTTCAACGAGCTGATCCTCCAGCTCGCCGAGCTCGATCATCTTGTCGGACAGCGTGTAGCCGTCCAAGGAAGGTTTCCCGACCTCAAGCACCCAACGGTTTGCAGCCGCGTCTGCGGTGATTCCGCGACCCGCCAGTTCGACAACGCTGAACGCCACCCCGGGGTGAGCCGCCACGGCGAGGAACACACCCAGCGACACCGAGTTCCGCACGGGCTTCTCCGCCACGCGCCAATCCTCCTCCACGAGCACACCAGGCCGTACGTCCACGACAGTGATCAAGACCAGTTGGCAGCCTACAGAGTTATCCACCCAAGGATCCGAGACGAGCCACTAGCCAGACGTCCTTGTCCCTGTCGCTCATCGCCAGCAGACGCAGCATGGCTAACGCGTTCGTGACGCCGAAATAGGCCAGTCGCAGCAGCATGACCGATCACCATGTCGCAGCGATCGCCAACTGCGGGAGAGCACAGGCGCAAGCGGCCGCGGTCGCCGAACCGCACACCGGCTCCCACCAGGGCAGACAAGTTTTCGGCAAGGGCACCGCCCCGCCTGGGCAACCGCCCGTGGTCAGGACACGACGGAGCGCTGGGGCACGGTGCCCGCGTCGGTCGGCGTGGAGCGGGTGGTGTACTGCGGTACGGGGGCGTCGTCGCGGCCGGTGTCGCGCACGAGTCCGTACCGTTCGCGGTCGGCGGAGTGCGGGGCCGGGGGACTGGCGATGTCGTCGGCTGTCTCCTGCCAGGAGGAGGGCAGGACGTCGAGGTTGTAGTCGGCCTGGGTTTCGTTGAGGTGGAGTGTGACGCTGCCGTCGAGGTAGTAGTACTCGTTCTGCCACATCTGCTGGGCTCCCGGCGGCAGGATGATCAGTCCTTGCTGCCGGTTGCCCATCCAGGTGCCGCCGGCGGTCGCGCCCGGCTGACGGTCGTCCATGCGGTGGCCGCCGCCCGAGGCCACGTGGAACAGCCTTCCTCGCAGTCCGGTCCACGAGGGCATGGTCAGCAGCCCGGGGCGCAGCCCGTACATCACGTCCCAGTGGACGGTGAAGTAGCCCTTCCCGCGCAGTACCACCGTGTCCCCGCGGTGGACGAGCTGGTAGCCGTCCAGGTGTCTCTTGAGCCCCGTCATCGTCACCGTGGTCTGCGGGCGGTGGGGCAATGCGGCGGGCGGCCGGTCCGGCGGTGGCGCGCTGTCCACGGCGTCGACCACGGACCCGTACCGCGGCCGGGGCGAGGGATGCGAGACGGCCGAGCCCCGTAGCGGTGCCGGCCGTGACGGTGATGCGGATGCGGATGCGGTGAGCGAGGGCGCGGGTGCCGGGCCGGAAGCCGTCGGGGCGGTGGCCGGACGCGCCGACGGGCTGGACCATGGGGCCGCGTACACGAGCACGCCACCGCCCACGGCGAGCAGCGCACTCGCCGCCACCACGGCCTTCGCGGTGAGGCTCGTCCCTGCGGTCCCTGCCGTCCCCGCCGTCGCGGAACCCCTGGTGCCTGAAGTGGTCGTGGTGCCGGCATGGCCGGCCGCCGTGGCGTGCGTTCCCGCGGACAGCCACGGGCGCCAGGCCAGCAGTGCCGCCGGCACGGGCAGGAGGGCCAGGGGCGCCAGCAGTCCTTCCGGGGCCAGCATGCCTTCCTCGTGGCGGACGCACCGCGGGCATTGCCGCACATGGCGGCCGAGGCGTTTGCGCCACAGGCCGCTGGGGGCCCCGTTCCAGTCCAGGGTCAGCCGGGTCAGTTCCCCGCATGCGGGCCTGGCCGCGAGGGCTCGGACGATGACGCGGGAGGTGTGCAGGCGCTCCTTCATGCGTTGCACCCGTACAGCCGCTTGGTGGCCGGTCATGTCCAGAGCGGAGGCGAGCTCGGCCCGGGCGAGTCGGCCGGCCGTCTCCAGCCACCACAGTGACAGCAGCTCCCGGTCGTCCTCGTCGAGCCAACGGGTCGCGCGCACGGACTCCTCGCGTTGCCCGGACAGCCGCAGGTTGAGGATGACCCCCTCGGCGAAGTCGGCGGCCGGGTCGGGCCGGTGCTCAGCCGCGTCGAACGCCGCTCCCGTCGTCTCCCTCCGGCCGCGCCTGCGGATGTGGTCGCGGACCTCGTTCACGGTGATGGTGATCACCCAGGACCGGAACGCCTCCGGGCGCTCCAGTCCCCCGATGCCGCGCAGGACGCGCATCATCGTCTCTTGGACGATGTCGTCGACGTCGTCGCGGTACGGGTGCGCACGCGCCGCGACGCTGTAGACCAGCGGAAGCGTCCGGGAGCTGAGCTCTTCCAGGGCGCCGCGATCGCCGGCCCGAGCCGCGGCTATCACGTCGGCCGCGGGCGCGGCATGCCTTGGCATCGGGTCTCCCTTCGATCTGACGCGGGTACGATGCCCCGCTCGCGCCGACCGAGCCGGGTTGCGGGGGTCCTCGGGCAATCGCCGTCGGTATCACACACACCGTGGCAGCGATGTCATCGTAAGGTGTGAGCGCTGACAGCCATGGGCGGGCCGGTGGAATCCGTGGCGGCCGGGGATCAGCGGGAGTGACGCGGGGACGTACGCAGACGCGAGCGGCCGCGGACGAAGACGAAGACCGCGGCGACGCCGGTGAGAACGACGCCCGCCAGTCCTGTGACGGCCCACAGAGCACCGAAGTTGCTGCCGGTGTCCGCCATGGTGCCGGTGGAGGCGCCCAGGGGGGTGGCCGCTCGGCCGGTCCGGGCCGGGGAGGGCGCCGGTCCTGTCGCGGCGGAGGACGGGTGTGCGGCTGTGGTGGGCGTGAGGGCGGTGAGCATGGTGTGGGCGCCGGCCCGGCTGACGGAGAAGCGCGCCCCGCCGATGGTGAGACCGGTGCCGGAGACTGTTGCGGTCGTCGAACCGACGGTCAGCTCGGTGGAGTTCCGGGAAAGAAGGATCTTCGCGCCTGTGACGACCTGCAGCGTGCGCAGGGTCGTGTCGCGTGCCTTGCTGAGATCCAGGACGGCCGAGGGACCGGTCAGAGCGACCGCGCTGGATGTCCGCAGAGAGGTCCCGGAGACGATCAGGCTGCCTCTGGCCACGGTGGTGGCGCCGGTGTAGGCGGCGCCGGTGACGGTGGTGGCCGCGGCTCCGTTCTGCGTCACCGATCCGGCACCGGTCACTGCCGGGAGGGTGGTGCGTGTCCTGGTGTTGCGGAGCACGAGTGAACCGTTGTCGATCACTTTGTCGAGGGCTCCGCCGGTGTGGAGGCTCCCGTCGCCGCCCGCGGTCCCGGAGCCGAGACGGAGGGTCGCATTCCTGTCGATGGTGGTGGATCCGTCGTAGTACTGCGCTGCTGCGAAGGTCACGTCGTTGCCGCTGGTGCCGGCGATGACGACGTCCCCGGCGCCGGGAGCGCCGAGGGTGTCGTGATACATGCCGCCGCCGATGGGCGCGCCCAGGGTTACCGGTCCGTTGTAGTCGAAGGTGAGCCGGGAGCGCTGCCGTCTGGCGTGCAGGTTGATGTAGACCGTCTGCGCCGTGCCGGGCATGAAGATCTGGTGCGTGGTCCCGTCGCCCCACTGGACGTCGGCGCCCTCGATGTTGGTGCCGCGCTTGTTCAGTTTGTGGGCCACGGGCCGCCAGTTCAGTCCGAGGTCGCTCAGCGACGGCGCCGCCCCGTCGCCGCTGTCACTCCAGCTGTAGACGCCGGTGAGGATCACCTTGCTGCCCGGGCGGGAGTGCACATTGACGTCGTTGCCGTACTCGTGGCTGTAGAAGTTCTGCCGCTGTACGACAGTGTGGTTGAGCGGGGTGTCGATGATCCATGAACCGCGGTTGACGACGGAGCGGGCGCTTGGCAGGTCGGCGGCACAGGTGGTGCTCGCGAAGTTGACGCCCGTGCCGTTGTCGAAGATGCCGGAGAACGGGTTGGTGCCACAGATCTGGAGCGTTCCCCACATGTTCCGGGGCTGGGTGACCAGGCCGGAGCCGCTGATGATGCCCAGGTTGAACAGCCGGGTCAGCGACAGACGCAGTGTGCCGTCCACCCGGATGTTGTCCTGGTTCTGCTGGTAACCGGGCGTGTTGTACGGGAAGGACCCGATCAGGCCGGTCGTACCGCCGGTGCCGTACTGGAGGGTTGCCCCCGCGTCCACGGTGACCGCGGGCTCGTCGGGACTGCCGACCACGACGTACGGGTGGTTGCCGCCCGGGATCTGGACCCTCTGGTGCTGCCGGGAGTGCGGCAGGGTGAAGGTGCTGTCCTTGGCGAGGACCAGTGTGCCGGTGCCGGACACGCGAAGGGCTCCCTCACCGCTGATCACGCCGGTATACGTGTGGGTTCCCTGCGGGACGCGCACGACCGCGTCGCCGGTCAGGACGACATCACGGTTCGCCAGGACAGCCGAGGTGATGTCGCCGTCTGCGGCGACTGCGCTGCCCACCGCAACCACCGGTGTGACGGCTCCCGCGACGAGGGCCGACGCCAGGACAAGGTGCCAAGAACGCTTCATCGAGTCAGGGTGCTTCCTGAAGTGCTGGTGATCCTTACGGACGTGAAGACCGGTGGCCGGCCACCGGGATCTCAAAAACCCGGAGAAGTTCTCCATGCCACCTACGTCGCCCGTCGGGCAGGACGAGGCGCAAGGGGTATTGAGGACTTGCCCGGGCGGTGGAGCCTGTTGCAGGCCGAGCAGCTTCAGCTCCACCGTCAGAGCCGTGTTCGGCCCTGCGGCCTCGGATTCGACGATGCGCCGCCTGCTGGCCGAACCGGACGGCAAGACCCTGATACGGATCGTGAAGGTACGGCGGCGGGTGCGCCGGCATGTGTGGATGCTGCTCCACCGGCGGCCCGGCGGCTTCCCGTGGCTCACGGTCGCCGAACGGAGGCTGAGGGGCTGGATCGTCGTCGGCCTGGACGCCACCGTCATCACGAGCGCGTCCAGGAAGCAAGGGGCCGCGGCCACGTTCAAGGGCACGCTCAGCTTCCACCCGCTGGGCAGCCGGCTGGCGAACCCCGGCGAGAGCCTCGCGATGGAACTGCGAGCGGACCGGAGAACGAGGCGGCGATCGCGTAGGCTCCCCGAGCAGGCGTGGGAGACCTCGCTGACACAGGACGGCGACGTCCAAGCGGCCTACCAGGCCGGGAGTTGACCTACCTGAACGCCCGCGACGGCTGGCCCAAGGGCATGCGGCTGATCGTCCGCCCCAGCAAGACGATCTGGGCCGAGCAACCTCTGCCGGATCGGCCGTCCCGGCGAGCAGGACAGCCGACAGGGAACCAGGGGCCAGGGCCGGATACACCCGGTTTCGCGGACCAGACCCTGGAGGAGCCCCTGGGGATGTGACACATGGTCGGGATGTAACAGATCCCGGGAATGTGCTACATCTTGCTACGACGCCCCGTGGCTACGACGCCCCGTGGCGCCCCCGGTCGCGGCGGCGCAGGAAGAGCAGGCCGCCGGCGACGGCGGTGACGCCCACAGCGGCCGTCCACCCGACGATCTCCCCGGAACCGGTCGCGGCGAGGCCGCCCCCAACGGCGGGGGAGGCGGAAGCGGCCGGCTTCGGGGCGGCCTTGGTGTCCGTTGCCTTGTCCCGCGTGAACGCCAGCGTCCCGAAGCCGAGCTGGTCGAACCCGCCGCTGTTGGGCCCGTAGTCCCCGCCGCCGCCCTCGGGCGCGGCCTTGGCGGCGATCTGCGTGAGGTACGTGGCAGACAGTCCGCGCCGCTTGGTGTAGTGGTTGGCGGCCATGGCCCAGACCGGCCGCATCTGCGTCGCGCTGGCGGTGGCGACGTTGGTGGGGTGCTGGATCCCCGGCCGATGGTCCACGAGGGCGTAGGGCGTGTACGGCACATTTCCGCCCAGGCTCCACTTGGCCACGTACTGAGCGCCCTTGAGGAAGCGGTTGTCGTCGTAGCCGTACAGGTCGATGCCCTGGTTCCAGGCCATCTCGCAGATGGTGCTCATCAGGCCGACGCCCATCAGCGAGTGCCCCTGGTCGCGCCCGGCCTCCATCCACTCGGCGAGCCCGTCGTCGTGCACGACCGGGATGGCGTGCTTGATCGAGCCCATGCCGTCGCCGTGCTTGAAGTACTCGACGGCCCGCTCGACCTTGGCCTGGTCGTCGCAGAAGATGCCCGTGGCCAGCGCGCAGGCCATGTTGCACAGGTCCCAGTTGGGCCAGTAGTGGGGGGCCGGGGTGCCGTTGTTGTGGTTGACGAGAAAATCCTCACTCACCGAGTAGAAGACGTCGAGCAGCATCTTCTGGAATCTTTCGAGTGCGAAGTCGCTGTGGTCGCGGACGAGTTCGGCTGCGTTGGCGGCCTGGTACCCGTATATCCCGGCGGCCAGGAACCGGTCGGCGCTGCCGTCGACTTTCGTCAGCTTTGCCGACCAGGCATTGAGGATCGCGACGGCAGTGTCGGCGTGGGAGCTGTCGCCGCTGACGTGGTAGCGCAGGGCGTTCTGGTACGCGGCGTGGATGTCGTGATACAGGGCCCCGTAGTTCTGCGGGTTGCCCGTGCCCCTGTACACGGTGCCCCTGTACACGATGGCCTGCGGATTGGGCGTCCAGCCGCTCTGCGAATGCCGGTTGGCGGTCAGCTTCGCGTACCCGGCGGTATAGGGGGAGGCGCCGGCCTTCACCTTGGCGGCCATACGGGCGAGGTCGGGGCCGGTGTGGAGGAGGCCGGGGTGCGCGAAGGCCCCGCCCGCCGCGACCGAGGGGGTGGCGGCGGTGGCGATTGAGGCGGCTCCGGCTGTGATGCCCGCGGCCTTGAGTATGGCGCGTCGGCTGATCTGTCGTGTCACATGCATGCTTATGAGACGCGTGAGGGCGGACGCCGATCACGAAAACTGGACGGTCCGTGGTGCAGAGGGCCACCGGGCCATGGGGCCCGGCACCCCGCCTCGGCCGCGGAGCGTGTCGGCGCGGAGCGCGACCAGGGCAGGTCTGCGCGCGAATACCGCCAGTCTCAATGGGCGCTCATGGACTTCCCGAGCGGCGAACGTGAGCCCGGCGGCTGCCGCTTGCGCGGCGTTCACCGACGGTAGTTCCTCTTGTGGCGGCACCCGCCGCATACGCCGGGCGCCATGACCCGCTGCGGGAGGGCACCGGGCGTCATAGGCTGACCTTCAGGGGCTGTGCCTTCGTGGCACGGGGCACGGCCGGAATGGCCTGGCGGCCATGCGGTGAAGTCCGTGGCAGTGGCGTGGGAGGCCCGTGAACTGAGCTTCGCGGTGACAGGGCGCGGCTTGGCCTACGGCCGGCTATGCGCCTGGCCGTCCGCGCCCGCGTCTCGGACGCCCGCGCGGGCCGCGCGGCGAACTGGACTGGCGCACGAACATCCAGCGTGGCCGTGCGCAGCGGCGTGGTTCGGGCCAAGGACAACCGTGCCGCCCGCCGCGGGCGGAGCGTGGGGAGAACCCGCGGCCCGAACTCGCGCCGGACGTCGTCAACAACTCCTGGGGCGCGGACGTCGGCGTCCCCGGCGCTGCGGGGCGACGTCGCCACCACCGAGCGCATCCTCGACCACAGCGCCCACGACGTCGCGGACACCACATGCGGCGGCACCGCCGCGAACAACAACGTCTACGGTGAGAAGCGATTTCCAAACCGAGGGATATGGCTACTGCTCGAACTTCCGCGCGTATCAGCCTCGTTCGGGTGATCGCTCCGCAGTCGGCGCATAGGAGAAGGGTAAGGGCCTCCCGCACAGTTCGGTGATGGCGAGTCAACGAACCATCAGGAGGCCCGGGTGTCCCACTGTGGCGTGCTTGCTCCGTCCGCGTCCAGCTCCGAACGGCCGTCGGCGCCTCGGATACAACGGCTTCATCGGCCGCCTCGGCCAGGGCCTCGACGGTCTCCTCGCGAGCGATGACCGCGCGTTGCGCGGCCTCCTCCGCCCGAGCCAACGCCACCCGCTCACGCCGCTCCAGCACCCCCAGCACCGACGCCATCCGCCACCTCCCAGCAGGCCCCGCACCGACACGACGGCCCGAGCATGCCTAACGAGCGACGGCCACACACCTCACCTGGGAAAACGTGACCCTACCTTCGGTTTGGGAATCGCTTGCAAGGAGGAGGGTGGCAGCCCTTCGTCCTCGGCGGTACGCCAGCGCAAGTAGCACGCCGGTCGCGGTGGTAGTTCTGCATGATGAGCTGCCGCAGGGCCTCGGCCTGCGGGCAGGGCCGGTAATCCGGCCCGTGGCGGAGGTGTTCGAGTAGCCGACAGGCGGCAGTTCCCGTGTCGCCCGGTCCCGGCCGCATGGCCGGGGCCGGGGGCGAGGGCCTGGTTCAGTTGGCCCGGTAGCGGGAGGCGAGAGCGGGGCTCTGGCCGCCGAACGCGGCGAGGTCGGCCTGGAAGACGGCGTCGAGCAGGCCGGCGTCCTCGACGCCGGGGGCGCAGACGACCTCGCCGAGTTCGAGGCCGCGCAGGCCGGCGGTGACGACGTCCTCGGCGCTCATGCGGGGCACGACGCTCATGTCGAGGCCCTGGCGGGTGTGGAACTCGGTGGCGACCACGCCCGGGCACAGCACCTGGACCTGGACGCCGGTGTCCTCCAGTTCGGCGCTGAGGGTCTGCGACATGGCGACGAGGTGGGCCAGGCTGCCGGCGTAGACGGCGCGGCGGGGCATGACGGACTTGTCGGCGGGGCCGCTGAAGGCGATCATCCCGGCCACGTTGACGATCTGTCCCTCGCCGCGTTCCTGCATGCCGGCGACGGCGGCGCGGGTGAGCATGGTCGGTGCGACGACCTTGACGTGGACGAGTTCGCGGGCCTTGTCGGCGGGCAGCTGGGCCAGCGGCATGTAGTGGGCGACTCCGGCGTTGTTGACGAGCATGGTCAGCGGCTCGGTGGCGCAGATGTCGGCGACGGTGTCGACGCCGATGTCGGTGGACAGGTCCGCGGCGACGGTGCGGACGGTGACCTCGGGGTGGGCGGTGGCGAACTCCTCCAGGCGGTCCTTGTTGCGGCCGACGATGATCAGGTCGTAGCCGTCGGCGGCGAGGCGTTCGGCGAAGGCCTCGCCGATGCCGGAGGTGGCGCCGGTGACGAGGGCGAGCTTGCTCATGGGAGTGTTTCCTTTCAGGGGGTGGCCGAAGCGGCCGGGGTGGGGTCCTGGCGGAGCCAGGCGTGTTCGGCGCGGTACTGGGCCGCGACGGCCTCGGGCCGGTCGTCGCCGAGGTGGTGGTCGCCGACGGTGTAGCCCTTGCGGTTCAGGTACCAGGCCAGGAACCGGTAGGAGGGCCTGTAGCGGGCCAGCTCGTCCGGGTCGACGGTGAGCCGGGCGCCCGGCAGAACCGGCACGAGGGTGTCCTTCTCGTAGATCGAGGTGATCCGGGCGATGCGCCACTGGCCATCGGTGCCGCGCTGGGCTCGGTACTGCGAGCGGCAGGCGGAGGCCAGATCCGCCTCCACGCCGTCGACACCGATGCGCCACTCGATGATCAGCGGCAGTTCGGCCAGGGCCCGGTCGCCGTCGATGCGGACGGCGGGTGGACTGAGCCGGTGCACGGCGTAGTCGCCGCGCCCGGCCATAGCACGGGTCTGGCGGACGAACTCGGCTCCGCTGCCGGTAAACCAGCTCATCTGGACCACGGAGTCGTCGGCGAAGCAGGCCGCCATCTCGGTGTACCAGCCGCGGTCCCGGCTCTGGCGTTCGCGCAGCACCAGCTGCGTCACGTCATCGGCCGGCATAGGGGCCCTCCTTGTGCGAAGTGAAGGCGGTCGTGGCTCAGGCACTCAGGCGGTGCACGAGCTGCGTGAGCCCGTGTGCGCCCGCCAGGCCGCGCTCGGTGACCGGGGTGGAGTCGATTCCGGCCTGGCGCATGACCTGGTCGAACAGCTGCATGTCGAGGGCTTCGACGGCGGAGAGGTGGTCGACGTTGTCGGGCCGCACCATGGTGTTCAGCAGGGACAGGGCCGCGCTGGCGGCGCTGCCCAGCTTCAGGACCTCCACCAGCCGGGCGGGGTCCAGCTCCAGCCGGGTGGCCAGGTCGACGATCTCGGCGATCGCGGCCTAGTTCATCATCAGCAGCGCGTTGTTGAACAGCTTCGCCGTCTGACCCGCCCCGGCGTCACCGAGGTGCACCACATGGCCGGAGAACGAGCGGAACACCGGCGTGCAGCGTTCGGCCGCGGACTGCGGACCGCCGACCATCACGGTCAGCCGGCGCTCCTGCGCGGCCGGGCGCTCGCCGCTGACCGGCGCGTCCAGCACCTCGACGCCGCCCTTCGCGCACAGCTCGGTCAGACGGACGGCGTTGCCGGGCAGGCCGGTGCCATGGTTGACCACGATGGCGCCGGGACGAAGGTCTTCGAGTAGCTGATCGGCAAGCTGCAGGACGTCGTCGTCGGTGCCCACGCACAAGCAGACGATGTCGCAGGCGGCGGCCAGCTCACTGAGCGTGTCGTGCCGCTGGTGGGGGACCTCGGCGAGGCCGTCCAGGGAGGTGGGGCGCCGGGCCCAGGCGTGCAGGGGGAAGCCGGCTTCGGAGATCGCGGTGGCCATGGGCAGGCCCTGGTCACCCAGCCCGATGAACCCCACGACGGGTCGTTCAGGGAAGCGTGCTCGTGTCATGCCTCCACGGTCGGCGAGGACCCTGCGACCAGCCAGTAGACCGGTTTTCCTGGGAATGGCAGTACCAGGCTGGTCATCGACTCATTTGCCACAATCGACGGTATGGCGACCACAGAACTCGGCGCGGCCCTGCGCCACTGGCGCGATCACGTCCCGCCCCAGGCCGTCGGCCTGCCCGGCGGGGGTCGCCGGCGTGCCGCCGGGCTGCGCCGCGAGGAACTGTCCCAGCTGGCCGGCGTCTCCGCCGACTACATCATCCGGCTGGAACAGGGACGCGCCACCAGCCCTTCACCCCAGATCGTCGAAGCCCTGGCCCGCGCCCTGCGGCTCACCCAGGACGAACGCGCCCACCTGTTCCGCCTGGCCGGCCTCGCGCCGCCCGGGCCCGGCATGGTCCCGCGGCACATCACTCCCGGCGTCCACCGCATGCTGGACCGCCTGGCCGGCACACCCGTCGCCGTCTTCGACGCCGCCTGGAACCAACTGCTCGCCAACCCCCTCTACACGGCTCTCATGGGCGAATGGCAGGGCGACGACCTCAACGGCGTCTGGCGCAATTTCCTCAACCCCGACCACCGCGTGCGCCAGACGCCCGAATCCAGGGGCGCCCTGCAGGCCTCCCTCGTCGCCGACCTGCGCCACACCGCCGCCCGCTACCCCGACGACGCAAACCTCAAGGCCCTCATCGCCGAACTGCGCCGCCGCAGCGCCCACTTCGAGAGGCTGTGGGAGTCGGGCGCGGTCGGCGAACACCAGGCCGCCCGCAAGACCATCGACCACCCCATTGTCGGCGCGCTGACCCTGGACTGCGACATCCTCAGCGTCACCGGCAGCGACCTGCGGATCATGGTCTACTCCGCCCAGCCCGGCACCGAGGACGCCGACCGGCTGGCGCTCCTGAACGTCATCGGGACGCAGTCCCTCCTCGGGTAAGAAGCGATTTACTACAAACCGAGGGATACGGCTGCTGCTCGAACATCCGCGCGCATCAGCCTCGTTCGGGTGATCGCTCCGCATCTGGCGCGTAAGAGAAGGGCCTCCTGCTCAGTTCGGTGATGTCGAGTCATCGAATCATCAGGAGGCCCTGGTGTCCCACTGAGCCTCCGCCAACTTGAAACCGCAGATCAAAGGGCTGGTGTGACCGGCTCTCGGGGTGCTCACGCTGGTCGTGGGCAGCAGTCTGCGGAGTAGATCGTCTGTCAGCGGTTGACTGCGAGGTTCGTCAGGACGTGCAAGGCGCGCAGGCCGACCAGGACGTGGTGGTGGCGGACGGCGGTCATGTTGTGGTCCGGCCGGGGCAGGCGGCGGATCTCCAGATCAGGCGGCCCCTCTCGTCGTGCCAGTAGACAGGACGACCGCGGCCACGCCATCAACAAACTCAAGGCATACGAGGCCCTCGCTACGCGCTAGGACAAACGGGGTTCCGTCGTCTTCTGCACAGTCACCGTTGCATCCCTGGTCATCCGACTCCGTTCATGATCGCCCGAGCAGGCTCTCGCCTAGTTCCTCACGCTTTGCGTGACTCGTAGGAACTCGGCGTCAGTCATGAACGGGTCTTCTGCCCAGACGGTGATGGTGTATCCGTTCTGCGGCCACACTGCCGTCCACGTCGGTTCGGTACCCGGCGTCCTTTGGAGCCGGGCGGGGTGACGGTTGACGGATATCGGGGTCCCCTGTGTGGGGGTGGTCTCGCCGGTGATCGCCGTGATGCTCACGGCTCCGGCCTGCCCTCCCTTATCGCGGTTACGTTGATAGGTGTAGGTCCATGTGGGTTTGGCACCCCTGGTGTACGGCGGGTCTGCGCGGTTGCCCAGGCTGATGACGTTGTCCGCGGGAGTGAAGCCGGACGGCAGGTATCGGGGGTGGGGCAAGTGCGCGTCGTCGAAGGGAGTGATGCCCGAGCCGGTGACCAGGTCGGTGATCTTCCTGTCGCCCACCGGATGGTCGAGGGAGGTGGTGGCCAGTCCGTCGTGCATGCCGTCGCAGGGGTCGCCGGCGTGCTGGAAATCGTGCCGTTTCCGCTTCAGCACCAGCGTGATGGAGTGGGCGGATTCGTGGGCTTCCAGGCGGGGTTTGTCCTCGCAGTCCGTCCAATCCATGGGGGTGGTGAGGGTGCGCCCGTGGTTGCTCATGAGTACGTCGCCCGACACCGGAGCGTCGTGGATATGCGCGTGGTCCCAGGCGACCCAGCCGGTCGCAGCCGCCGCGAGACAGGCCGACACGGCGCCGGCCCAGATCATGCGGCGCAAGCGTCGGGAGTTCTTCAAGGGCACGGTCGCATACTCCGTAGTCTTCCGGCGGATGGCTGGCGTTAAGCCTGCCATCGCGGATCCGAAGAGAGGGAGGCGGGTGGGGGTGCTCCACCCGCCATCGCATCAGCCGGTGACGAGCGTCCAGTTCATGTCGTGGAGCGTCTGGTAGATCGGCACGTAGTAGAGGCCCTTCGTCATCCTCTCGATCGTCGGCGTGGACCAGGTGCCGGAGCTGGACTACTACCGGGCCAAGGCGCTCCAGGAGAAGATCCTCGCGGCCGGGCCGATCCCCTACTCGATCGTCCGAGCCACGCAGTTCATGGAGTTCATGGACGCCGCCATGTCCTGGACCGCCGACGCCGACACCGTCCGGCTGCCCGCCACGCCCATCCAGCCCATCGCCTCCAAGGACGTGGCCGACGCGGTGGCGGAGGTCGCCGCCGGTGCTGCGCTGAACGGCATCCGCAACATCGCCGGCCCCGAGATCCTCACCCTGGACGAACTGGGCCGGATCACCCTGACCCACAGGGGCGACAACCGTACCGTCGTCACCGACCCCACCGCCGGCATGTTCGCCGTCGTCAAGGGCGACGTCCTCACCGACAAGAACGCCCACCTCGCTGCCACCCGCTACACCGACTGGCTCTCCTGACATCCGCGCCCCCTCCGTATCCCCCCCAGATCCCTCCAGCTGGGCAGTCTTTTCGCTGCGCCCGCCGGGTACGGCGGCGTGAGTCGGATGGGAATCCCGCTGCGGTCCTCCGATCCCCGGTCAGGCGGAGGGCGGGGGACTCGCATGCACCCATTCGGCCCCTCCGGGACAGACGGGAAACGGCTCTCGGGGTAGGACGCCCCGAGGACGTCGCGGCGGTCGAATGCTGGCGCGCGGCGCAGGCGCATGGCGCTGGATGCGCAGATGAGTGAGATAGATGATCTTGGATGTCTATGAGGCGGTCACGAGCCGACGGGCCGTGCGCGGGTTCACCGACCGGCCCGTCCCGAGGCAGGTGCTGGAGCGGGTGCTGTCCGCCGCCGCCTGGGCGCCGTCCGGATCGAACCTCCAGCCGTGGCGCGCCTACGTGGTGACCGGCGGGCCGCTGGCCGAACTCAAGAGACGCGCCGGCGAGCGCGTGGCCGCAGCCGACCCCTGGGACGAGCGGGAGTACGAGATGTACCCGCCCGCACTGAAGTCTCCCTACCACGAGCGCCGATCCGCCTTCGGCCACGAGCGCTACAGCGCACTTGGTATTGAGCGCGAGGACTGGGAGGCGCGCCAGAGGGCCGCGGCCGCGAACTGGGACTGTTTCGGTGCGCCCGCCGCCCTGTTCTGCTACATCGACCGCGACATGGGCCGACCTCAATGGTCCGACGTCGGCATGTATCTGCAGACCGTCATGCTCTTGCTGCGCGCCGAAGGGCTGCACAGCTGCCCGCAGATGGCCTGGTCGGTGTATCGCAAGACCGTAGCGGAGATCCTCTCACCCCCGGACGAGCTCATCCTCTTCTGCGGCATGTCGATCGGCTTCGAGGACGTCACGGTGGGTTACGCCCGGACGGGCCGAGCGCCCCTCGACGAGACCGTCACGTTCGTCGAGGGGTAGATTCGTGGCTGCGTGATGATCACGGTTGGCCGGGCCGCCATCCTGATCGGCGACGACGCCGGCCTCCTGACTTGAGCGCGAGCTCATACCCCTGAGCGTCCAACAGATCAGCAGGCCTTTTTGCGTGAGCGATGCGTGAGCGGATGGTGGAGCACGAGCGTCATGAGGTGGATCGCACCTCACAGCGAATGTGCTCTGACCTGGTGGGTCCGGACGTCGAAGAACGGTCCGGACCCACCCGGCACACCCTGACCAGGACTTTTAATCCAATGGATTGGGGTTCGGGCTCCGATGGTCTACCGGCCGGGCCGACAGGGATGCGTCCAGAGCCGGATGGCCGCGCGGGCGCTTCCTCGCTGCCGGGGAGCCAGGACGGCTGGCCTTCTGCTCGGGGCGGCTCGACTGCTCACCACCAGTCCGCAGGACGGTCGAAAGCGGTCGTCGCACGCCATCGCTTGCCAACAGCAAAGTAGCTGGTCAGAAGCGTCATCGACCTCCCGTCGCAGGTCAGGATCTGCCCTCATGTATTCCGCTTCAACGTCTGATGGCGCCCGTAGCATCGCTATTTGTTACTGCCAAATAGGCAGGTCAAACGGCCGCGTCCCGAGTGGTGGACGCGGCCGTTTCGTACCCCGTGCTGGATCCGTGCTGGATGGGCTGACGGTTCGTCACCTGTCGTCATCGCCGGGGTGCAACGCTCGGCCATCGAGGCCTTCGTGGCCGCGGCGCGCAAGAAGCTGGCGGTGGCCACGGTCGAGGACCGTATGCACATGATCGGCAACATGTTCCGCACCGCCGCACGCGACAAGCGCCGAACCTCCCCTGTTGGCTCCCGACGAGTGGCCGTAGGTGTCCTCGTCGATCAGGTCGAGGTCGACCTTGCCCTCGGTGACCATCTGCCGCATGCGCTTGATGGCAGCGGCGCGCTCGTGTGACCAATGGGCAGTCGGTTCAACTTCCGGACCGTTCAACGCTCGCCGCCAGCCGGGTCAGGGCGGGCAGCGCCGTACGCAGGGCCGCGCGGTCGTCCGGGCTCAGGCGGTCGATGCCCTGGGTGATGGCGCGGGCGCTGGCCCGGTCGTAGCGGGCGAGCAGGTCGGCAGCGTGGTCGGTCGCCGTCAGCAGGGCGGTGCGGCCCTCGTCGGGGTGGGTGGTGCGCTCGATGAGGCCGGCGGGCCGCATCGCCTTGACGAGGTTGCTGACGGTGGACGGCGCGACGCGCAGCCGGTCGGCCGCCTGGCGCGGGGTGAGCGGCCCGCCGGCGAGCACCCGCAGCAGTTCGATCTGCGCCTCGGGCAGGTCGGGGAGGTTCTCGGCGGTACGGGTCGCGCGGATCACGGCGCGGCGCAGCGGGCCGAGGAGGCGGCTGAACTCGATGGCTGTGTCGGTGCTGTCCATGGCCACATTCTGCACCGGAATCCGGTTTGGTTTTGCATCAAAATAGTTTTGTGTCAAAATCAAGTCATGGAAACCATCAAGCCCGCATATCCGACCACCGTCGAGCGCCCCGTCCCGACGCAGGACCTCTCCGGCGCCGTCGGCCACCGCTTCATCTACACGTACGCCAACGGCTGGCAGTACGAGATGTACGTCAAGAACGCGACCACCATCGACTACCGCATCCACACGGGCCACGTCGGCGGCCGGTGGGTCAAGGACCAGAAGGTCGACCTGGTGATGCTCACCCGGGGCGTCTACAAGATCTCCTGGAACGAGCCCACCGGCACCTCGGTCTGCGTCACCGTCGTCCCCGCCGAGCGGGTCCTGCACGGCGTCATCTTCTTCCCGCACTGGATCAAGGACCACGGTGAGCGCACCGTCCTGTTCCAGAACGACCACCTCGACGAGATGCGCGCCTTCCGCGACGCGGGCCCGACCTACCCGATCTACGAGGTCCCCGAGTTCGCCCGCATCACGCTCGACGAGTACGTCGGTGAGGACGACGAGGAGGTCATCTCCGTCGCCCCCGGCGAGCTGCCCGCAGGCTGGTCCGACCGCACCAACTGAACGGCTACCGCCGCTGATCGCGTACCGCGCGACCCCGCTCGTCCAGTAGCTGACCCATCCGCTTGACCGCCCGGAGGCCGGTGAGCCAGCGCACCACGCGTACCCCCGGGAACTGCTCCGCCAGCATCCGCCCGAAGGGATGCGTGTCGGCCAGGGACGGGAGCCAGGCCGACACGAGCAGGTCGGCCTCGCCGACGCAGGTGGCGACCAGGCGGGTGTCCGGGCGGGCGCTCAGTGCGCGGGCCGTCTCGTCGAGCCGGTCGGCGGGGACCCGCAGCGCGACCACCGTCGGGACGGGCCAGCCCGCCGCCTCCCAGGCCACGTCGCAGCGGACGGCGACCCGGCCGGTATCGAGGAGTCGGCGCAGGCGGCGGCGGAGCGTCGGCTCGCTGACGGCGGCGGCCTCCGCCAGCGCCGCGTAGGAGGCGCGGCCGTCGGCCGAGAGGGCGGTCACGATGCGCTCGTCCACCGCATCGACCGCGGTGCGTGACGCCGCGGCCCGGTCGGCCGGCGCTGCGTTGCGCAGTTGGCGCACCTGGGCCGGGCTCAGTGCCCGCAGCCGCCATTTGCTGCCCTCCTTGTAGAGCCGTGTCACCCAGCACGTACTGGACTGCAGCAATCCGTCGACCTCGGCGAACGGGCCGAGCATGTACTCGGCGAACGCGTGCCGATCGGTCGCCGAGACCGTGAGGTGGAGGTCCCCGTCGCCGGAGACGATCTCGACGGAGAGGATTTCCGGGTGCGTGGCGAAGGTGTAGGCGATCTCGCTCAGCCTGCCCGGCGCGCAGACGGCGGTGACCAGTGCGTTCACCGGGTCGCCGAGCTGGCCGGCGAGGTCGGGGCGGTAGGCGGTCACCCAGGCGAGGCCCTCCTGGGACAGGCGCGCCCAGCGGCGGGCGGCAGTGGAGGGGGTGATGCCGAGGACGTCACCGAGCACGTTCCAGGGCACCCGCGGGTTGATCTGCAGGGCGTGCAGCAGCTGCAGATCGGCTTCGGACGCGGTGACTGATTCCATCCACGGCAACGTAACAGGTGACGGATATCAGCCAGATCGGCACCCGTCACGGCTTCTTGCTGCACGGTGATCCGCAATTCCGACTGCCCCGCCACCGTGCGCCCCAGGAGTCCCGTATGCCCGTGTCCCTGCCACCCCCGAAACGCGCCGAGGCCTCGGCCGCCGCGCCGGCCCGGATCGGCGCCGTCGTCGGTTTCATGGCCTTCGTCGAGCTGACCAGTGGCTTCTTTCAGGGCTTCGTGCCGCCGCTGCTGCCGTCGATCGCAGGCCTGCACGGAGTGTCCGCGGGCGACATCGCCCTGGTGGTGAGCCTGCAACTGCTCGCTGCTGCGGTGTGCGTGCCGGTGCTGACCAAGCTCGGCGACATGTACGGCCACCGGCGGATGCTCCGGATCGCGCTCGGTGTCGTGGTGCTCGGCTCGCTGCTCGTGGCGCTCGCCCCGTCGTACGAACTTGTGCTCTTGGGGCGGGTGTTGACCGGTCCGCTGTCGGCTTGGCTGCCGCTGGAGATCGCCATCACGCGCGACAAGGTGCAGGGCGACGCGGGCCGCCGGGCGATCGGGCTGCTCGTCGGCTGTCTGACCGGCGGGGTGGCCCTCGGGTCGCTGATGGCCGGTCCCGCGGAGGATCTGCTCGGCGGGGTGCGTCCCGCGTTGCTCGTCCTCACCGTGCTCGCCGTTCTCGCCTTCGGCTGCGCCGGGTTCCTCATCCCGGAGACGTCGGTGCGGGCCGCGCAGCGGATCGACGGGGTCGGGTTCGCGGGGCTCGCCGTGGCGCTGCTGCTGCTTCAGTACGGTCTTTCGCAGACGTCGAAACGGGGCTGGGGTTCGTCGACCGTGCTCGGGTGCCTGCTCGGCGGGCTCGTGGTACTCGCGGCGTGGGCGTGGTGGGAGCTGCGGACGGAGCAGCCCGCCGTCGATCTGCGCGTCATCGGGCACCGCTCGATGTGGCCGGTGCAGCTCGCGGCGATGCTGTTGGCCATTGCGCTGTTCGGGTCCCAGTCGCCCAATTCCACCTTCTTGGCGACGCGTTCGGGCGAGGCGGGGTACGGCTTCGGACTCGACACCACCGGCATCGCCCTCCTCACCCTGCCCAGCCAGATCGCCTCGGTGATCGGCGCCTCGCTGCACTCCCGGCTCGCCGCCCGGATCGGTCTGCACCGCACCATCGCCACCGGCGCCGCCCTGCTGGCCGTCGGATACGGGGCGCTGTGCCTGGCGCACGGCAGCGAGGCGGCCTTCGGGATCACCGTCACGCTGGTCGGGCTCGGCGTGGGCCTGATGTCCGGCGGCTTCCCTTCGCTGGTCGCCGAGCGTGCGCCCGCCGGGCAGACCGGGATCGCCGCGGGCATCTACAACACCGTGCGCACCTTGGCGGGCGGGATCGCCGGCGGACTGTTCGCCGTGGTGCTCAGCAACGTGCTGCTCGCGAACTCGCCGCTGCCGTCGGTGGAGGCGTACCGCCTGGTGTGGCTGACCTGCGCACTGTCGGGCCTGGTCGCGGCCGGGCTCGTCCTGCTCGCACGACGCCGTACGACCGACTGACCCTGAAAGGGACTTCACCGATGACGACTGAGCCGCTCGCGACGGACTTCCGGGACCGGGCCGAGGCCATCGCGCCCGAACTCACCGCCCTGCGCCACGCATTGCACCGTGAACCGGAGATCGGGCTCGAACTTCCCCTGACCCAGGGGAAAGTGCTTGCCGCCCTTGACGGCCTGCCGCTGATGATCACCACCGGCAAGGCGCTCGGCTCCGTGGTGGCGGTGCTGCGAGGCGGGCGGCCCGGGCCCGCGGTACTGCTGCGCGCTGACATGGACGCGCTGCCGCTGCAGGAGCTGGCCGACGTGCCGTACAAGTCGCGGATCGACGGCGTGATGCACGCGTGCGGGCACGACCAGCACGTGGCGATCCTGGTCGGCGCGGCCCGGCTCCTTTGCGAACGGCAGGCGGACCTGCCGGGGACCGTGGTCTTCATGTTCCAGCCGGGCGAGGAGAGTTACGACGGCGCCCGGTACATGATCGATGAGGGATTGCTCGACGCCGCCGGACAGCCGCTCGTCGGCGCGTACTCGGTCCACGTGTCGTCGAACGGCCCGGAGTGCGGCACCTTCAGCGGCCGCGTCGGCACCCAGACCGCGGGCAACGCCGAGCTGAAGGTGACCGTGCGCGGCAAGGGCGGTCATGGATCGACCCCGCACACGGCGGCCGACCCAGTGCCGGTGGCGGCGGAGATGGTGCTCGCCCTGCAGAACCTGGTGACGCGTACGACATCGGTCTTCGACCCGGTCGTCCTCACGGTCGGCCTGTTCCAGGCGGGTACGAAGCTCAACATCATCCCCGGCACCGCCGAGTTCGAAGCCACGGTCCGTTCCACCTCACCGGAGGCGATGGCCGACTTCCTGCCGCGCGCGGTGCGCCTGGTGCAGGGCATCGCGGGCGGCTGGGGCATGGCGGCGGACGTGGACGCGCACGAGGTGTACCCGGCGATGATCGCGGCGCAGGAAGCGGTGGAGCTGGGCCGCGAGGTCGTGAGTGACCTCTACGGCGACGCCCGTTGGGTGTACTCCGAGCACCCGATCATGGCGTCGGAGGACTTCTCCCGGGTCACCGCGGTCGTCCCCGGCGTCCAGCTCGGCCTGTCCGCGCGCCCGGCCGGTACGGACGAGGCGACTGCGCCCTTCAACCACTCCGCGTACGCCATCTTCGACGACGCGGCGCTCCCGAGGGGCGCGGCCGTGCTGGCCGAGATGGCGGTGCGGCGCCTTGCTCGGTGAGGATTTCGCGGGTGGAGCGGTGATCAACCTGGGGAAGCGGGCCCATGCCTACGAAGACCGACTGCACGTGCTGCCGCTCGATACGCTGGGGCGCTGACGGTCAACCGCCTTGGCCGCGGCCGCTTCGTATGGGGTTCCGGTGGCTGGATCCGCGTTGAATCGCCAGCGTTTCCGCAGGTCAAATCCCTGGGCCGGATGTTCCGCTTCAACGAAGTGCCCCTGCGCGCTCCGTCATCCCAGGGCCTCACCTTGGGAAGCCGCGATGAGGCCCCAAGGAGCTCTGCGTCGTATTCCGGCTCCGTGGCACCCGGCCGCGGTCGGTTGGCCAGTTTTCTTCACTGGCTGCCGTCAGCGGCGCGTCACCTCTTCGACGAGCATGGTTGCAGTGAACAGTTCCCCACGTTGTCCTGTACATCATGACGGCCGACGCGCACGCCAGTCTGAGATACCGACGCGAGTACGCCGGATTCAGCGTCGAGGAGTTCGCCGAACGGCTCGGCGTCACCACCCGCGCCGTCCGCGCGACGAAAGCTTGTTCCGTAACCGCGGGCGCGGGATCAGGATCCGTTGTGGTCGGGTGAGGTGGTGCACTGCAGCCACTTATCCAGCACGTCGTGGGAGTCGTCGAGAGCCGGAACGCGACTCCCACTGGGCGCGTAGGCCGGTGACCGGTCGGCACGCAGCGGCAAGTGGGCGCAGTTCTAGGGCCTGTATCGGGTCCCGATCAATCTGCCCTGTCTGCCTTCATGGATAGGCTGACGGCATGTTGCGAACGCCTCCGTCCCTGATCACCGAGGAAGCGGCCCTGTCTGTCGCTGGAGCTGGCCTCCTTCGGTACGCAATGGGGCCGGCCTTGATCGGGGCGGGAGCTGACGCAACCGTCGTCATCGTCGAGTCTGGGGACAATCCGAAGGTCAGCGGCGTCCAGGACTCCGTCGGGGTGCTTCTGCGCGGGGATCGGATTCCGGAGCTCCACTCTCGGTTCGAGTTCCGGGGTGCCTTGCCCATTCACGTCTTCGCCCGACTAGAAGAGGGCTGCCTCCCGCTCGGCACCGCCCAGTGCAGGGCGATGCCGTCGGCGCCGGCCAACTTCGACCGCGCCGAACTGAGGCTCATCCAGCCGCTGACCCGCGAGACGCTGGATGCGGTCCGGCCAGTCCCCTCACCCGGGCCGGTGCCAGGCGTGGACTGGATCGACCTCGTGGAATCAGATCCGATCCGGGCCTTGGAGTCGTTCGTCCTCGGCTGGCTTCCCGAAGCGCAGTCGGCTGCCGACGAGACCACGGCAAACGAACTGGACAACCTGCCAGAAGCATTGGCCGCCTTCCACCGCCTGGCCCGCCTTCGCCCGGCCATTCACAGTTTCATCGACCCAGTGCTGAAGAAGCCCAGGCGTGCTTCCGGGCCACTGGGCGACCGGCTGGTCGTCGCCATGTGGAACGGGGCCGGGAAGGACTGGTCCATCCCCTGGCCTCTTAATATGCCCGACGGGGCCGATCCACGCGTGTGGTTCACCGAAGACCCCGACGATCCGAACCCGGAGACGACCCTTGAAGAGGAACCGCTGAGTCGCTTCCTCTTGCAGTTCACCCTCAACGGAGCCATGAGTGGCGCCCCCTACGGCGCTCGCACCTACTGCATGCCGACCGCGCGCCTTGACGCGCTGTGGAACCTGCTGCGCCCCGTACCTCTGAGTCCATTCATGCCAGCCGGAGCAGCCGAGCGGTTCTTTGCGGCGCCGGGACTGCTCGCCCAGGTCAGCGGCGACGAGGACGAGGCAATCGTGGGTTTCAGCGCTCTTCACCGCGGGACCCTGACACCGCTGCTCGAACACGGGTTCCGCTGGTCCGGGTTCGACGGGTGAGGCATCAGCCCCCGATGGGGTCGCTTGTGTGCCCGTGGGCGGGGCCGTTTCGCGTGAGGTCCTTGACCCAGATCATCGACGCTCGGAGGTGGAGTCCAGCGATACGGCTCTCGGGCGTTTTGTCATACCGGGTCGCGATGCCTCGCCAGGCCTTCAGCTTGTTGATCAGGCGTTCGACCGTGTTCCTCTCCTTGTGGAGGTCGGCGTCGTGGGTGACAGGCCGGCCGCCTCGGGCGCCCTTCTTCTTGCGGTTGGCTGCCTGATCCGCCTTCTCTGGGATGACGGCTTTGACATGGCGTTTGCGCAGGTGGGCGCGATTTCCACGGCACGAGTAGGTCTCGTCCCCGGCGACCGCGTCGGGCCGGGTGCGGGGGCGCCCGGTGGGTCCACGAACCCGGATCTTCCTCAGAACGATGATGAACTGCGGACTGTCAGCCGCCTGTCCGGCGGTCAGGGTGAACGCCAGCGGGCGGCACTTGCGGTCGGCGGCGAGGTGGACCTATCGGCCCGTCACTCGTACCGGTATTTCAGCGAATCCGCCTCCGCCTGCTCGATGTCAGCGATCGTCAGCTCCGGCATCCGCAGCTGGGCCAGCGTCACCTCGGCCGAGGTCGGCTGGGCGTCCGCCGGCAGCCACTGCTCCGGCTTCCATGCCCCGCTGCGCAGGAGCGATTTGGGGCAGTGCGGATAGACCTCCTCGATCCCCAGCACCAGTGCACTGGCCGGCGGCTTGCCCACGGCGGTCAGCTGCGACAGCAGCTCCGGGCGGGTGGAGACGCAGGCCCGGCCGTTCACCCTGAGCGTCGTGGTGCGCCCCGGGATGACGAACAGCAGCCCGGCCCGTCCGGTGGCGATGACGTTCTGCAGGGTGTCCAGACGCTTGTTGCCGGTCGCGTCCGGTATCGCCACTGTCCGTGCGTCCAGGACGGCAACGAACCCGGCGGGGCCGCCGCGCGGGGAAACGTCACAGTTGCCCTCGGCGTCCGCGCTGGCGACCAGGACCAGCGATGAGCAGCCGATCAACCGCCGGGTCTGCTCGGTGAGTTCGGTCATCTGCTTGCGTATGGCCGTGTCCTTGGGCAGTTCGTAGACCCGGCGCAACGCGTCCTGATCGGGCACGGCGTCGAGGCGGAGCGAGTCGAAGGCACTGCTGGTGAGGGATGTCGTCATGCCAGCGACCCTAATGGGTCGACCTGCGACTGATCTTGGTCGGTGAGTGCGGGGACATGGAGATGGTCGCGCCTGCTGATCCATCCCTCACCCGAACTGCGGGCCAACACGGCCCGAGATCAATGGCGGGTCAGCCCGTTACCCGTTAGGGGCCGGGGAGTCAAAGGCTGTCCTGCGGATCTTGACTGCCGGACGATCACACTCCGATGAAGCTCACTGTTTCCGTCATATCCGCTCGCCCTGCACGCAGCCGGGGTACGCCTTCCTTCTCGAATCCCACCGAGACACCGCAGAACAGTACGAGCCCGTCACCGGCTCCGACTATCTGGCTGACGGTCTTGCGATACATCGTCCACATCACCTGGGGACAGCTGTGCACCCCTTCCGCCCTCAGCAACAGCATGACCGTCTGCAAGTACATCCCCGCATCCCCCCACTGCCCGGGACCCATCGTCCGGTCGAGGTAGCAGAACAGCACGACCGGTGCTCCGAACGCCCCCGAGTTCAGGGCGGCGATCTTCATGGGCCTGTCGGGGTCATCGCGCTCGATTCCCAGCGCTTCGTACCGCTGGGCGGCCGCAGCGGAGAAGCGGTCCAGATACGGCGAAGGCAGCTCGGCCGGATACATCGGATACTCCCGCTCATCGCCCGGGTCTCCCGCAAGCGCCCTGGCAGTCGCACGCTTCTTCAGTTCGGCCAAGGGATCGCCGGCCACGACATAGACATGCCACGGCTGGAGATTTCCACTCGACGGAGCCCGCGTGGCAGCGGTCAGCACTCGTTCGAGCACCTCTTTGGGTACCGGCTTATCGCTGAACGCCCGCACGGCCCGCCGACTGTCCACAGCTTCATACACGTTCACGTGGATCCCGACCTCTCACTCAACGACAGCCACCTCTCTACCCTCTTGAGCACGCGCTGGAGGAGTTCATCGGCGGGGCAGAGGGACGACGCCTGCAGGGGCGGCGCTGACAACTCCCTCCTGCTGCTGTGGGACGACCATGGATACGTTCAACGACAAGCACTGCGGACAGGAGGTCGACGAGTGATTGCGATCCCGCTGCGTGACCGCCTCGCACTCGCGGCAGCACTGGCCTGCCCGCTGCTGGTCGCACTGATCCTGATCCCCTTCCGGGGCAACGTGTCCAGTACGAACCTGTCCCTGGTCCTCGTCATGGTCATCGTCGCGGTCGCCGCCCTCGGCAACCGCCCGGCCGGCGCGCTGGCGGCGCTGTCCGCCGCGGCGTGGTACGACTTCTTCCTCACCCGGCCCTACGAAGGCTTCGACATCACCCGCGGCGGCGACCTCGCGACCACGATCCTCATCCTGGCGGTGGGTCTGGTGGTCTCCCAGCTGACCGAACTGCTGCAACTGCGTGGCTGCCGCTTCGAGTACGGCACTCTTCTCGGCCACCCGGCCCGCTTGGAGCAAGACGGCACCCTCACCGTCGGCCGCAGGCGCTGGGACGTCGATCAACACGGCTGGCCGCAGGGGGGAGATCGAACTACGCGCCAGCGCAGGCGGGCGCTTCCAGGGCCGGTTCATGCTCACACCCGCGCCCGGCGCCCGCTCCACCCGTGAGGCCCGCCTGGTCGCCGTGACCCTCGCCGACCAGGCCGGGGCCGCCCCTGACACGGCCGGCCCGGTCCGCAGGAGTAGCCCTCGGGTCTTCAGCGGCGGGCCCTGGACTCATGGCTAGGCCCCTTGTCGCCCAAGGATCGGCTGGTCAGGCGGTTTGGGTCAGGGGGGCCGGGGTGATCTCGCGGCGGGTTGCGAGCTGGTCTTGCGGCAGGTGAGGCGCCGGGTCATGAGTGTGATGGCGACCCAGGTGATCAGCGATATACCCGGCACTGCGCCAGGGCCGCACACCCGCGTTCGAACGCCGCAGAGCCGCCCCTGGACGGCTTCCCGGGCGTCTACTGCTCCGGTGGCAGGAGTGTGCCCCCAAGCTCGTCAGCCGCTCGCGCTGCCCCGGCGTGAGCCCTTCCCAGACCACGTGCTGGCGCTGCCGCCCGGTGTGGGTGCGGCCCGGACTGCGCCGAGGACGGGGAAGATGCAGGTCAAGGCCGCAGACACATGGTGCACGCGGGGTGTCGTCTGCTCGACGCGGACCGGCAGGCCAAGGACACGCAGCCGTCAACCTGCTGGCCTGTTCAGGCACGGGTGAGGGCCGTTCTTCCCGGCCCTGCGTGAGACGGCCGGTCCTCGGATCGGCGATGGCCTCCTTCGGCCGTGACACAGCCGAAGGGGCGCGAAGGGGGCAGGGGCCGGGCGTGTGGCTGGCGGCGCCCGGAGGCGCACAGGCCGGCGGTTCAGGAGTTGACGAGCTCGGGGGCGATACGCGCCGCTGCAGCCGCCGCGTGGCGCCTGACCTCCTCCTCGTCCAGGTGGTCGAGGCAGAAGTCGACCACGAGCCGGTCGGCCTGCCGGCGTGCCAGCGTCTCGAGGGTGCGGGGCAGCATCTCATCGTCGATCGGCTGCCCGGACTCCTTCAGCTTGCGGGTCGCCTCCCAGGCGGCCGCGTGGCCCGCCTGCTCCTCGGTGACGAGTCGGTCCCGGCTGGTGCTGCCGTAGATGACGGTGTGTGCGTCCTTGTACTGCGTGATGCTCTGGGGCACGGTTTCTCCTCGCATAGGGCCGGACCGGGCTCTTGCACGCCGGCCGGTTACACCCCCAGACAAACCCTGCGCTGCCGGCCCGCGCCCGGCGACGACCCCCGAACGGGTGGCCTCACCACCGGCTGCCCGTGCAGCAGTTGTGTCGACTCCAGGGCGGCCGGCACGTCGTCGCCCTCCAGATGGTTCACCAGGCAGAGGTCGAAACCGCCGTCGGTCAGGGCCCGGTGTATGTCCGTCTGCTGCGCGGCGACCACCTTCACCTGGGCGACGGGGTGCGTGGCACGGAAGGCACGCACCACCGGGATGAGCAGCGCCACGGTAGCCGCGTTGACCGTACCCACCCGCGCCATGCGGCTGATGCGGTGCTGCTCGCCCGCCGCGAGCCGCAGCCGGTCCACTGTCTCCAGTACGCCGACGATGTGCGGCAGCAGCTCCCGGCCCTCGGCGCTCATCGTCGCCCCGGTGCGTTTGCGTTCCAGCATATCGACTCCCAGTTCGCGTTCCAGGTTTCTGACGGTTTCGCTCAATGCCGGCTGGGACACGCGGAGTTCCTCCACGGCCCGGCGTAGCGAGCCAAGACGCGTCACTGCGGCGATGTATTCCAGTTGTTCTGTCCGCACGGCAGCAGAATTCCTACGCCCCGGGACCGGTTCAAGGGTCTCCCTGTCACACCTTCGTGAAATCCGGTGGTCCGCGATACGGAACCGGTCGGATTTCCCTTGACTGTCCCGAGCGGCCACTGCGACGATCGACGGCATGACGATGCGACTGGACCTCACGTGGCGACGCCATGTCGACCTCGCGCGCGTCTCCAGCGCCTCCTGTTGCTCAGCGGCCTGATCCTCGCGATCCGCCGCCCCTTGGTCACGCCGCGGCTGTCGCCGCCGTACATGCCGCTGCCGCGTTTTCACCGCGCCATCTGAACTGTGCGCTGCCGCGCGCCCGCCGCTTTCCCGGGATGTGGCGTCCCTGAACAACCATGCATTCCGCAACAGGAGTTCCGCATGCCCGCGACCGTCAAATTCGCCTATTGGGTCCCCAATGTCAGCGGGGGACTGGTCACCAGCACGATCGAGCAGCGCACCGACTGGGGATACGACTACAACCGCGAACTCGCCGTCCTCGCCGAGAACAACGGGTTCGAGTACGCGCTCAGCCAGGTCCGTTACATGGCCAGCTACGGTGCCGAGTTCCAGCACGAGTCGACCAGCTTCAGCCTTGCCCTGCTGCTCGCCACCCAGCGCCTGAAGGTCATCGCCGCCGTCCACCCCGGACTGTGGCACCCGGGCGTCCTCGCCAAACTCGGCGCCACCGCCGACCACCTGTCGGGCGGCCGCTTCGCCGTCAACGTCGTGTCCGGCTGGTTCAAGGGCGAGTTCACCGCCCTCGGCGAGCCCTGGCTGGAGCACGACGAGCGCTACCGCCGCTCGGAGGAGTTCATCACCGCCCTCAGGAAGATCTGGACCGAGGACCACGCCGAACTCGCCGGTGACTTCTACCGGTTGTACGACTTCTCCCTCAAGCCCAAGCCCCTGAACACCCCCGGGCGGCCGCACCCGGAGATCTTCCAGGGCGGCAACTCCACCGCCGCTCGGCAGATGGCCGGCCGGGTCTCGGACTGGTACTTCTCCAACGGCAAGGACTTCGACGGAGTCGTCGAGCAGATCAACGACGTACGCGCCGCGGCGAGCCGAGCGGGCCGCACGGCACCCAGGTTCGGCCTCAACGGCTTCCTCATCGCCCGCGACACCGAGGCCGAGGCCCGCGACACCCTCCGGGAGATCGTCGCCAAGGCCGACTCCGACGCCGTCGAGGGCTTCGGTGCGGCCGTGAAGCAGGCGGGCCGGTCCACCGCCGACGGCAAGGGCATGTGGCAGGACTCGACCTTCGAGGACCTGGTCCAGTACAACGACGGCTTCCGGACGCAACTGATCGGCGCTCCCGAGCAGATCGCCGAGCGCATCGTCGCCTACCGCAGGCTCAGCGTCGACCTCCTTCTCCTCGGCTTTCTGCACTACCACGAGGAGATCGCGTACTTCGGCAAGCGCGTGCTGCCTCTGGTACGGGAACTGGAAACGCAGCTTCCCGACGACGAACTCCACTCTGCCCCCGCGCCTGTCTGACCCGCACCTGCCTCTCCCACACCGCTCCGCCCCGAGAAAGAGGTCACCCGCATGAGCACCACCACGGCCACCGAATGGCAGAACAGCCCCGCCCCGACGACCGCCCAGGACTGGATCGCACGCGCCGCCGAGGTCGCGGCGGTCCTCGCTACCGACGCCGCCGCACGCGACCGCGCCGGCGCCACCCCGTACGCCGAGGTCCAGCTCCTGAAGGACTCCGGCCTGGTCACCCTGCTCGGCCCCGTCGAGCACGGCGGCGCCGGCCAGGACTGGACCACCGCCTACCGCGTCGTACGCGAGGTCGCCAAGGCCGATGGCTCCATCGGCCAGCTCCTCGGCTACCACTACCTGTGGAACTGGGCCGCCCGCCTGGTCGGCACCCGCGAACAGTGGGAGCACCTCGAGGCCGAGGCCGCGCGCAACCGCTGGTTCTTCGGCGGGGCCGTCAACCCGCGCGACAAGGACGTCGTCGTCACCGAGGAAGGCGACGACCTCGTCTTCACCGGCCGCAAGACCTTCTCCACCGGCAGCAAGGTCTCCGACGTCACCGTCCTCGAAGGCGTCCTGCACGGCACCGACCAGCATGTCTTCGCGATCGTGCCCTCCAACAGCGAGGGCCTGACCTTCCACGACGACTGGGACAACATCGGCCAGCGGCTCACCGAGAGCGGAAGCGTCACCATCGACGGCGTCCGCACACCGTGGTCCTCGGCGGCCGGCTATGTCGACAAGGAGTTCCAGCCGCGCACCTACAACACCCTCAACGTGCCCACCATCCAGCTCGTCTTCGTCAGCTTCTACCTCGGCATCGCCGGCGGCGCGCTGGAGACGGCGGCCACCTACACCCGCAGCAAGACCCGGCCCTGGCTGCACGGCGGCCACGAGCGCGCGGTCGACGAGCCCCACGTCATCGACACCTACGGTGACCTCACCGCGAAGCTCTGGGCAGCCGAGGCGCTCGCCGACGCCGTCGCCGCCGAGGGACAGACACTGCACGACGACCCCGGCGCGGTCACCGAGCAGATTCGCGGCGAGTTCGAGGTGCGCGTGGCGGCCGTCAAAGTCCGCGCCACCGAGGTCGCCCTGGAGATCACCAGCCGCATCTTCGAGGTGACCGGCGCCCGGTCCACCACCACTGCCGAGGGCCTGGACCGCTTCTGGCGCAACGTCCGCACCCACACCCTGCACGACCCCGTCGCCTACAAACGCCGTGAGGTCGGCCGTTGGATCCTCGAAGGCGCACTGCCCGAACCCACCTGGTACTCCTGACCCTTCCCGGGGGCGCCCGCCGTGCGCGGGCGCCCCCGCTCCCCGAAAGAGGACCCATGACCACCGTCCGTGCGAAGAGCTGCGGAGTCCACGCCCGCGCTCACCCCTGTTCGTCGTGCCACAGCAGCAGCACGGGCCGCCCGGCCAGATCGACGATGTCCGGGTGGCGGTTCAGCACCATCAGCTGCGCGCGCATCGCCTTCGACCCGGAAGCGACGGGACGTTGGGTGGTCGCCGACCACCAGCTGCGCACCGCCACCGCCGTGCGGGGCCGGGTGTACGACGTCGTCGCGTACCAGCAGGTGGCGATGTCCGATCAGCTGCTCGCGCCCCCGGGTGTCGACCCCGAGCACGACGACCAGGAGCCGGAGGCCGAACCCCGGGAGGCGGTCGACCTGACGGTGCTGCGGGCCTTGCGGGAGTCCCGCACGGACGGGGAAACCCTCGATTCTCACGGCCGAGCGGCTGCGCCACCTCCAGGTCGCGTTCACCAAGGCTGCCGACGCCTCCCGCGCTCGCACGGACCGCTACGCCGAACAGGACGATGCCGGTGGAGCGTACCCGGTGCGCCCGAACGACCAGCAGGCGCACCGTCCGCAGGAGCCCGCACCGCACCGCGGCCGGGAAGCCGGCCACTGAATGGACCCGACGCCGCGCACCCGGTGCAGTTGGTCTTCCCCGTGCGTTGAGTGGTGCATGTCACCACCACTCGTCGTGGTCGCAGACCACCCGGAAGCTGCCCACGACGCCGTGGTGACCGAATACGCCATCGCCGTCGAAACCGAATTCGCCGCCGTGGCCATGGGGCACCACGCCGAAGGTCTCACTGCGGGGTCCCACGGTGGCGACTGGAGGGCCTCCGTCGCAGTTGAAACCTCGGAAGACTTCGACGGTCCTCCTGCTTTCATTGCGGACATTGAAGCTTTTCGCGCCCCGTCCGTCGGCCGCGGTGATGCACCCCTCGATGAAGGCGGGGTACGAACGCTCGTTGATGAAGATCCTTCCGGCTCCCCTGTGGCCGTGACCGTGTCCACCGCGGCCGTCACGTCCACCGCCGCCATCGTGTCCACCGCGGCCGTCACGCCCACCGCCGCCATCGTGTCCACCGCGGCCGTCACGTCCGCCGTCACCATCGCGTCCACCGCCGTCGCGGCTCCCGTTTCCGTCTCCGCCCCCGTTCTTGGTGCCCGAAGGAGCCGTGGCAGCGGCAGGAGCCGCGGATGCGGCGTGATGCCCGGGCCGGGTGACATGGTGGGCCGGTCGGGCGGGGTGGTGGAGTGGCTGGGCTGCCCGGTGGACAGGCGGGGAAGCCGGGGCGGACTCGACGGTCGAGGCATAGGTGATGCCGGCGGCTGCAAGGACCGTCGTGCCTATTCCGGCGCCGACCAGAGTGAAAGCACGCGAGGGCATGGGCACTTCTCTCTTTTCGTACGTGCGTCGGCCGGACGACCGACCTGCGATGAACGTACCGACAGCTCCCATAACCGGCATTCCGTACACATCTAAGGTGTGAGGCTGTGCGGCCAACCAGGTGTCAGAAGTTCAAACGGCGGTGCATGTCCGCAGCCGTGGGGCACCGACGAAGGGCGCGGCAGGATCCGACCCGCAGCACCTGCACCGGGAGTCGTGGATGTCAGCCGGCTCCTCGATACCCGTGGTCGCCCGTCCTGCTCGTCCAGGTGCGTATCTCGCACATGATCCGGCCCGGGCGCCCAGGCTTGGCCTCGCGAGGTTCCCTGGCACAAGGGGGAGGGCCTATGCCTCGCTGGACCCGCACCGGTGACCTCCTCTCCACCGATGGGGCGACGGTGCAGGGTGTGGCCGACGACCTCCGAGGTGCCAATCTGCTCGCCGACCCAGGCGTCGACCAACGCGACCCAGAGCGCCGCGCACTCGTGGACAGCTGGCTCCAGCAGATCAGCCTGGACTGGCCTACAGGGCGTGGAGCAGGTCCTGGACCGGCTCCACGCCACCTCCCCGGCCTCGTCATAGAGCCGCAGCGGGGCCGGACAGGATCACCCGAGATGGCCGCTGTCGTCGACACCGGCCAGCCGCCTCATGCAGCTGTTGTGAGACGTCTTCGCACCACCGACCGCATCCGGGGCCAGAAGAGACGTCAGGAGCAGCGCAGAAGGATCATGAACCCGTAGTCGATATGAAGTTGCTGGTCGCAGTGGAACAGGGACAGCCCCGGCTGGTCGGCGGTGAAGTCGAAGTCGAGGGTTTGGTAGCCGCCGAGCGTGATCACGTCCTTGCGCAGGCCGTACGTCGCGGTGCCGGCGATGTGGGTGACCTCGAAGGTGTGGCGGTGCAGGTGGATGGGGTGGACAGGCAGGTCAGCGGCACCACGCCCGGCCGACTCGTGTCCGGCTCGTGACCGTCTTCGGCGAGGACGACTCCGATCGGAGCTTCGGAAGTCGAGGAGCGCGACGCGCGCGACCTGCTGTTCATCCCCGACAGGTATCGTCTCGCGGTCCCGGATGTCGACAGATGGTGGTGTGGAGTGGGTCAGGCGTCGCAGGGCGGTGGAGCTGCTGTGCTGGAGCGGGGGCTGGGCGTTTTCGATGCCGTTGTCATCGGGCTTGGCTCGATGATCGGT
Source organism: Streptomyces sp. NPDC001393 (assembly GCF_053597455.1). Lineage (NCBI taxonomy): Bacteria > Bacillati > Actinomycetota > Actinomycetes > Kitasatosporales > Streptomycetaceae > Streptomyces > Streptomyces sp. NPDC001393. The sequence goes on from NZ_JBSFIH010000034.1 coordinate 60,729, forward strand.
GCGGGGGTCTTCGCCGCTCTGGCGCCGGCCGCGCGGGCGGCGGGCTCGGGACTGCTCGTGGGGCTTGCCGTCGCCGCCGTGGTGGCGTACTGCAACGCCACCTCCTCGGTCCGCCTGGCGGCACGCTAGCCGCAGTCCGGTGGGACCTACGTGTACGGCCGTGAGCGGCTGGGCGAGTTCTGGGGCTACCTCGCCGGATGGGGCTTCGTGGTCGGCAAGACCGCCTCGTGCGCGGCGATGGCACTCACCGTGGGGTCGTACGTGTGGCCGGCCCAGGCGCACGCCGTCGCCGTGGCAGCGGTGGTGGCGCTGACCGCCGTCGACTACGTGGGTGTGCAGAAGGCCGCGTGGCTGACGCGGGCGATCGTCGCCGTGGTCCTGGCCGTGCTGGCAGCCGTGGTGGCGGCCTGCCTGACCTCCAGTACTGCACAGACCGGGCGGCTTGACATCGGCTCGGACGCCTCCGTCACGGGGGTGTTGCAGGCGGCCGGGCTGCTGTTCTTCGCCTTTGCCGGGTACGCGCGGATCGCGACGCTGGGCGAAGAGTTGATGGACCCGGCCCGCACGATCCCTCGGGCGTTGGCGACGGCACCGGACGAACTGTCGATCACACGGCTGATCCTCGTGGCGGTGAAGGATTCCCGGGGTGGGCGTCGAGGTGGTCGATGACGAGTTGTCCGGAGAGCTCCGCGGGCAAGGTGCCTGCTCCCGCCGGGCGAGGTGGTCGCGGGTGTGGCGGCATTCGGTTGGAGGGGGACAAGGCCCGCCGGAGTGATGCGTCACGTGCTTTCGAAATTTCGAAGGTGCCGACGACTCAGTGGTGGTCGGCGGTCGGGGGCCGGGCCGTGCTGCTGCGCTCGACCAGGCTGGTAGCCAGGTCCACGCGCAGCGCGGACGGTGGGTTGCCGCGGGCGAGGTCGATCACCATGCGGGCGGCGACCTCGGCCATCTCGGTCAGCGGCTGTCGGACGGTGGTCAGGGGTGGGCCGACCCAGCGGGCGATGGGCAGGTCGTCGAAGCCGACGACGCTGAGATCCTCTGGGATGCGTAGGCCCAGCTCCCGTGCGGCCTCGTAGAGGCCGAGCGCCTGAAGGTCGTTGCCGGTGAAGATTGCGGTGGGCCGGTCGTTGAGGCGCAGCAACTCCAGGCCGACCCGGTAGCCGGTTTCGTGGTGGAAGTCGCCCTCGCGGATCAGTGCGGGATCGAAGGCGACGCCCGCTGTCTCCAGCGCGGCACGATAGCCGTCGATCCGGGCGCGGCTGCACATCATCCGCCGTGGTCCGGCGATCATGCCGATGCGCCGGTGGCCCAGGTCGAGCAGGTGGCGGGTGGCGGCGAGGCCGCCGTTCCAGTTGGTCGTCCCGACCGCCGGCATGTCCTGCCCGGGGTCCCCGGCCGGGTCCATCACCACGAACGGGATGTCGCGACTGGTCAGCTGCGCCTGCTGGGCCTCGTCGAGCCCGGACAGCACCAGGACCACGCCGGTGGGGCGGCGGGCGAGCACTCCGTCCATCCAGGACTGCCCGAGGCTGAGCCGGCCTGAGGATTCCGACAGGACGACGCTCATTCCCTCCTCGCGGACCACGTTCTCGACCCCGCGGATGACCTCCATCGCCCAGGCGCTCTCGAGCTCGTGGAACACCAGCTCCAGCAATGGGCTGGACGGGGCGCTGTTGCTGCGTCGCCGCTGGTAGCCGTACTGATGCAGCAGCTCCTCCACCCGCTCTCGGGTGGCGGGGGCGACGTCCGCGCGGCCGTTGACGACTTTCGAAACAGTCGGTGTGGACACCCCCGCCTCGCGCGCGATTTCGGCGAGTGTCGCCGCTCTGGTCACGAGCCCTCCTGTGCTGCCCTGGTGTTGCGAAGTACGAAGCCGTTGCGGCTGTACGCGACGGATACTAGCTGGTCAGAGCCTCAGCCGGTACGTCCGAATCGAGAACGTCCAGAGCCTTGACTGACGTCGATGTTGCGCCTAGGTTTCCCGCATCATTCGGCAATCTCTTCGAAATTATCGACGGAGTGGCAATCCAATGGGCTCTCTTCGCTTGACCGTTCGCAACGGTGCGACCCGAAACAGATTCGCCGCAGTAGCGGCAACGACCGCGCTGGTGCTCGGTCTGACCGCCGCGTGCGGGTCTGGCGGCGGCTCCAGCTCCGGGACGATCCACGTCCTCGTCTACGGGGACGCCGCGAACAAGGTCGAGAAGCAGATCGTCGATACGTTCAACAAGACCTCGAAGGTCAAGGCGGTGCTGGACACCATTCCCGGCGCCGACTACCAGTCCAAGCTCAACACGATCATCAACACCCCGCAGGCCCCGGACATCTTCTTCAACTGGGGCGGCGGCAGCATCGCGCCCTTCGCAAAGAAGAACCTCCTGCTCCCCCTGGACGACATGATCGCCAAGGACCCGGGGCTCAAGTCCAACTTCCTCCCTTCGGTCTTCAACACCGCGGTGATCGACGGCAAGTCCTACGGTGTGCCGATGCGCGGCACCCAGCCCGTGCTGCTCTTCAACAACAAGAAGGTCCTGGCGAGCGCCGGCCTGAGCGTCCCGCGGACCTGGGACGACCTGATCGGCGACGTCAAGGTGCTCAAGGCCAAGGGCCTGACCCCGATCGCGCTCGGCGGCGGCGACCAGTGGCCCACCCTCATGTGGTTCGAGTACGTCTTCGACCGGGTCGCCGGGCCGGACCAGTTCCAGAAGGCGCTCGCCGGTGACAAGAGCGCGTGGGCCAGTCCGGACAGCCAGAAGGCCTTGGGCATGCTGAAGCAGCTGGTCGACGCCGGCGCATTCGGCAGCAACTTCGACTCGGTGAAGTTCACCGATGGCGGGTCCCCGGCGCTGCTGGCCAAGGGCAAGGCCGCCTTTGAACTGATGGGCTCCTGGGAGTACTCGACCCAGCAGTCCAGCAACCCCGACTTCGCCAAGAACGACCTCGGCTACAGCGCCTTCCCGACCGTCAGCGGCGGCAAGGGCGACCCGAAGGACGTCGTCGGCAACACCAACAACTTCTACTCCGTGCTGAAGAAGACCCAGCACCCCGATGCCGTGGCGGCCTTCCTCAAGCTCATGTACTCCGACGAGTTCGTCAAGGCCCAGCTCGCCATCGGGAACCTGCCGACCACCACCAACACCGCCAACTTCCTGTCCACCTCGGCCAGCCCGGACTACTCGCAGTTCCAGTTCAACCTGGTCAAGGCGGCCCCGTCGTTCCAGCTGTCCTGGGACCAGGCCTACCCGCCGGCGGCGGCCACACCGCTCCACACGGCCATTCAGAAGTTCTTCGACGGCAAGACCGACGCCAACGGCTTCATCCAGTCGATGCAGTCGCTGTCCAACTCCTGAGTAGGACCGATGAGCTCACTTTCTCTCGCAGCCGTGTCCGGCCGCCGCCTCAAGGCGCGCCAGGCCGGCGTCGGGGTAACCCGCCCGGGCTTCGCCTGGGCGGTACCCGCGACCGTCTTCTTCCTGCTGTTCGCGATTCTCCCGCTGGTGCTGGTCGCGGTGCTGTCCTTCACCGCCTGGGACGGCATCACCTCGCCGCACTTCAACGGCCTGGCGAACTGGACCAAGCTGGTCCACGACCCGGTGATGACCCAGAGCATCTGGCTCACCCTCGTGCTCACCGTGCTCGGGGTCGTGACGCAGACGCCCATCAGCCTCCTGCTGGGCGTTTGGGCGGCCGGCCATCAGCGCAACCGGGCCGTGCTGTCCGCGATCTTCTTCGTCCCCCTGCTGCTCTCGGCGACCGCGGTCTCGGTGCTGTGGCGCGCTCTGCTCGACCCCAACTTCGGCATGCCGGGCCAGCTTCCCTGGCTGTTCGGCAACGGCAACCTGCTCGGCAGCCAGACCGGTGCGATCGCGGTGCTGACCTTCGTCGGAATGTGGCAGTTCACCCCCCTGCACGCGCTGCTCTACCAGGGCGGCGCCCGCGCGGTTCCGCAGGTGCTCTACCAGGCCGCGGCGATCGACGGGGCCGGCACCGTGCGGCAGTTCTTCCACATCACCCTGCCACAACTGCGCAACACCATGATCACCTCGGTGATTCTCATGGTCGTCGGCGGGCTCACTACCTTTGACACGGTGCTGATCCTCACCCAGGGCGGCCCCGGCACGGACACCACGGTCAGCGCCTACTACATGTACGAGCAGGGCTTCAAGGATTTCGACTTCGGCGCCGGCTCGGCCATCGCGCTGGTCCTGGTCGTGGTGGCCACCCTCATCTCCCTGGCCGTGGTCCGGCTCTCCGGCTACGACAAGATGCGCAGCACAGCGGAGGGGATCTGATGCGGCAGCGCCCCAACTACCTTGCCGGGCTGGGCTCCCTGATATGGCTCGCTCTGATCGGCCTGCCGCTCTACGTGCTGCTGATCGCGACCCTGCGCACCACCTCCAACTACTCCACCCAGGGCCCGCTGAGCTTTCCGTCGCAGCTGACCCTGAGCAACTACTTCAACGCGTTCTCCAACGGCTTCGGCCAGGACTTCCTCAACACCCTGATCGTCACCGCCAGCGTCGTCGGCATCGTGCTGGTGGTGGTCCCGCCACTCGCCTACGCCATCGTGCGCGCCCAGGGCCGGACCATCACCGTCGTGTTCCGGGTCTTCCTGCTGGGACTCGCGGTCCCCGCGCAGGCGGTGATCGTGCCGATGTTCTACGTGATCAGCCAGGTCGGGCTCTATGACCACCTGATCGGCGTCATTCTGCCCACCGCTGCGTTCTCGCTGCCGGTGTGCACCCTGGTGCTGACCGGGGCGATGCGCGACATCACCCCCGAGCTGTACGAGGCCATGGCGATGGACGGAGCCTCCCCGTGGCGGGTCTTCAGGCAACTGGTCCTGCCGCTGTCGAAGGGCGGGCTCTCCTCCATCGTGGTCTTCTCGGCCCTGCAGGCCTGGAACGGCTTCCTCTTCCCGCTGATCCTCACCCAGTCGGACTCGACCAAGGTGATCACCCTCGGTCTGTACAACTTCCAGACCGAACACGGCGTCGACGTCCCCGGACTGCTCAGCGCCGTGGTGCTGTCCATGCTCCCCATCTTCATCGTCTACCTGTTCGCCCGCCGCGCCCTGGTCCAGGGGCTCATGGGGGTCGGAGGAAAGTGACCGGCAACATGAATCCCGCCGCCGAGGTCGCCACCCCTGTGTGGCGGGACGTCTCGCTCGACCCCGCGATCAGGGCCGACGCCCTGATCGCGGCGATGACCCTGCGAGAGAAGACAGCGCAGTTGGTCGGCGTCTGGGTGGGTGCCTCCGACGAGGGCGGCGAGGTCGCCCCGCACCAGCACGAGATGGAGGAGCCGCCCGACCTGGACGAGTTGCTGCCGCACGGTCTGGGCCAGCTGACCCGGCCCTTCGGCACCGTTCCCGTGGACGCCGCCGTTGGTGCGCTCTCGCTCGCCCGCTCCCAGCAGCGCATCGTCGCCGCCAACCGCTTCGGCATACCCGCGATCGCCCACGAGGAGTGCCTGGCCGGGTTCGCGGCCTGGGGGGCGACCGCCTACCCGGTCCCGCTGTCCTGGGGAGCGACCTTCAACCCGGAGCTGGTGCGCACCATGGCCACCGCCATCGGCACCGACATGCGCGCCGTCGGCGTCCACCAGGGCCTCGCCCCCGTGCTCGACGTGGTGCGCGACGCCCGCTGGGGCCGCGTCGAGGAGACCATCGGCGAGGACCCGTACCTGGTCGGCACCATCGCCACCGCCTACGTGCAGGGCCTGGAGTCCGCCGGGATCGTCGCCACACTCAAGCACTTCGCCGGCTACTCCGCCTCGCGGGCGGGCCGCAACCTTGCACCGGTCGCCATGGGCACCCGCGAGCGCGCCGACGTCATCCTCCCCCCGTTCGAGATGGCGCTACGCGAGGGCCGACCGCGCTCGGTCATGCACGCCTACACCGACACCGACGGCATCCCCTCGGCCGCCGACCAGGAACTGCTCACCGGTCTGCTCCGGGACACCTGGGGCTTCGACGGGACGGTAGTGGCGGACTACTTCGGTGTCGCCTTCCTCAAGCTCCTGCACGGCGTCGCCGGAAGCTGGGCCGAGGCCGCCGAGCTTGCCCTCGCCAGCGGCGTCGATGTCGAATTGCCAACCATCAAGACATTCGGACAGCCGCTGCTCGACGCGGTCGAGGCCGGCGCCGTCCCTGAGGAGTTGATCGATCGCGCCCTGCGCCGGATCCTCATCCAGAAGGCACAGCTCGGCCTGCTCGATCCCGACTGGAACCCTGTTCCGCAGGCGCTCTCCCGAGCGGAACTGGCCGCTCCCGAAGCGCTGCGCGGCAGCGTCGACTTGGACCCCCCAGCCAACCGGCGGCTGGCGCGCGAGCTGGCGGAGCAGGCCATCGTGCTGCTACGCAATGACGGCACGCTGCCGCTCGGCCGTCCCCGCCGGATCGCGCTGATCGGCCCCAACGCCGACACCCCGACGGCCGTGCTGGGCTGCTATTCCTTCCCCGTGCACGTCGGCTCGCAACACCCCGAGATCCCGACCGGCATCGCGCTGCCCACGCTGCGCGAGACCTTGGCGGCCGAGTTCCCCGACGCCGAGATCTTCTCCGCGCCCGGTGCGACGGTCGACGGCGACAGCACGGCCGGCTTCGCCGAGGCAGTCGCAGCAGCCCGCATCGCCGACGTCGTGGTGCTCGCCCTCGGGGACCGCGCCGGCCTGTTCGGCCGCGGCACCAGCGGCGAGGGATGTGACGCCGAATCGATGCAACTTCCCGGCGTGCAGCAGCAGTTGCTCCACGCCCTGCTGGATGCCGGCACGCCCGTGGTGCTCGTCATGCTGGCGGGCCGCCCTTACGCACTGGGGCGCGCCGACACGGAGGCGGCGGCGATCGTGCAGTCCTTCTTTCCCGGGGAGGCGGGCACCGAGGCGATCGCCGGCGTACTGAGCGGGCGGGTGAACCCCTCCGGACGGTTGCCCGTGAGTGTGCCGCGGCACAAGGGTGTTCAGCCCTCCACCTACCTGGCCGCCCGGCTGGCCCAGGACAGCGACGTGTCCAGCACCAGTACCAGCGCGGCCTACGGGTTCGGGCACGGGCTCTGCTACACGGAATTCGAGTGGTCCGCACTCGACGTCAGCGTCGCGGAGACCGGCACCGACGGCAGCTTCCGGATCGCCTTCGAGGTCCGCAACACCGGCGAACGCTCCGGCTGCGAGGTGGTGCAGTTCTACCTGCACGACCCAGTGGCCTCCGTGGTCCAGCCGATGCAGCGCCTCGTCGGCTACCGGCGCCTCCCGCTCGACACCGGGGAAGTCTGCCGGGTCCTCCTGGAACTGCCCGCGGACCTGGCCTCCTTCACCGGCCGCGAAGGCCGTCGCATCGTCGAACCCGGCGAGCTGGAGCTGCGGATCTCCGCCAGCAGCACCGACCACCGCATCACGGTCCCGCTGCGCCTGACCGGCCCCGTCCGGGAGGTCGACCACACCCGCAGGCTGCACCCCGTCGTCACCGTCGAATGCCGCTGACGCAACGAAAGGCCGCGCATGTACACCGACCTGCCCGAGGCCGAGCTGCGGCGCTGTCCCAGCAATCAGATCGAACCGGACGACGACGCCTCCTGGGATGAGACACTCACCGAGGCCCGCCCGTGCCGCGGCAAGGTCCGGCTGACGCCGGTCAGCACCGGACTGAGCACCGCGAACACCTTCGACGTCACTTTCCCAGGCTTCGGCGGGGAGCCGGTCAAGGCGTGGCTGCGCCTGCCGGGCACGGCGACCGGCCCGCTTCCGGCCATCGGTGCGGTACGCCGTTCATGGCGGCGGAAAGGACATGTCTGGAGAACCTGCTCTGGGCGCCGCCGGGCACGCCCACCTTCAGGTGGACACGCGCCGCCAGGGCTCGGGCTGGAGCCGGGGGCGACCCCGGCCTCCGGCCCTACCGGTCCGGAGGCCGGCTGGACCGCGTCGATCCTGACCGAGTCGCCGTGATCGGACAAAACCCGGGCGGCGGCATCGCGCTCGCCGTCGCCGCCCTGGTCCCAGACCTGACGGCGCTCGGCGCGCGCACGCCGTTCCCATGCGAATTCCCCAACGCCGTCAGATCACGGACAGCGCTTCCGCAAGATCGCGGACTACTGCCTCTCTGTCCAGCGCGACCAGAGGACACCGTGCACCGCCACACCTGCCCTACAACGACGGCGTCAACTTCGCCCGCAGAACCAGCGCACCAACCCGCTTCCCGGCAGCTTCGATGGACATGATCGCGATCGTGCACCCTCCACCGTCTTCGCCCACTACCACGCCCACGCGAGGCCAGGGATATCGCTCTCTGGCGTTGCGACGACAACAAGGCCGGCGGCCCGGACGACGGCCAGGGCCCCCTCGGCTTCCTCACCAAGCGGCCCGGCCGGCCCAGCTGCTGAACGGAGCCCGCTACTTCGGTGCGACAGTGCGGCGCTACGCCAATCGCGTCGCGCGCGGCGACCGCCCCTCGACGGCATCGTGCACCGCCTGGAAACTCGAGTCGACGGCACCACCCTCCACGGTGTCCATACGGCACCACCCTCCACGGTGTCCATGCGCCCGGGCCGCCCCTCCTGCCGCAGCGGTGATCAACTCTTCCGAACTGACGCGGACTCAACCCAGTGAAGGACTCGCTCCCCGGCACCCGGCACCCCGAAGGGAACACATTCTGTGCGTACGTACGACAACCCTGTCATCAGCGGGTTCCACCCCGATCCGAGCGTGTGCCGGGTCGCTGACGACTACTACCTGGTGTGCTCCAGCTTCGAGTACTTCCCCGGGCTGCCGCTCTTCCACAGCAAGGATCTCGTGCACTGGGAGCACATCGGCAATGTGCTCGACCGGCCCGAACAACTGCCGCTGCCTCTCCCCGGTACCAAGGCGTCCGGCGGCCTCTACGCCCCCACGATCCGCCACCACGACGGCCGCTATTGGATCATCAACACCAATATCAACGGCGGCGGCAACTTCGTCGTCTCGGCCGAGCGGCCCGAGGGGCCGTGGGGCGACCCGGTGTGGATCGACCTGCCCGGGATCGACCCCGATCTGGCCTGGGAGGAGGACGGCACCTGCTGGTGCGCCTTTTCCGGGCCCGAAGGCGGCATCAACATGGCCAGGATCGACCCGGTCAAGGGGGAGGTGCTGGAGGGGCCCTTTGCCACATGGTCGGGCAGCGGCCTCAAGTACCCCGAGGCGCCGCACCTCTACCGCATCGGCGACTGGTGGTACCTACTGATCGCGGAAGGCGGCACCGAACGCGGCCACAGCGTGTCCATCGCTCGCGGCCGCTCGCCGCGCGGCCCCTGGGAAGGCGCACCCGCCAACCCCCTGCTGTCCCACAGCGGTACCGCCCGCTCCATCCAGAACACCGGCCACGCCGACCTGGTGGAGGCTCCCGACGGCAGTTGGTGGATGGTGCTGCTCGGCGTCCGGCCCCGCGGCTTCACACCCGACGTGCACGTGCTCGGCCGTGAGACGTTCCTGACCCCTGTGGAATGGGACAAAGATGGCTGGCCCGTCGTCGCGCCCGTTCCCGAGAGCCATGCGGCCCCGGGCGGCGCCTGGCACCCCGTACCGGCCCTGCCCGCCCGCGACGACTTCAACGAAGCCGCTCTCGCGCCGCAGTGGATCTCGCCGTTCGCCCGCCCGGGAGGCTCCTGGTCGCTCAGCGAGCGCCCTGGCTGGCTGGCCCTCAACGCCACCGGCACCACCCTCGACCGCCCCGGGTACACTTTCGTCGGCCGCCGCCAGCAACACCACGACTGCCGCGTCACCGCTGCGATCGACCCGGGTACGGGACGCGGCGGCCTCTGCGTGCGCCTGGACGAAGCCCACCACTACGAACTGGAAGTCGGAAACGGAGAGGCCAGCGTCGTCGCCCGGATCGGTCCGCTGCGACAGACCGTGGCCAGCCGACCGGTCCCTTCCGGGCCGCTGACCCTCATCGTCGAGATCCGGACGTGCGACATGGTGCCCGCGTCGCCCGAACTCACCGATGGCGGGACCACCGGCCCTGACACCATCGCCTTCTGGCTCGGCGATCCCGACGCCTCGGACACCCAGCCACTCGTCGAACTGGACGGACGCTACCTGTCCACCGAAGTCGCCTGCGGCTTCACCGGCCGCGTTATCGGCATGTACGCCACCGAGGGGACGGTCGCCTTCGACTGGTTCGAGTACGCGCCGGCTCCGGCACCCTCCGCTTGACGCTCCGCGTCCGGCCGCGTGCGACACCTGCGTCCGGTCGCGCACCCTCCCGGCATCGTCACACCGCCGTGACCTGCACACTCACGAGATCACCACGACTTCGCAATCGCCCGGGGGCTGGCTGGGTGCGCAATGCCCCAGCCAGCCTTGCCGACCGCCCCTGACCCCTCCGTCGGGCGGAGTATTGAGCCGCTTGGTATCCCGGGTGAAGTCGGTGGCGGGTGTGGACTACGAGCCGTCGATTCCGGATCCGTCGAAAGCGAGTTGCGCGGTGACGGCCGCGGTCATAGCGGGGGTCCTTCCGTGAGAGCACGTCGTGTGAGCGTGGCGTGAGTACGAGGGGAGGCGCGCGCCTCGATCCGCGTGACCGGTCCGCTCTGCCTTCGCGATGGCATACCGGTGACGTCGCGGTGTCGTGTGGATGACTGCCCGGTCAACCTATTGCATGTTGTAGAAACACAGAGGTTGTGCAGAGACGGGCGTCAGCAGGGCAGGCGCAGTGCGACAGCCGCTCCTTGTCCCATGTTGTCGGCGTGGGCAGTGCCGCCGTGGGCGGTGGCCACCGCCTGCACAAAGGCGAGGCCCAGGCCGGATCCATCGCTGGTGCGGCTCGCCTCTGCACGGGCGAAGCGGTCGAACGCCCGCGGCAGGAACTCCGGCGGAAAGCCGGGGCCTTCGTCCGTGACGCTCACCAGCAGCATGTCCTCCTCGACCGTCGCCGTGAGGCGGACGGTGCCGTGGCCGTACCGCAGGGCGTTGTCGACGAGGTTGCCGATGGCAGGCCGCAGCCACCGGGCGTCGACGTCCACGATCGCGCGGGTGGCGTCGACGGTCAGCGAGCGACCGGCCCGCTCCGCGGTGCGCCGGTGTGGGGTGACGGCGGCGTCGAGAAGGTCGGCGACGTGCGCGGGTGCGCGGGTGATGTGACCGGTGCTGCCGAGTTCCTCCAACTCCAGCAGTGCGTTGGAGAGGTCGATCAGGCGCTGGACCTCGGCGTCCACGGAGCGCAGGGTCTTGGTGAGTTCTTCGGCGGAGCGTGGACGGTGCAGGGCGACGTCGAGTTCGGCGCGCATCAGGGTGAGCGGAGCGCGCAGTTCGTGGCTGGCGTCCGCGACGAACCGGCGCTCGCGCTCGGCGGACGCTTCCAGGCGGTCGAGCATGTGGTTGAGGGTGTGGCCGAGGCGGGTGATCTCGTCGTCGCGGTCGACGGGCACGTCCAGGCGCGGGTTCTGCGTGCCGTCGGCGAGGGTGGCGGCCCCTGCACGGTAGCGCTCGACGGGGCGCCGCGCCGCGGGCGGTGCGGTAGCCGACATAGGAGGCGGCGATCAGGGTCAAGCCGGAGGCAATGGCCAGTTGGGCGAGGAGTTCGCGCAGCGCTTCGTCGCGGTGGCCGCGGCGGACGGCGGCGATGACGGTCCGCCGGTGGTCGCCGGCCGTGACGCGACGGGCCTGGAGGCGCAGGGTGTCCGAGGTGATCGGCAACAGAGAGCCGACGTCACGCCGGACCGTGGCTCCGCGTGCGACGGCGTCCAGTTCGGCCGGGGTGAGAAGGATCTGGTGGCGGATGGCCCCGCTGGAGTCCAGCACCCGGCCGCGCGCGTCGAGGATCTGCTACTTCAGCACGTACTTCGACACCGAGCAGCTCGGCGCCTGGCGCGCCCACGTCCAGGGGCGCCGACGGCGCTGGAAGGTCCGCACCCGCCTGTACGCGGAGGACGGGCTGTGCCGGGTGGAGGTGAAGACGAAGGACGGCCGCGGCGCCACCGTCAAGCACGCCCTGGAGGTCCCGGCCGCCGAATACGGCGAACTGACCGCGCGGGCGACTGAGTTCGTCGACGAGGTGCTGGAGCGGGCCGGTATCCCTGTCGCCGCCAAGGGGCTGTCCGCCGCTGCCGAGGTCCGCTACGTCCGCGCGGCCCTCGCCGACCTCGACCACGGCAGCCGCGTCACCCTCGACGGCTCCCTCAGCTGCCACCGCGACGACCGCACTGCCGCCCTCGACCCCGAACACGTCCTGATCGAGACCAAGGGTGGCACCCAACCCGCCCCCGCCGATCGGCTGCTGCTCGGCATGGGCGTCAGGCCGGTCTCGCTCAGCAAGTACATCGTCGGCCAGTCCCTGCTCACCCCGGGCCTGCCGACAACGACGTACGCCGCCTCGCCCGCACCCATTTCACCGCCGTTGCCGACCCGGCACCGCTCCCCGAAAGGATCCCCGCCGCATGAACGTCCTGCGTGGCATCAAATGGCCGTACGCTTTGATCGCTCTTCTCGCTGTCGCGGCCGTCGGCGTCGGCACGCTCCAACCGCAGCTGGTCTCGGCCGCCGCCGGCTTGCTGAAGAAGAAGCCCAGCGTGACACAGAAGATCAAGCAGGATCCGCCGCCCACGCTCTTCACCGACGCCGAGATCGCCACGATCGGCAAGCAGGCAGCGGCTCAGCGCACGAAGGCCGACGCCGTGTTCGCCCAGTGGAAGAAGGTGCACGGCACCACCCGCGACGACAAGGCGTTCGCCGCCTGGGCCGCCCAGCAGGTGCCCGCCCCGCCCACGACAGCGCAGCGCACCGCCGAACTCCACCAGGACCAGCAACTCGCCAAGACCCGCACGGCCGCCGGGAAGAAGGCCGCGACCTGGCTGGAGCTCCACGGCAAGAAGGACATCTGGAAGCTCTACCTTCACGATGAGGGCGAACTGATCCCCGCCAAGCAGGGCACGGCTGAGAAGGCGCAGCTCAAGGCGGTGCTGAAGCTGGCCAAGACGATCAGCGACCAGGTGGCCGCCAAGGACAAGCAGCCCGCCCCGTACGTCCTGGACCCGACCCTGCGCCCGGACAAGCACATCAAGCCCGGCGCCAAGGGCCCGTACTCCTACCCCTCGAGCCACGCCTCCCGGTCCGCCGCTGCCGTCACCTATCTCAGCGCCCTGTCCTCGCACCGAACCGAGGACTATCAGTGGATGCAGGACGAGATCCTCTACTCCCGCCTCTACATGGCCGGTCACGTCACCAGCGACATCACCGCCGGAACTCTCCTCGGTGACCTGATCGGCGACTACGAACTCGCTGTCAGCGGCCACTGACACCCGCCGTCGTACTCAGCGCCCTCCGCTGCCCGGGGTTCACCCTCCGGCGGGACGGCGGGACGGCGGGACGGCGGGACGGCGGTACGGCGGTGAGGGCCGGGCCGAGGGCGAGGAGGAGGGCGAGGGTGGCCCAGCCATGGGTGAGGGTGGCGACCGTTGCGACGAGCAACGGGCCGCCCGCGTCGCCGAGTTCGCGTCCGAGTTCGGCGGCGCCCATGGTCTGCCCGAGACGCTCCGTGGGGGTGCTCGCGGCGAGCGCGGCGAAGCCCAGGGGGGTGATCAGACCGGTTCCGGCACCGATCAGTGCGGCGCCGACAAGGATGCCGGTCAGCCCCGGCAGCATGGCGCACCCCATTCCGGCGGCGGTGCGCAGCAGCCCCGCCGTGCTACCCGTACGGGTCGTGAGCCGGCCGCGGTCCAGCGCCCGCTCAGCCCTCGGCTGGACGACGGCCGAGCAGGCCGCCGGCACCGACACGGCGGCACCGGTGGCCACCGTGCCCAGACCGGCCGCCCGCCAGGACACCGGCAGGAATCCCACTCCGACCGACAGGGCGGCCGTCGCCGCGGCGAGCGCCGAGGCCGGCGCGAGGAACGCCGGGTCGGCCAGCCGCCGACCCAGATCCAGCACCGTCTGCCGGGCCTTGGGCAACGGCGGTACGACCGGAACGGCGAGCGCGGCCCAGGTGGCGACCACCGCACCGAGCACCGCGAGCACGGCGAAACAGCAGCCGCAGGCCCCCGGCCCACACCAACACTCGGGCTGTCTGGTCAATCCACAGGATTTCAGGGCTGACGGCAACTTTGACGGCGACGACCACTCGGACCCGGGCTTCGGTCTGTGGACGTACGCGCACCTCCCGCCGTCCGGCGAGACCCGCACCCACAAGGCGGTCGACGACGCCTTCACGGAAGCCGAGGCGGAAGACGAGGGCGACTGGCCCGGCACCCAGGGCACATCCGTGCCCCCAACGAAACCACTGTGCTCTGGTGGCTTGACGAGCCCTCTCCGCACATGACGAGGGCAGGTTCGTAATGCCTCGCCCGAAATCAGCGAAACCCCAGGTCAGGGCCGAACCAAGCAATACGGCTGATGCCTCGCCCTACGCGCGGCTGCCGCCCGGCCTGGTCCTCTCCATTCCGTGCCCCGCACCAGCCTTCCGGCCGAGGGGAAGGAGCTGATGGGGCGTCGCCTGTTCACAGGATCGTCGCACTCCCCAGGGTGCGGCCGGTGGTGGCTGCGTCGAGGGTCTTGCTGCGCAGCCCCTGCCGGGTGCGGCCCTGGGGCTTGTACACCGACAGTGCCGTCACCACCACCAGCGCCACCAGGGCGGCACCGGATTGAACGACGAGCTGGACCCTCAGCCCTTCGAGTTCGCCGCCGGACCACGTTGCGGCCGCCGCCAGCCGGGAGATCCGGTCGATCGGGCCCATGTGGATGAGCAGGACCAGGGTGGACAGGACGGTGATCACCAGCTTGACCACGACCCAGTAGTACCGGAACAGGCCCCAGGCGGTACCGAGTGATGAGACCACCCCGGTAGCCAGGGAGGCGAAGCACAGCGGGACGATGACGAACCAGCCGGTCGTCCCCATGGCGGCGTAGACGGACCGCACCAGCAGGGCGTCATGGCTGGTCAGGCCAGTGATCGCGAGGGCCAGGAAGACGGCGACCGCGCCGACCCAGCCCACCGAGACGGTGACGTGCGCGGTGAGCGCGAGCTTTCGCAGGCGGTGTGTCATGGCCATCAGTGGTGCATGCCGTTCATGCCGCCGGCCAGGTGCACGATCAGGAACACCACGACCAGGGCGCCGGCGGCGATCCCGAAGGCGTTCACCCAGCGCGGCCTGCCCGGGACCGGTTCGTGGCGCTCCACGCTCGTGTGGTCGCCGGTGGGGAGATGCTCGGCCATGGCTGGTCCTCCGCTGCTGCGCTCGGTTGTCGGGGGCTTCATGGCGCTCAGCTTTTTCGAGACATAGTGTCTCTGTCAAGTCATAGTGTTGTGAACCCGTCGGCGCGTATGCTGAGGCGATGCCGAAGCTGTGGAACGAGACGATCGAGGCGCATCGCAGTGCGGTGCGCGACGCCGTTCTGGACGCGACCGCCGCGCTGGTTGCCGAGCACGGGCTGCTCTCGGTGACGATGTCGCGTATCGCGGAGGAGAGCGGCATCGGTCGGGCAACGCTGTACAAGTACTTCCCGGACGTCGAAGCGATCCTGACCGCATGGCACGAGCGCCAGGTCGCCGCCCATCTCGAACAGCTCGTCGCGGTCCGGGACCAGGCCGCCGGCCCGGGCCAGCGTCTCGAGGCCGTGCTGGAGGCGTACGCGTTCATCTCCCACCAGCAGTCCGCGAGCCATGGCACCGAACTAGCCGCGCTGCTGCACCAGGGTGAGCACATGGCCCGCGCGCATCAGCAGCTCAACGGCCTCGTCCGAGACCTCTTGGCCGAGGGCGCGAAGAGCGGCGACTTCCGGGACGACGTGGCGCCCGACGAACTGGCGACCTACTGCCTCCACGCCCTCACCGCAGCCGCCGGCCTGCCGTCCAAGGCCGCGGTCCGAAGGCTTGTCGCGGTCACACTCGCCGGGGTGCGCCCACAGGCCGAGGTTGTCGAGCCGCCCCTCGCCCATGATGAAGCGCCCGGCGGCGAGCCGCACGCGCACCACTGGCACGGCGCGCACTGAGCATTTCGGGCTGGCGCAACGCCAGCCGACTGCAGGGCCGCCTGTGCGCCCGCAGTGTCCGAAGAGCGGTCAGCATGCGTCGTGCGGCGGCCGCCGTGTTCCTGCGCTGCTACGGCCGTTGAACGGCTGCGGCCCACATCAGGACAGTCACTGCGATCAGACTCAGCAGCAGACGACCGCGGCTGAGGGGGCTCCGGGGGAGTGGCTCACCCTCCAATTGGCGGATACGGGCGTCAAGCATCCATGCCGAGCCCATCGCCGCTGCCGGAGCACCGGCTGACCCGGGATGGTCGACAACCCTCAGCAGGGCCCCCACCACAGCGCGCCGCCCCTACAAGCTCACTGCCATAAGTACCCTGCTGCTTCTGGGTGTTGGCCACCTCCACGGCACTTTCGTGGTGCTTGATCATCATGGTCAGGAACATGGTGTCGCAGGCCCTGCCAGAGGTCCGTCTGAGCTGGTCCATGTCGTGGTTGCTCATCATGCCCGGCATCGCGGAGGCGCTTTCGTTGCCCACGCCGTTCATGCCCTCGGGGACCTGCTCGGCCCAGGACCCCAACCAGGCCGTCATGGTCGCGATCTCCGGTGCCTGTGCCCCCTTCACCTTCCCAGCGAGGGCCCTGACGGCCTGGGAGGAGGCGTGCGCCTGGGCCATGGCGATGGCCTGGCGGTGCTGGGGGATCATTCCCTGGACGAAGGTGAGATCGGCCTGATTGTGCGATCCGGAGGACGCGGGCGCAGTTCGGTGTGACGCTCGTCCTGCGGGCGGAGGGTCAGCGAGTCCATGGGGACATCGCCGAGGATCCGGTAGTCGATGCGCTCGTTGGAGACCGGAGTTCCAGGTCGAACTCCGCGCGACGTCCCTCGACGTCCTCTACGACGTGCGCCCCGTTGGCGCCGTGTGTCTGCATGTCCTCCACCCAGGAGAACCGTGCGTAGCGTTGGTTTCGTCCGCCGAATGGAAGCTCCTGGTCAACGTGGAACTCGCCTTCGTGGCCGAGTCGGAATCCGCCATCGCCGGCATCATCAAGCTGCGCAATGTCCTTGAGAGGCCGGCTCATACGAGCCCCGCCGGACCCATGACCGCGCTTCCCGCTATACGACGGCCTGCCGATCGAGCCGGTCAGAGGCTTGGCACAGCCGCTTCTTCTTGCGTCGGCTCGGTGACGGTGCCATTGGTGTCGCTCATGCCGAGGCGGAGGTGTTCGATGTGGTAGATCGCCTGGTCGAGGAGTTCGGCGACGTGGTTGTCGTAGAGCGAGTACACCACTGAGCGGCCCTTGCGGGTGCCGACCACCAGGCCGAGATTGCGCAGCAGGCGCAACTGATGGGAGCAGGCGGACTGTTCCATACCGACCTCGGCGGCCAGTTCGGTCGCGGGCAGGGAGCCTTCGCGCAGGCGGGCAAGGATGAGCAGCCGTGAGGGGGTTGCCAGTGCCTGGAGAGTGGTGGCGACCTTGGCGGCGCTGGCGGCGTCCAGGCGCCCGCGCGGAACGCCTTCTGCTGATGGTGCGGCTCCATGACCCATGGGCCCATGGTAGCGGCACTTTCCATGAATAAATGAATGGCTCTTCATTCTTTCCTGCTACGGTGGGTGGGGTCGGACTGCGTTCCGCCGCCCCGCTACTGATGAAGGACCCCACGTCGATGTCATCCACGCTCACCTGCCCGGCGCCGCCAGGCGTTGCCCGTGACACGGTGGTGCGCCGCCGCACCCGGATCCTCGCCCTGCCCGAGGCCCGCTGGGCCGCGGCCGCGCTGGTGCTGTTCCTGCTCGCGCTGCCGCTGTACCTGACCGGTGCCCCGGCCTGGTCGTGGGGCCCGCTGTTCGCGGCCGTCTACGTGACCGGCGGCTGGGAGCCGGGCTGGGCCGGACTCCAGGCGCTGCGGGAAAGGACCCTGGACGTGGATCTGCTCATGGTGGTCGCCGCGCTCGGGGCGGCGGCGATCGGGCAGGTCCTGGACGGTGCGCTGCTGATCGTCATCTTCGCGACCTCAGGCGCGCTGGAGGCGATCGCGACTGCCCGTACCGCGGACTCCGTGCGCGGCCTGCTCGACCTGGCCCCCGCGACTGCCACACGTCTGACGGACGACGGCGGGGAGGAGACGGTGCCCACTGAGCAGCTGCGCGTGGGGGACACGGTCCTGGTACGGCCCGGCGAGCGGATCGGCGCCGATGGCCGGGTGCTGGACGGGGCCAGCGAGGTCGACCAGGCGACGATCACCGGCGAGCCGCTGCCGGTGGCGAAGGAGGAGGGGGACGAGGTGTTCGCCGGGGCCCTGAACGGCACCGGCGCGCTGCGGGTGAAGGTCGAGCGCGACCCGTCCGATTCGGTGATCGCTCGGATCGTGGCGATGGTCGAGGAAGCCTCTGAGACCAAGGCACCGACCCAGCTGTTCATCGAGAAGGTCGAGCAGCGGTACTCGATCGGGATGGTCGCCGCCACCGTCGCGCTGTTCGTCCTGCCCCTGCTCTTCGGCTCGGCGTTGCAGCCGACGCTGCTGCGGGCGATGACGTTCATGATCGTCGCCTCGCCGTGCGCGGTGGTGCTGGCCACCATGCCGCCGCTGTTGTCCGCGATCGCCAACGCGGGCCGCCGTGGCGTGCTGGTGAAGTCGGCCGTGGTCATGGAACGTCTCGGTCAGGTGGACGCGGTTGCCCTGGACAAGACCGGCACGTTGACCGAGGGGACCCCGCGTGTCACCGATATCCGCCCGCTGACCGGCTCCGGTCTGAGCGAGGACGCGCTGCTGCGGCTGGCGGCGGCGGCCGAGCACCCGAGCGAGCATCCGCTGGCCCGCGCGATCGTGGACGCCGCCCGCACTCGCGAGCTGGACATTCCCGTGGTGGAGGACTTCGCATCCGCGCCCGGTACGGGCGTCGCTGCGACTGTCATCGGCCGGAAGATCGCGGTCGGCAGCCCCGCCCGGTTCGTGGATGGCGGCACTCACCCGGCCGTCGCGGTCGCCGCCGGCCTGGAGGAGGAGGGCCGCACTGCCGTGCTGGTCACGGCCGACGGCACGCCGGTGGGCGTGCTGGGCATCGCCGACCGGCTGCGCGAGGAGGCCGCCGGCACCGTCTCCGCCCTGGGCGCGCTGACGGGCATCGCCCCGGTGCTGGTCACCGGTGACAATCCGCGCGCGGCGGCCCGGCTCGCCGCCGAGGTCGGCATCACCGACGTCCGCGCGGGCCTCCTCCCGCAGGACAAGGTCACCGCCGTGCAGGAGATGGAGCAGGCGGGCCACAAGGTCATGGTGGTCGGCGACGGCGTCAACGACGCCCCCGCGCTCGCCGCCGCCCACACCGGCATCGCGATGGGCCGGGCCGGATCCGATCTCGCCCTGGAGACCGCCGACGCGGTCGTCGTCCGCGACGAGCTGGCTACCATCCCCACCGTCGTGCGCCTCTCCCGGCAGGCCCGCCGTCTGGTGGTGCAGAACCTGGTGATCGCCGGTGTGTTCATCACCGGCCTGGTCATCTGGGATCTGGCCGGCACCCTGCCACTGCCGCTGGGCGTCGCCGGGCACGAGGGCTCCACCGTCATCGTCGGCCTCAACGGCCTGCGCCTGCTGGCGGACGGAGCCTGGCGCCGCGCCCGCAACGGGGCCGCCAGGTGAGCCGCCGTACCCGCAAGGCCGCCCCCGCCACGGCAGGGGCGGCCCGCTGCACGGTCACCGTCTGCCGGGGCTGCTGCTGCGGCACCGCGAAGATCCCCGGCCTGGACCACGCCGGTCAGCTCGCCCAGCTGCGGCAGGCTCTCGCCGACACGGCCCAGGTGAGGGTGACCGGCTGCCTGGACGCGTGCGAGCACGCCAACGTCATCGTCGTGCAGCCCTCCGCCACAGGACGAGCCGCCGGCGGGCGCCCGGTGTGGCTGGGCCTGGTCAACGACACCGACGCCGCCGACGACATCGCCGCATGGATCGCGGCGGGCGGCCCCGGTCTTGCGGATCCTCCCGGAGTCCTCGACCTGTACGAGTTCACCCCATCTCGCCGCATCCGCCAGGCCGTCGAGGGCTGACCCGACCCGACCCGGCATCGGCAGCGGCCCAGGTGACAGGTACGTACCGCGCCTCTGACTCACGTCAGGTACTGGTCTCCACGCGAGGGAAGAAAACGCGGACGGGCAGCAGCCGCCCGGCCAACGACACAACGATGAAGACCACTTGGTGGACGTGGTCCTTGCCCGGCAGTAGTCCTCCCACCAAGTGTGTGATCCAGAAGAGCGGATAGAACCACTGCGCGCACCACGCCCACCGTTCCCCGCGACGGAACGGTACGACGGTGATCAGCACGCCGAACAGGCCCATGCCGAATGCGGCCACTCCGTCTGCCCGCATGAGCCGCTCATCACCGGACCCCGGTACCGCCGTGGCGACGATGCCGAAGACCAGGACGCCGGCACCCACGATGAGCAGGCAGATCCAGCCCGCCTTCAGACGCACGCTGTCGTGCAGCATGCGGGGCCTGCACCCACTTCCAGAAGGGTGATTCAACACGCCTCAGGCCAGCGCCCGGCGCTCTCGTGGGCGAGTCGCAGCAGGCGGTAGACGCCACGGGCCGCACCGGCGCACCACGCAAGGGCCGTGGCCACGAGGAGCATTGCGAGTGCCGGGACGCGGGATTGGGCGCTGGCGCCGCTGTGGGGCGGTGCGGGCAGGGAGGCGACTCCACCGGGGGGCCTGCCGCGGCCGAAGGCCCGGTCAGGTGGGGCAGAGGTTGGGAGACACATGCTCGGGCGCCGTGCGCCGTCTGGCCAGGGCCGCCTTGCCGATCGTGCGGGCCACACGGCGGCGGTCGCATGTGGCGAGAGCGGCTTCCTCGTCGGCCCAGCGCTCGACCATGCAGGAGAGGTGCCGGGTCAGCAGGCGCGGCGGTGAGTTCAGCGCCTGGGCGGCTGGGCCCCGCCGGCGGAACACCCGCGGTGCCGACCTGTCGCCACCGCGGCGAGTGGTCCAGTTGTCCGTGCCGATAATCTTGTGCTCGTTCGGGGGGCCGAGCGGGGCCGGCCGGCGGTCTGCGGACCACGGGCACGCGGTGTACGCGTCCCGGTGGGCGAGGGGGGATGTTGAGGCCGATGGGTGATGACACTACGGGTGGGGCGGGCGCCGGGTTGCGCACGGTGGGCCACGGCAGGTACATGCTGCGGCAGCTACTGGGCCAGGGCGGGATGGCCACCGTCCACCTTGCACACGACTCCGTGCTGGAGCGCTCGGTGGCGGTCAAGACGCTCCACACCGGTCTGGGCCACGAGCCGTCCTTCCGCGAGCGGTTCCGCCGCGAGGCACAGGCGGTGGCGCGGCTGAGCCACACCAACATCGTGGCGGTGTTCGACAGTGGTGAAGACGTCGTTTCGGACACCGGCCCGGTGCTGTACATCGTCATGGAGTACGTCGAGGGCGCGTCGCTGTCCGCACTGCTCCGAGAGGAGATCGACAAGCACGGCGCGATGCCCTGCGACCGTGCTCTGAGGATCACCGCGGATGTGCTCTCGGCGCTGGCCGCCTCCCATGAACAGGGCCTGGTCCACAGGGACATCAAGCCGGGCAATGTGATGGTCACCCCGCGCGGGGTGGTGAAGGTGATGGACTTCGGCATCGCCCGCGCGCTGCAGTCCGGGGCGACGTCCATAACGCAGACGGGCATGGTGGTGGGCACGCCCCAGTACCTTTCGCCGGAACAGGCGCTGGGCAGGAGCATCGATGCCCGAACCGACCTTTACTCGGTGGGCTGCATGCTGTTCGAACTGCTCACCGGGCGGCCGCCGTTCGACGGGGGCACGGCCTTCTCCATCGCCTATAAGCACATCCAGGAGCAGCCGCCCGCGCCGTCCAGCATGAACCAGGCGATCAGCCCGGCGGTGGACGCCCTGGTGGCCCGAGCGCTGAGCAAGGACCCGGCGCTCCGCTTCCCCACCGCCGAGGCGATGCGGGATGAGGTGGAGCGGGTGCTGTCCGGCCTGCAGAGCGGCGTGAAGTCGCCGCACGCAGCGGTGCCGGGCCTCAGGGGTGTCACACCGGCGAAGCACCCGCGGCGCCGACGTGTCGCATATGCCGCCGGTGCGGCCGTGGTCTTCGCGGCCGGTGGAACCGCCGCAGCCCAGCTCTTGCCGGATCACACTGGGCCCGCCAAGGTTTCGCATAGCAAGCCGTCCGAGGAGAGAAGCAGCCGGGCATCTGGAGGCTTCACCGCGGCGTCCCCGTGGCGGCTCGTCGTCAGCGACCAGATCGGGGGCCGGGACAATGGCTGCACCGTTACGCTGACCAACACCGACACCGGTCAGCAGCAGGTTTTTGAGAACTACGGCACCAAGTCGTTCCTGGCACACACCTCAGGACCGTTTCGCTGGGCGGCCAACAACCCGGGTTGCCAGGTGGTCCACCGATCCGGAGCGGGGGTGGCGGTGCTGCCCGCCACTCGGGAGTACGGCACGGGCGACACCGAAGCCTTCAGCGCGCGGGGGCCGATATCCGTGAGGGTGTTGGACTTCAACGGTGCCGGCGACTGCAGGCTTGATCTACGCGACGCTGCAAACGGAGAGGCCGTCGACCTGGGTACAGTCCCCAAAGGCGGCGGCCCGCTGAAGCTCGACCCGAGCGGACACTCCCAGGTCTACCTCGCTGATCTGCAGTGCAGTGTGAAGGTCACCGCTGCTCGCCGGTGAGAGCTGACCGGAGACGGTGCACGGCTCGCTATCCGTTCGCTGCCGGGGCGAGGTGACGGGCAGCGGAGCTGCCGCAGAGCCGCAAGGCGTTGTACGGCGCCATAGAGCCGTACGCGGCATCGTGCACCTGGTTCCAGGTCGGGAGGGTTGAAACAGACACTTGCCGATCAGTCGAGGCGCTCGGCGATGAGCTTGTCTCGCGCCTTGGAGGTCGCAGAGTCGTCCCGCAGCTCAACCGTTGTGGTCGTACCGATCACCCCGCGTCAGCCGGAGGCTGGGACCGGCGGACCACGGTGGGTTCGGGGCGTAGCGGTACTGGTGTGGTGGCCGGGGCCTCCGGTGTCGGCGGCCCCGATTGATCCAGGGTGCGAGGTGAGCTCAGGTGGCGGTCGATGAGGGCGGCGACAGTCTCGGGGCCGGACTCCGCCGCCGCTTCAGGAGTGGCAGCCAGTTCGGTGAGAAAGGCTTCGGGAGTCTGGTGGCGGTGGCCCGCCTCGCGGGCGGTGGCCTTGCGGATCAGGTCGCGGAACTGGGGGGAGACCGGCAAATCGGCGACAGGCAGGTCCTCGCGGATGATGCGAAAGATCATCTGTGCCACATCGGCCGCCTGGTACGGCTGCTGTCCGGTGACGCACTGATGCAGCAGTACCCCGAGCGAGTAGATGTCCGATCTGATGTCGGCGTCGTCCCCTTTGAGCTGTTCCGGTGCCATGTAGGCGGGCGTACCGATGAAGTACCCGGACCGGGTTATCCGGTCAAGCCCGTTCTCCAGGAAGCGGGCCAGGCCCAGGTCGACGATGACGGCCCCGCGCACAGCCTCCATCAGGACGTTGCTGGGTTTTAGATCAAGCCTGGACAGGCCGAGGCTCGCGGTGAATTCGAGTGCCTCCCCGAGTTCCCTGCTGATGCGGGCGATCAGACCGGGCGGCAGCGGTCCACCACGATCGAGGAGCTCTTGGATGGACGGTCCCTGAATGAGCTCCATGATCAGGGCTGGCTCGGGGTCATCCACGGCCGTGAGGGTGTGGACGATGTGAGGGTGGCTCAGACGCATGCCGATGTCTGCTTCGCGGCGGAAGCGGGCCCGGCTGGTCTCGTCGCCCAGCAACGCAGGGTGCAGGAGCTTGATGGCAACGGGCTTGCCGGTCATCAGGTCCTTGCCTTGGTGGACCGCGCCCATCCCGCCCTGACCGATCAGGCTCCGTACCTCGTAGCGCTCGTTGAGGACGGTGATCGGTGCATCGGGCAGAGCCAACGGTGCCGGCGCGGGCTGCGCGTCGGGCCTGGGGTCGGCCTCCCTGCTCGATCCCGCACGGGGGGTGGGGCGCAGGGCTGTGGTGAGGCTGGTGCCGGTGGTCGTGTATGGGCCCGGTGCCGGGAGGCCCAGGTCGGCGCGCTCGCTCTCGCTGTGGCGGGCGAAGCCGGCGACCTGACGCTTGTACGCGTCCGTGAGCTTGTAGTAGGTCATCCGGACGTCGGCACGGCGCCCGTAGAAGGTCGCGTCCGTGCGGTCCGCCTCGCTGACCACGTCCAGCACCCCGGCGTGCGCGAGGTGCCGCAGCAATCGCTCCACCGTGGGACGGTCCATGCGCAGCAACGGGTCTAGTGCCTGCTCGGCGGCGCCGCCCTGTGTGCCGACAACGTCCGCCGAGGTGAAGACCCTCCCTTTGCTCCGCAGGGCCCAGTCCACGACGTGATAGCCGCCCATCCGCCAGCGGTCCTCGTCGATCGGGACCGGGGCCAGCGCAGCGTAGCCGTGGCTGGTGACAGCCGCTGAGACGATTGATTCGAGGTTACTGTAGAAGGTGATCCGCGCCCAGTCCTGCGGGTGTACGCGCAGTGAGGGCACGCCCGCCTCCCACTCGATCAGGTGGTTGAACTCCTGCAGCAGCCGTCGGGGCACACCGCGTGCCTTGAACCGCAAGTACTGGATGAACTCCTCGACGTCACCCGATTCGGCTTCCGGGTCGGCAGTCCCTCCCGCCCCGTTGCTGCTGTCCTGGTCGGCCGTGACTCCCGTCGGCCGGCCCTGCGAGGGGTGCGGCAGCGCGGCGCGCTCCGCTCTTCCCGCCTCTGACAGCCCGCGCACCAGCCGCTCCGGCGCCTCCCACAAGCAGGGCACGTACATCCGCCAGCCGAAGACGCTCTCGTGCAGGCCGTTGCCTCGGTCGGAGTCGCGGATCGCGCGGTCGAGCAGGTCCGGTCCGGCGACCAGGATGAAGTGAGCGCCGCGCGCGGTGAGGACGTTCTTGAGGCGGCCGAGCAGCAGCTCCAGGTCTTCAAGCGCCTCTTCGCGGTTGTCGGTCAGTTTGTCGACCTCGTCGAGTATGACCACCGGGTGCACGCGTAATCCCGTGCCGCGATTGCGGCGCCGCAGCAACCTTCGTGGAGTGGGGCGGCCCTCATTGCCGTTCAACAGGTGGATGATCCGTACGAGATCGTGCTCGACGTCGGTCTCGGAGTACGCGAGGAAGGCTGCCTCCGTGGCCAACGAGCGCGTCCGCTTGCCCGACATGCCCAACGTCGGTGAGAGCGAGGCGAGCGGACCTTTCTGCGGACCGATACCCATCGTTCCGCCGCGCTCGGTGCTGTCCGACTGCGTCTGTTTGAAGGAGAGCGACGTTCGAGTGTACGCGAGCAGCAGTTGGTGCTGCACCTCGCGCGGTAGCTGCTGCAGGAGGTTTCGGTCGTCGAGCGATTCGAAGATACGCCGGACTACCGCGAACAGCAGCTGATCAGTCGTCATCGACCGGGCCACGTTGAGGTGGACCGTCAGGAGCACCTCAGTGCTGCCCCAATCGTGCGCAGCCTCCGCCAGAGCGCGTAGGACCAGTGTCGACTTCCCAACCCCGCGGAAGCCGGTCACCAGGAATGTTCCACCACGCGAGTATGTCAGCCGCTCTTTGAGCGCGCCGACGAGTTCCTCGTGCCCGAGAACCGGAATCGCCGTGTCCCCAACGGACAACGGCTCATGCACGTAACGGAATTGCCGGTGCAGCGGCACATTCAGCACCGTGTCCCCCTGATCCAGTTCCCAGCTGTCAACCCAGACTAGGACTGCGAGGCGCGGGACGGGCCAAGACGGCGGGAATCCAGGCTTCGGCGAGCCGTGCGGCGACTACGGTCCCCGGCGTAAGGGCCTTGCACCCCAACCTGTAGTACACCGGCGCGGGTTGTAGATCCTTGAGTAGAGCTCCGGGACCGAGCACGGGTTGCGCGGCGCCATGAGCGCGCCACATCGTGCGCCCGGGGTTCCCAGGTCGGGAGGGGGAAATCGGCCGCAGACGGGCGGCTGGAGCCGTTCTCGAGTGTCCGTGGCCTCGCCGGTGGCCTGTTGAGCAGGCGGAGTCGTTTCCCAGCGACCGGTCCGCGCTGGTGCGCGCTTGCGCCCGGTATGTCGTACGACAGCCGGGAGGTGATCCGGTGGCCTGGTACCGGGAGCGGTGCACGGCACCGGACGACCTTGAGTTGCCGCCCGGTGCGGTGATCGGGCCGGCCGAGTGCGGGAACCGCGTGGACGCTGGGCTGCTGTGGCCGCTGCTTGCCCACCCAGCGGCCGGGGTGCGAACGCGGGCGGTGGCAGGGCTGCGGGCACTGGACTGCGTTGTTGTGAAGCAGTTGCAGCCGCTCCTCGACCACCCTGCCGCTGGTGTCGTCCGCGAGACGGCCGTCGCCCTGCTGCCCTTGGCAAAGGAACTGCCCGCCGACTGACTACTGGAGCGCACCAGCTCCGAGCACCCGCGACACGTCCGTGTCGGCGCATTCCGGCTGCGCCCGTCAGTCTCCGTTGGTGCGCAGCCCCGCGATGAACGCGGCGCCGTTCGGCGTGCCGACGCCCGTCATGGTGTCGTAGCCCCTGGCGGTCACCTGACCGGTGTAGGCGCGCTCCTGCGAGTCGAACACATCGAGGCCCACGGACCCGTCGCCGGCGACATAGGCGCCGCGGTCCTGCTGGGGCGTCGACGCGGTGACCGGCAGGACGTCGTGGAACGCATGGGTTCCGGCCAGGTGGTAGAGCAGCGGGTTGATGAAGCCGAAGGCGGACTTCTGGCCCTGCTGGGCGTCGGCGACGAGACCGGCGATCAGCGGGCACGCCAGACTTGTGCCCGCGTTCGGCACGGTCCGGTAGGGACCCGGGTTCCCGTTGCTCGTCGACTCGATGTAGCCGGTCAGCATCCCGGTGTCGGGATCGCCGTCCGCGGCGATGTCGGGCACCGTGCGCCCGGTGACGAACCGCTTGCCGACCTGTACGCGCGACATCGACGCGGGAACGACACCCTTCTGGTAGGAGGGCTGCCCGTAGACGGCGCCGACGCCTCCGCCGCCCCCGCTGATGCCCACGTCGGTCCACATGCCCTTGTCCAAAGAGCCGTAGTCGTCGGACCACCCGGTCTCGAACACCCGGTTGTTCGCCGCCCCGATACCGAGGCTGGTGCCGCCGACCGCCACCGCGTACGGGTCGGAATCGGTCACCGTCAGACCGGGCGTGTCACCGGAGGCGAAGTACATGCCGACCCCTTCAGCGGCGGCCCGTACGTCGATCGCGTGCACGGTCTTGGCCGGCACCACACCCAGGGGGATCTGCCATGAGTTGGACACGATCGAGGCGCTGGGACGACCGCCGCTCCCGGTCAGCACGGCGAGGGAGGCGTTCAGCAACGCCTGGTTCTCGTCGCACCCCTGCCCGACCACCATCAACTGGGTGGCGTCAGGCGCCATCGCGTAGAGCGCTTCGGAGTCCATCTCCGCCTCGTCATTGATGGCGGGCGACCGCGTCGCCATGGGCGAGGCCGACGAGGCGGTGCAGGCCTTGCCGGCCTGCACTTGCCTGAACTGTGAGCGCTTCGGGACCGGTAGGTGATTGGCCTTGGCGTAGTCCGTCAGCGTCTGGAACATCGCGGCCGGCGCCTCGTCCTCGGTCAGGGCGACGGTCTGGCCCTTTCCGGTGTCCGTCCACGTCGCGCCGTAGGCGGCGCGGATCTGGTCGGCGGAGTAACCGCAGACCGGCTGCGAAGCCTTGGTCAGCCCGTGGTAGCCCGGATGAAACGCCTGGACGTGCTGCGCCCAGTACCTGGAGCACGTCGGTGCCTTCGATGCCTTCGTCGCCCGCTGACGCGGCCCTGGTGCCGAGGCGGGTGTGACCTGAGGCACGGTGGGTGGAAGACTGCTCAGCCCGGTCACGCCCAGCACATCGGACGCGAGCGAGGAGGCAACGGACACCTCGCGGTCATTGGACCGCACCATGGTCGACCGGCCGTTCGCACCCTTGACCCGGTACTGGTCGATCCGCACCCGGAACGCCGATTGCACCTTGGCCACCGGTCCGGTGGCCGAGATGTAGTCCCGGCCGCTGTCGGCGTGCACCTGGGTGAGACCGCGGGACGCCAGCCACCGCGCCACCGCTGTGGCGTGCGCGGGGGAGGGGCCGAACCTGGCGGTGTAGGCGTTCGGACTGAGGTAGTGGTGGAACTCGGCGCTGCCGGGCGTGGCGACCGCATCGGCGAATGCGGCGGCGCCCGCCAGATCGGGCGTCAGCCATACCTGCACGGTCAGCTGCTGCGAGGCGGGCACGGCTCCGACGCGAGACGCCGTGCGGACCATGGGGGAGACCGACTCCGGGACGGGGACGGCCGTCGCCGCGCGTGCACCGCCGGCCACCCCCAGCACGGCAGTGGCCGCCAACGTGGCCGCGCAGGCACCCCAGACGGCCGCGGCTCTGCGACCGCGCCTCACCGTCGAGCCCACTGCACCCCTGTGCGAAGTACTTTCCAAGCCTCAGCCCACCCCTCCGGAAGGGCAACGGCACAGCAGGTCTCCGTCCCCTTTCCCGGTACGACGCGGGTCTGGCGCCCGGGGGTGCATACGGGCTTGCGCTTGATGGCGTCGTAAATTTTTCGGCTGACGGCACAACGATTGTCCCGGCGTGCCCTGGCGTTCAGCGCAATTGACGACATGGTGCCGCCGGTGTTCGCGCAGCTCCCGACGCACCGCTGCCGCGTCCGTGACGTCGAGATCTCGTCGGCCGAGAGCCAGTACCCGGTATCCAGCACCGTCCAGCACCCTGGCCATGTCCTGCCCGGGCATGCCTTTCGCTGCAGTGACGAGAACTGTCACCGCCTGCGCCGTCGATCCAGAGCCCGACCCGCCTGCCTGCCCAGGGAACTCCACCCCGATCCTCTCTGCGCTCAGCCTCAGGTGAACATCCCGGGCACGGACGATGCAGTGAGCACGACGAGCGCACGGAGGGCGGACTGCACCGCTTCCCCCAACTTGTCCGCCGGCCCCTGCCCCTCGGCGATGTCGGCCATCCGGGCCTCGACCGCTGTCGCGTCAGCGGTCGGCAGGGCCACGGTGTGCAGCCCCGCATGATGCAGTAGGGCGATCAGCGCCGCCGTTTGGTCCTCGGGCTTCCCTGGAGCGGTCATTCGCCCAACGCCCGGCGACGGGCGATGTGCATCGCAGGGGGAAGGCGCCGTGTACGGGGACGCCCGGTGGACCCGCCGTGCCCCGGGTGGTAGCGCGTGAGGATGTCGGTGGCCCGCACCTCCCCGTCTCCGGCCCGGCGGAGATCAGCCGTCACAGCCCCGCCCACACGACGGGGAGGCGGGGGCGTCGGTCGACGAGGTGGCCTGGGTGGTGGCGGTCGGACCTGCGCCCCTGCCGGCCGGCGGGGTGCTCGGTGACGCGGACGGGGAGGTGCTGGTCGTGGGAGCGGCCGAGGAAGGCGTCCGCCCGAGCGCCGTCAACACCGCGTCGGTGACCATGCCGTCCGCGTCCGTGGTGAGGACGACGGGGTCGGCGGCACCGAGGAGATGATCACAGCCCAGGTTGGTGAACGTCTGGTTGGCCCGTGCCGCGAGGAAACCGAAGAGGTTCGGCGCCATGGCCGGGTCCGGCGAGGGCGCCTTCTCGAAGAGCGCCTTGTCCTTGAAGACGCGCTGGATGCCGGCCGGATCACGGAAGAGGGCGGTGCAGAAGGCCGCTCCGTCACCGTCGGCTCCGGCACCGACCGCGGGCATGTCGACTCCGGTGCGGTACGCGTCGGTCTTCGCGACGCTGCCACGGCCGTCGACGAGCGTCATCGGGTCGTTCCGCGGGACCAGGGCGATCGGCGCTTTCTGGTGTGCCGCGGCGGACAGTTCGTCCAGCGCGAGGGCGGACGTGGCCCGGCCGTCGCCGGACTGGTCGGGCGCGGTGAAGGGCGTGCAGCCGAGGGCAGGGTCCATGAACTGGGTGAGCAACAGGTTGTCGCTGCCGTTGGCCAGGTCCTTGGGGGCGCGGGTGGTCGCCGACCTGGTCCTGCCGTTGTGCCGGTGGTGTCGGTCGCCGTGGTTGGTCAGCCGGGCGGCCTTCTTGAGTGCGGCTCTGCTCGCGGCGTTGTTCTGGGCGATACGGCCGTGCCCGTCGGCGAGGTAGTGGGTCACCACGTTGTCGCTTCCGTCCTGGTCCACGACGGAGAAGTCCCGCGTGGTCGGGCAGGGCAGGCCGTCCTTGGCTCTGCCGAGCGCCGGAATCCTGAGGCGCCCCTTGGCGATCTGGGCGTTGGCGGCCCGGAAGAAGGCCGGCGCGTTGCAGTACGCGAACTGGCCGAAGACCGAACCCTGCAGGCCGTTGACACACTGGCCCCGGGATGGAGCGGCCCGGCGGCCGCTTGCCCGCAAGGTCAGCTCGGCGCCGTTGAAACCGAACCAGATACCCACGGTCGAGCCGCGCGGCACCGAGGGCCGGACGGTGGGCGCGGCCGGTCTCGTTCCCTTGTCGACCACCAACGGGTTGTAGACGGTCAGCTTGCCGTTCGGGGTGACGATCGCTGCTTCCACGAACGCCGACTGGTCGGGGTTGGCCTCGTGACAGGGTCCCAGTGCCGGATCGGTCGCGACGAGTCTGTACGGCGTGGCCAGGCCGCGGGCGGTGAGCGGATTGTCCGGCACCAGCAGCGTGCAGTTCGGATCCGGTTTGCGAGCCGCTGCGTCGGGCTGTGCGGAGGCTGCCTGGTTTGTTTGCGGGCGGTGCTGGGCATGGACATCCGCCGCGAACACCGACCCCGCGACGACGGCGAGAATCACGGGGCCGCCGATGAGCGCGAGTGACACCTTCGACAGCTTCCGGTGCCGGGCGTGCTCCCGCCGCGCGGTACGCGACGACTGTGTCAGGTCCTTGCGGGCCACTTCGGTGCTCCTCCCTGTGCGTCCTTCCGTGGGGAGTGGCCCACGGCCGCGCGGGCGCACGACGGTCGTGACAGTGCGGACCCTTCTGGGCGTGGCAAAGGGACAGACAATCCGGATCGCCCCGCCCGAGGGATCCAATCGCGGTACGTGCCGCGCTCACGGGCGGTTCAACGGCCGCGCCGGTCATTGCCGAACGTTGAAGGAGCGGGAGGTGTGATCGATGGTGAGCGCACGCCGACGAGAGGCCGGGCGGACCGCGAATCGGTCACTGGGGGTATTCGCGCAGGGTGCGGCCGTCTGCGGCATGAACGCTCTTGCTGCGGTGGCTCAGCGCTCCGCTTGACTTCGAGTGCGCTCGAATTCATGGCGTTCCGGGTATGAGCACTGCACAGCACAAGATCGGATCCGGTTTCGGCGCCACCAGTACCGCCGACGACGTCCTGCAGGGCATCGACCTGACGGGCAAGCTTGCCCTCGTCACCGGGGGTTACTCGGGGATCGG
>NZ_JBSFIH010000035.1:0-87053 GCF_053597455.1 Streptomyces sp. NPDC001393
ACGCCCGGTTACATTCCGAACCCGGAAGCTAAGCCTCACAGCGCCGATGGTACTGCAGGGGGGACCCTGTGGGAGAGTAGGACGCCGCCGAACAAATTTTCAAAAAGGTCGGATTCTGAACTTCGGTTCGGGGTCCGGCCTTTTTACTTTGTTCTTAACGTGTCGTTCACGTTGCGCGCCCAGCATCCAGCACATGGCAACTGCTGCAATGCTCAGGGCCGCCGGCGTCGGCGTGGGTGACGAGGTCGTCGTACCTGCCTTCGGGAACGTCGAAGTCGCCGAGGCGGTGACCCTGGTCGGTGCGCTCCCGGTGTTCGCCGACATAGACCCGGTGACCTACTGCCTCGACCCCGGCGCTGTCGAGGCAGCCGTAACTCCGCGTACCGCGGCGGTGGTTGTCGTACACCGCTTCGGGCGGTGGGCCGACGTGCGGCGGTTGCACGGGCTCGGACAGCGGCACGGTGTGCTGGTTCTCGAGCAGGGCGAGTCCGAGGTTCCGTACGACGAGATAGCGCAGCGCAGGGAGCGTGCCGCCTACCTCGACGGCAGGCTCAAGGGCGTACGGACGCCGGACGGCGGTGACGGGCACACCTACCAGCAGTACGTGGTGCGGGTGCCGGGAAACGGCCGGCCGGACCGGGACGCCTTCGCGATGGCCCTGCGGGCCAAGGGAGTTGAGTGCCGGGTGCCGGTCAAGACGCCCGTGCACCGGCTGCCGGAGTTCCGGCAGTGCGTGTCCCTGCCGGAGACCGAGCTGGCCGCCGACGAGACGCTGACCCTGCCTGTGGACGCGGCGCTCACCAAGCGGGAGATGCAGCGGATCGTGTCCGCGTGCAATGCGCTTGGTGGACTGCTGCAGCCCGCCTACTGAGCGGGTTCCGAACGAATTTGGGAACTCGAGCCTGCTCGGGGTACAGTTTCTTCGTCGCCGCGAGGGAAACCTCGAAAACGACAGGCCCCTATAGCTCAGTCGGCAGAGCGTCTCCATGGTAAGGAGAAGGTCAACGGTTCGATTCCGTTTGGGGGCTCCAGCAAAAAAGGCCTCACCCTTCCGGGTGGGGCCTTCTTTCTGTCTGACGCCGCCTCATGCGTCCTTGTGGATTCCCGGGACGCGCATCGCCAGGATCGCCATGTCGTCCGACGGGGCGTCGGACGCGAAGCGTTCCACCGCCCGCATGATGCGTGCGGCGACCGCGCCCGCCGTCAGGCCGGTGCAGGTGGTGAGAACGTCGGCGAGGCCGTCGTCGCCCAGCATGCGCGTGCCCTCACGGCGTTCCGTGACGCCGTCCGTGACGCAGAGCAGTACGTCACCGGGGTCGAGGGTGACGGTCTCCTCGTGCAGTTCCAGGTCCTCGATCACGCCCAGCAGCGGCTGCGGTTCGGCGGCCGGCGTCACCGTGCCGTCCTGGCGCAGGCGCAGCGGGAGCGGGTGGCCTGCGCAGACCACCTTCAGTTCGGCGCTGCCGTCCTCCTGCGGGCGCATCTCGCCGTAGAGGAGGGTCAGGAAGCGGCTGCGGTCGCCCTCGTCGAGGATCGCGGAGTTCAGGCGCTGCAGGACCGCCGGTCCCGAGAGGCCCTCGCGGGCCAGCAGGCGCAGCGCGTGCCGGGCGAGACCGGTGACCGCCGCCGCGTTCGGGCCCGTACCGCAGACGTCGCCGATGGCGAAGCCGTAGGCGCCGTTGCCGATGGGGAAGAGGTCGTAGAAGTCGCCGCCGACCTCGTTGCCCTCGCCGGCCGCGCGGTAGATGACCTCCACCTCGACGCCGTCGATCTGCGGCAGGCCCGGTGGGAGCAGGCTGCGCTGGAGGGACTGGCTGATGGCCGTGCGCTCCGAGTACAGGCGGGCGTTGTCCAGGGCGAGCGCGGCCCGGCGGGAGAGATCCTCGGCCAGCTCGAGGATTTCCTGGCGGAAGTGTTCGTCGGTGGGCTTGCCGAGGGTCAGCATGCCGATGACGCGGTTGCGGGCCACGAGCGGCAGGACGACCGTCTCGCCGCCGACCGCGGAGGCCGTGGCGAGGGTCGGGCCGATACCCGAGGAGACCTGGCGGGTGGGTCCGCCGGAGAGGCCGAGGCTGCGCATGGAGCTGCGCAGGGCCGCGCGGTGGGCGACCTCGCCCGGGGCGGTCCAGACGCGGGCGCCGGGGGTCGGCACCGGGTCCGGCGGCGGGACCTTCGACAGCAGGGACTTGATGCCGTCGATGAGCTCCTCGTCCTCGTGCAGGACGTACGACAGATACGGCTCGGAGGCCTGGTCGGCGATCGTATAGACGGCGCACCAGGTGGCCAGCGTGGGGACCGTCATCTGGGCCATCAGGGCCAGCGTCTGGTCGCGGTCCAGGGTGCCGGCCAGCAGGTCGGAGGCCTCGACCAGGAAGCTCAGGGAGCCGCGGCGCAGCCGCTCCAGCTCGCCCAGGCGGGCCGACTCGACGGCCAGGGCGATCCGGTCGGCGGCGAACTGCAGGCGCAGCGCCTCCTCGTTCGAGTACCGGCCCGGGGCCTCGGCCGCGACGCCGAGCGAGCCGGTGAGGCGGCCCTCGACCTTCAGCGGGACCGTGACGACCGAGCGCATGCCGGTGCCGGCGAGCAGGGGTACGGCGCCGGGGACGGAGGTGAGGTCGTCGTGGACGGCCGGCATGCGTGCGGAGCCGTAGCGGCCGGGGCCGGCCTCGACGGGCACGCGCGCGAAGCGCTGGCGGGCGGAGGGCAGGCCGGTGGAGGCGCGGACCTCCAGCTCGGTCTCGTCGTCGGTGGCCAGCAGCAGGAACGCGGAGTCGCCGTCGAGCATGTCGCGGGCGCGCTCCACCGTGCGCTGCAGGAGGCCGTCGAGGTCGTCCGGGGCGGGGGAGCCGATGAAGACCTCGAAGGGGTCGGTGCTCTGGCCGTCGGCGGACGTGCTCTGGTCGCCGGCCGGGACGCGCGGCGGGGTCTGGAGCACGGCGCGCTCGTGGTCGCGGACCAGCAGACAGACCGTGGAGGGTTCGCCGCCGGTGTCGCGGACCCTGAGGTGGGAGGCGTAGACCGGGGCCACCCGGCCGTCGGCGCCCCGGATGCCGTAGCTGCCCTCCCAGCGGGAGAGCTGCAGGGCCTCGGCCACGCCGGTGCTGGTGCCGGGGGTGTGGGGCCAGGCCGCCAGTTCGGTGAGGGGCTTGCCGATGACCTCGGCGGCCGGATAGCCGAACAGTTCTTCGGCGTCCTCGTTCCAGGAGGTGATGGCCCCTTTTCGGTCGATCTGGAGGACGGCGACGCGGACTCGGCCGTCGGCCAGCGGGAGCAGTTCGGCGGGCAGGGACGGGCCGGCCGTGCGGGTACCGACCGGACGTTCGGGCAGGTTGAGCTGGAACCAGACGTGCTTGTGGGTGGGCGTGTAGTCGACGCCCCAGCGGGTGGCCAGGGCCGCGCACAACTGCAGGCCGCGGCCTCCCTCGCGGTCGGGGCTGCCCATCGTGGCCGGGCTGCTCTGGAGGGGGACCTCGCGCTCGGGGTAGCGGTCGGAGACCTCGATGCGCACACCGTCCTCGGTGCGCAGGCACAGGACGTCCGCGTGCGTGCCCGCGTGGACGACCGCGTTGGTCACCAGTTCGCTGGTGAGGACCACGGCGTCGTCGACGATGTCGGCGAAGCCCCAGCCCTGGAGGGTGTCGCGGACGAAGGAACGGGCGGTCGCGACCGACCGCCCCACGGGCTCGAAGGTGGCGGCCGCGCGCGCGGTGATCACAGAACTCCTCGGCCGGTTGTCTACGTGCAGGGCTGCGTGGCCGGCCGGCTCGCGCCGCTGCTGCGGCATCAGCTCGCCCGTCGGCTGTGGCTCCGGGGGCTGTTCCCCGGGGATGACTCCGGTGGTCATGGTCTGCGGCCGCCCCTCCGATGCCCGCTCGTTCTCGTGCCACCGCCCAAGCCGGTCGGACCGGTGCGGCTGGACAGCCGCATGCAAGGTTACTTACCTTCGCCGTCCGAGCGGATGCCGGTCGCCGGTGTTTACCCCCCAGGGTGTGCGGACGATGTGCGAAGCTGCCGAACTGTTATGGCCTGGTTCGGGCGGGGTGAAACACTGGGCAAGCTTCTGATGAAGGTCGGGTCGGCCTGCGTGCGTTCCGTGTACGGCGGGCAGCAGCCTCTGGTGTGGCCGGATCTCGTCTGGCAGAAATACGCAGCAGTAACGGGTACGCGGACGTAACCGGTATGCCGATCAGCGGCACTCCGGGCCGAAGCGGCCGAGCACAGCAGTAACGGTCTACCCCTCCGGGAGGGACACAGTGGAGTCTGGCGCGGCGACGCGTGGCACGAAGACGCGCGCGAAAGGCGGACCGTCCCTGGGCAGGCGCGGCGACACCACCACCGTGGACACGGCTGCCCTGAACCGGCTGCTGGCGGCTCTCGTGTCGATGCGTGACGGGAACTTCCGCAAGCGGCTCACGGTCTCCGGGGACGGTGTGATGTCGGAGATCGCGGCCGTCTTCAACGAGGTGGCCGACCGAAACCTGCATCTCACCGGTGAGCTGTCCCGGGTGCGGCGCATGGTGGGGCGTGAGGGAAAGCTCACGGAACGGCTGGAGAAGGGGGCCTGTGAGGGCTCCTGGGCGTCAGCGATCGACGCCTCCAACGCGCTGGTCGACGATCTCGTGTGGCCGGTCTCGGAGGTCAGCCGGGTGCTCACGGGGGTCGCCGAGGGTGATCTGTTGCTGCGCATGGAGCTGCGGACGCAGGCTCTGGACGGCGGTACCGGGCATCCGCTGCGGGGCGAGTTCCTGAAGGTCGGCCGTACCGTCAACAACCTGGTCGACCAGCTGTCGACGTTCACGGACGAGGTCACGCGTGTGGCCAGCGAGGTCGGCACCGAGGGCAAGCTCGGTGGTCAGGCCCGGGTGCGCGGTATGTCCGGTTCTTGGAAGGACCTCACCGAGTCCGTCAACACCATGGCGCGGCAGCTGACCGCCCAGGTGCGCGACATCGCGCTGGTGACGACGGCGGTGGCGCGGGGTGACTTGTCGCGCAAGGTCACCGTCCAGGTGGCCGGCGAGATGCTGGAGCTGAAGAACACCGTCAACACGATGGTGGAGCAGCTGTCGTCCTTCTCCGTCGAGGTGACCCGCGTCGCCCGTGAGGTCGGCACCGAAGGCATCCTGGGCGGTCAGGCGCAGGTGCCGGGCGTGGCCGGTGTGTGGAAGGAGCTGACCGACTCCGTCAACACGATGGCGGGCAACCTGACCGCGCAGGTGCGCGGGATCTCGCAGGTCACGACAGCGGTCGCCAGCGGTGATCTGTCGCAGAAGGTGACGGTTCCGGCGCGTGGCGAGGTCGCGCAGCTGGCCGAGACGATCAACCAGATGACCGAGACGCTGCGGATCTTCGCGGACGAGGTCACGCGCGTGGCGAACGAGGTCGGTGCGGAGGGCCGGCTGGGCGGGCAGGCGAACGTGCCCGGTGCCGCCGGTACCTGGAAGGACCTGACGGACTCGGTCAACACGGTCTTCCGGAACCTGACCACCCAGGTGCGGGACATCGCCACGGTGACGACCGCCGTGGCCAACGGTGACCTGTCGCAGAAGGTCACGGTCGACGTGGCCGGCGAGATGCTGGAGCTGAAGAACACCGTCAACGGGATGGTGGACCAGCTGTCGGCGTTCGGTGCCGAGGTGACGCGGGTCGCGCGGGAGATCGGTGTCGAGGGTGAGCTGGGCGGCCAGGCACAGGTGCCCGGTGCCGCCGGCGCATGGAAGGACTTGACCGACTCCGTCAACACTGCATTCCGCAACCTCACCGGACAGGTGCGCAACATCGCCCAGGTGACCACGGCGGTGGCCAACGGCGACCTCTCGCAGAAGGTCACCGTCGACGTCTCCGGCGAGATGCTCAAGCTGAAGAACACCGTGAACACGATGGTGGACCAGCTGTCGAGCTTCGCCGACCAGGTCACGCGGATGGCCCGGGACGTGGGTACGGAGGGCCGGCTGGGCGGTCAGGCCCGGGTGGACGGCGTGTCGGGCACCTGGAAGGAGTTGACGGACTCCGTCAACTTCATGGCCGGCAACCTCACGTCCCAGGTGCGGCAGATCGCCCAGGTGACGACGGCCGTGGCGCGCGGTGACCTGTCGCAGAAGATCGACGTTGACGCGCGCGGTGAGATTCTTGAGCTGAAGAACACGATCAACACGATGGTTGATCAGCTGTCCGCCTTCGCCGACCAGGTGACCCGGGTGGCCCGGGACGTGGGTACGGAGGGCCGGCTCGGCGGTCAGGCGCAGGTGCCCGGGGTGGCCGGTGTGTGGCGCGACCTGACCGACTCCGTGAACGGCATGGCCGGCAACCTGACGGCCCAGGTCCGCAACATCGCGCAGGTCGCGACGGCCGTGGCACGCGGTGACCTCTCCCAGAAGATCACCGTGGACGCGCGCGGGGAGATCCTGGAGCTGAAGAACACGCTGAACACGATGGTGGACCAGCTGTCGTCGTTCGCCCAGGAGGTCACGCGGGTGGCCCGTGAGGTGGGTACGGAGGGCATCCTCGGCGGTCAGGCCGAGGTGCAGGGTGTCTCCGGCACCTGGAAGGACCTCACGCAGTCCGTGAACTTCATGGCGAACAACCTGACGATCCAGGTGCGCAACATCGCCGAGGTCACGACGGCGGTCGCCAAGGGTGACCTGTCGAAGAAGATCACTGTTGACGCCAAGGGCGAGATCCTTGAGCTTGTCACGACGGTCAACACCATGGTTGATCAACTGTCCAGCTTCGCCGAGCAGGTGACCCGGGTGGCCCGTGAGGTGGGCACCGAGGGCATCCTGGGCGGCCAGGCGACCGTGCCGGGCGTCACCGGTATCTGGAAGGACCTGAGCAACAACGTCAACCTGATGGCCAACAACCTGACCATGCAGGTGCGGAACATCTCCCAGGTCGCGTCTGCCGTCGCCAACGGCGACCTGACCCGTCAGGTGACGATCGAGGCGCGCGGTGAGGTCGCTCAGCTCGCCGACACCATCAACATCATGGTGAAGACGCTGAGTTCGTTCGCGGACCAGGTCACCAAGGTGGCCCGAGAGGTGGGCACGGACGGCATCCTGGGCGGGCAGGCCCACGTACCGGGTGTGGCCGGCACCTGGAAGGACCTCACCGAGTCCGTGAACCAGATGGCGTCCAACCTGACCGGTCAGGTGCGCAACATCGCCATGGTCACCACGGCCATCGCCAAGGGTGACCTGACCAAGAAGATCGACATTGACGCGCGCGGCGAGATCCTTGAGCTGAAGACGACGATCAACACCATGGTCGACCAGCTGTCCAGCTTCGCCGAGGAGGTCACGCGCGTGGCCCGCGAGGTGGGCACCGAAGGACAGCTCGGCGGCCAGGCACGCGTGCGTGACGTCGACGGCACCTGGCGGGACCTGACCGAGTCGGTGAACGAGATGGCCGGGAACCTGACCCGGCAGGTGCGTGCCATCGCGCGCGTGGCGACCGCGGTGACCCGCGGCGACCTGAACCTGAAGATCGACGTCGACGCGTCCGGCGAGATCCAGGAACTGCAGGACTACATCAACAAGATGATCGCCAACCTGCGCGACACCACGATCGCCAACAAGGAGCAGGACTGGCTCAAGGGCAACCTGGCCCGTATCTCCGGCCTCATGCAGGGCCGCCGGGACCTGGAGGACGTGGCCTCGCTGATCATGAGCGAGCTGACGCCGGTGGTGTCCGCGCAGCACGGCGCGTTCTTCGTGGCGATGCCGCTCATGGAGGAGGGCAAGGACGTCGCCGACGGCGAGGACAACTACGAGCTGCGGATGCTGGGCTCGTACGGCTACTCGATGGGTTCCATGCCGACGTCGTTCCGGCCCGGTGAGGCGCTGGTCGGCACGGCCGCGGAGGAGAAGCGCACGATCCTGGTGGAGAACGCGCCCAGCGGCTATCTGAAGATCTCCTCCGGGCTCGGTGAGGCCCCGCCGGCGCAGGTGATCGTGCTGCCGGTGCTGTTCGAGGGCACGGTGCTCGGTGTGATCGAGCTGGCCTCCTTCACGCCGTTCACGCAGATCCAGAAGGACTTCCTCAACCAGATCGCCGAGATGATCGCGACGAGCGTCAACACCATCTCGGTCAACACCAAGACCGAGCAGCTGCTGAAG
Organism: Streptomyces sp. NPDC001393; assembly: GCF_053597455.1. NCBI lineage: Bacteria > Bacillati > Actinomycetota > Actinomycetes > Kitasatosporales > Streptomycetaceae > Streptomyces > Streptomyces sp. NPDC001393. The sequence goes on from NZ_JBSFIH010000035.1 coordinate 8,112, forward strand.
CAGTCGCAGGAGCTGACCGAGCAACTGAGGGAGCGCTCGGCCGAGTTGGAGAACCGGCAGAAGGCGCTGCAGGCCTCCAACGCCGAACTGGAGGAGAAGGCCGAGCTGCTGGCCCGGCAGAACCGCGACATCGAGGTGAAGAACACCGAGATCGAGGAGGCGCGGCAGGTCTTGGAGGAGCGTGCCGAGCAACTCGCGGTGTCGATGCGCTACAAGAGCGAGTTCCTCGCCAACATGTCGCACGAGCTGCGTACGCCGCTCAACTCGCTGCTGATTCTGGCCAAGTTGCTCGCCGACAACGCCGAGGGCAACCTCTCGCCGAAGCAGGTGGAGTTCGCCGAGACCATCCACGGCGCCGGCTCCGACCTGCTCCAGCTGATCAACGACATCCTCGACCTGTCGAAGGTCGAGGCGGGCAAGATGGACGTCTCGCCGACGCGTATCGCGCTCGTACAGCTCGTGGACTACGTGGAGGCCACCTTCCGTCCGCTGACCGCGGAGAAGGGCCTGGACCTGTCCGTACGGGTCTCGCCGGAGCTGCCCGCGACGCTGCACACCGACGAGCAGCGGCTGCTGCAGGTGCTGCGCAACCTGCTGTCGAACGCGGTGAAGTTCACCGACTCCGGGTCGGTGGAGCTGGTGATCAGGCCGGCCGGCGCCGACGTGCCGGTGGGCATCCGGGAGCAGCTGCTGGAGGCCGGCTCGCTCACCGATCCGGACGCGCCGCTGATCGCGTTCTCGGTGACGGACACCGGCATCGGCATCGCGGCCAGCAAGATGCGGGTGATCTTCGAGGCGTTCAAGCAGGCGGACGGCACGACCAGCCGCAAGTACGGCGGCACCGGTCTCGGCCTGTCGATCTCCCGGGAGATCGCGCAGCTGCTCGGCGGTGAGATCCACGCACAGAGCGAACCGGGCCGCGGCTCGACGTTCACGCTGTACCTGCCGCTGCACCCCAGCGAGCTGCCGCCCCATGGCTACCAGCAGTCCGTGCCCCCGCTGGAAGCCGGCGAGCTGGTCGCCTCCCGGACGGAGCAGTCCTCGGAGCTGTCCGCCGTGGAGATCGAGACCCCGGCCGAGGTGAAGTCGTACCGGGAGACGCAGAACGGCCCGGCAGCGCTCTTCCGGCGCCGGCGCCGGGGTCTGCCGCAGGGCGAGCAGCGGCCCGAGCACTGGGCGGCGGTGCCCGACCACGAGGGCGCGCCGCTGTCCGCGCGTGGGGTGCGGTTCGGCGGCGAGAAGGTGCTGATCGTCGACGACGACATCCGTAACGTGTTCGCCCTGACCAGCGTCCTCGAGCAGCACGGACTGTCGGTGCTGTACGCCGAGAACGGCCGCGAGGGCATCGAGGTGCTGGAGCAGCACGACGACGTGGCGGTCGTGCTGATGGACATCATGATGCCGGAGATGGACGGGTACGCGACGACCACGGCGATCCGCAGGATGCCGCAGTTCGCCGGGCTGCCGATCATCGCGCTGACCGCGAAGGCGATGAAGGGCGACCGGGAGAAGGCCATCGAGTCCGGAGCCTCGGACTACGTGACCAAGCCGGTCGACCCGGATCATCTGCTGGCCGTGATGCAGCAGTGGATGGGTGGGAAGTGACGAGATCCGGCCACCGGGTTGTGAACACCCGGGGAACCCTTGGCGGGGGTCGGGAGTTGCCCCCTTGAGGTGATGGCGGACGAACGGCCTAAGGTGGCGTGCGTACGTATGGGAATGCAGGATTCCGGGAACCATCCCGGCCCCCGCCGCGTTTCCGGTACGTGCACAGTGACATCGCGGTGACAGGGTGTGGCGACAGGCGGGGTGCGGCTACGATGACCGGCACAAGGACGGGCGGCGAAAGGGAGTCGTCCCCTGGGGCGGCGCCCGGTGTACCGCCGGGGCGAGGAGGGCGGGCCATGGTGCAGAAGGCCAAGATCCTCCTGGTCGATGACCGGCCGGAGAATCTGCTGGCGCTGGAGGCGATCCTCTCGGCGCTCGATCAGACGCTGGTGCGGGCATCGTCCGGGGAGGAAGCGCTCAAGGCACTGCTCACGGACGATTTCGCGGTCATTCTGCTGGACGTCCAGATGCCGGGCATGGACGGTTTCGAGACCGCCGCGCACATCAAGCGGCGCGAGCGGACCCGGGACATCCCGATCATCTTCCTCACGGCGATCAACCACGGCCCGCACCACACCTTCCGGGGCTATGCGGCGGGCGCGGTCGACTACATCTCCAAGCCCTTCGACCCGTGGGTGCTGCGCGCGAAGGTCTCGGTGTTCGTCGAGCTGTACATGAAGAACTGCCAGCTGCGGGAGCAGGCGGCGCTGCTGCGGCTGCAGTTGGAGGGCGGCGGCAAGGGCGGGGTCGGCGGCAAGGAGTCCGCCGGGCTGCTCGCCGAGCTGTCCGCGCGGCTCGCGGCCGTGGAGGAGCAGGCCGAGGCGCTGTCCAAGCAGCTGGACGACGATTCGGCGGACGCGGCCGCGGTGGCCACCGCGGCCCATCTGGAGCGCAAACTCACCGGGTTGCGGCGCGCGCTCGACGCCCTGGAGCCGGGCGCCGGCCCCGGCGGCTCGTCGGTGCCGGCGCAGAACTGACGTACGCCCAGGTGGCGGTTGCCCATGAGCGTGCGTCAGTTCCGGTCCCCGTCATGGGCGACACGAACGGGTGAAGCTGTGGGCACACGTGTCCGCTGTCGTCTCCCCCGGTAACCTCACACCCATGGCCTCACGTCCCTCCGCAGCCAAGAAGCAGCCCGCGAAGAAGGCGGCCGCTCCCTCGAAGGCTCCGGCGAAGAAGGCCGCAGCGAAGAAGGCCCCGGCCAAGAAGGCGCCCGCCAAGAAGGCCGCGGCCGGAAAGGCCGCGCCGCCGAAGCCGGCGCCCAGCCCCACCGGGGGCGTGTACCGGCTTGTGCGCGCCCTCTGGCTGGGTCTTGCGCACGCCGTCGGCGCCATCTTCCGCGGCATAGGGCAGGGCGCGAGGAACCTCGATCCGGCCCACCGCAAGGACGGCATCGCGCTGCTGCTGTTCGGTATCGCGCTGATCGTCGCCGCCGGCACCTGGGCCAACCTGAAGGGTCCCGTCGGCGGCCTCGTGGAGATCCTCGTCACCGGCGCCTTCGGCCGTCTGGACCTGCTGGTGCCGATACTGCTCGCGGTGATCGCCGTACGGTTCATCCGGCACCCGGAGAAGCCCGAGGCCAACGGACGGATCGTGATCGGCCTGTCCGCGCTCGTCATCGGCGTGCTCGGGCAGGTCCACATCGCGTGCGGCTCGCCCGCGCGCAGCGACGGCATGCAGGCCATAAGAGATGCGGGCGGCCTCATCGGCTGGGCGGCGGCCACTCCGCTGACCTACAGCATGACCGACGTGCTCGCCGTACCGCTGCTGGTGCTGCTGACGATCTTCGGGCTGCTCGTGGTGACCGCCACCCCGGTCAACGCCATCCCGCAGCGGCTGCGGGCGCTCGGCGTGCGCCTGGGCGTGCTGCACGACCACGAGGCGGAGGAGTTCTCCGAGGATGACGCGCGCTACGACGAGCAGTGGCGCGAGGCGCTGCCCGCGCGCCCCCGTAAGCGCCAGTCCGCCCCCCAGGCGTACGACCCCGACAGTGCCGAGGAGGAGGCCCTCTCGCAGCGCCGTGGCCGCCGCAGGCGCTCCGCGGTGCCCCAGCCGGATCTGCAGCAGCGACGGATGGACGCCGTGGACGTCGCGGCGGCCGCCGCCGCGGCGCTGGACGGCGCGGTGCTGCACGGCATGCCGCCGTCCCCGCTGGTGGCCGACCTCACCCAGGGCGTCAGCGTCGGCGACCGCGAGGAGACGACACCCGTACCGACCCCCGCACCCGCGCCCTCACCGGTCCCGGCTGCGCGCCCCCAGCAGGAGAAGCTCACGGCCGGGGTCGTCCCGGACCTGACCAAGAAGGCCCCCGAGGAGCCGCGCGACCTGCCGCCGCGCGCCGAGCAGCTCCAGCTGTCGGGGGACATCACCTACTCGCTGCCGTCGCTGGACCTCCTCACCCGCGGCGGCCCCGGCAAGGCGCGCAGCGAGGCCAACGACGCCGTCGTCGCCTCGCTCACCCAGGTCTTCACCGAGTTCAAGGTCGACGCCGCCGTCACCGGCTTCACCCGCGGCCCGACGGTCACGCGCTACGAGGTCGAGCTCGGCCCCGCCGTGAAGGTCGAGCGGATCACCGCGCTGACCAAGAACATCGCGTACGCCGTCGCCAGCCCGGACGTGCGGATCATCAGCCCGATCCCCGGCAAGTCCGCGGTCGGCATCGAGATCCCGAACACCGACCGGGAGATGGTCAACCTCGGCGACGTCCTGCGCCTCGCCGAGTCCGCCGAGGACGACGACCCGATGCTGGTCGCCTTCGGCAAGGACGTCGAGGGCGGGTACGTGATGCACTCGCTGGCGAAGATGCCGCACATGCTGGTCGCCGGCGCGACCGGTTCCGGCAAGTCGTCCTGCATCAACTGCCTGATCACCTCGGTCATGATGCGGGCGACCCCGGAGGACGTCCGGATGATCCTGGTCGACCCCAAGCGCGTCGAGCTGACCGCCTACGAGGGCATCCCGCACCTGATCACGCCGATCATCACCAATCCCAAGCGGGCCGCCGAGGCCCTGCAGTGGGTCGTACGCGAGATGGACCTGCGCTACGACGACCTCGCGGCGTACGGCTACCGGCACATCGACGACTTCAACCGTGCCGTCCGCGAGGGCAAGGTCAAGCCGCCCGAGGGCAGCGAGCGCGAGCTGCAGCCGTACCCGTATCTGCTGGTGATCGTGGACGAGCTGGCCGACCTGATGATGGTCGCCCCGCGTGACGTCGAGGACGCGATCGTGCGCATCACCCAGCTCGCGCGCGCGGCCGGCATCCACCTGGTGCTCGCCACCCAGCGCCCGTCGGTCGACGTGGTCACCGGTCTGATCAAGGCCAACGTGCCCTCCCGGCTGGCCTTCGCCACCTCCTCGCTCGCCGACTCCAGGGTCATCCTCGACCAGCCCGGCGCCGAGAAGCTGATCGGCAAGGGCGACGGCCTGTTCCTGCCCATGGGCGCGAACAAGCCGACCCGTATGCAGGGCGCGTTCGTCACCGAGGCCGAGGTCGCGGCCGTCGTCCAGCACTGCAAGGACCAGATGGCGCCGGTCTTCCGGGACGACGTCACGGTCGGCAGCAAGCAGAAGAAGGAGATCGACGAGGACATCGGCGACGACCTCGACCTGCTGTGCCAGGCGGCCGAGCTGGTCGTCTCCACCCAGTTCGGGTCGACGTCCATGCTCCAGCGCAAGCTGCGCGTCGGCTTCGCCAAGGCCGGGCGGCTGATGGACCTCATGGAGTCCCGCAACATCGTGGGCCCGAGCGAGGGATCCAAGGCACGTGACGTTCTTGTGAAGCCTGACGAGCTGGACGGCGTGCTCGCCATGATTCGCGGGGAGTCTGGAGAGTAGGCGGCGAAGGGCGAAGGGTCGTCCGGCGGATGAGGGTTACCCGGGTGGCGGCATCGTCGTGATCCACCCGTTAGAGAACGACGGGCAACCGTTTCCCTTTGTCGTACGTCCAGTTGAGCGAAAGGACAGTTGGGCGTCCCACCATGGGGTACCTGCCTGTCCAATCATAGGAATGTCCGGCCATTCCTATGGTGTACAAAGTCCGACCGCCCGGTTGCCCCACCCTTTCGTACCCCCCCTAGACTGAGCTTCCAGCACAGGTGGCTACACGCTCGAAAGGCGCCCCCGTGTCCATCGGCAACTCCCCTGAAGACGAGCGTCCGTTCCAAGACGAGTCCCAGGAAGCCCGTGTCTCCGTGGGCCGCGCCCTGCAGCAGGCGCGGATCGCGGCCGGGCTCACCGTGGACGACGTCAGCACCGCCACTCGTGTCCGTATCAGCATCATCCATGCCATCGAGTCGGACGACTTCGCCCCCTGCGGCGGTGCTGTGTACGCCCGCGGGCACATCCGCACGCTGGCCAAGGCCGTCCACCTCGATCCCGCGCCCCTGGTCGCCCAGTACGACGCCGAGCACGGCGGCCGTCCCGCCCCCACGCCGGCCGCACCCCTGTTCGAGGCCGAGCGGATCCGGCCCGAGCGGCGCGGACCGAACTGGACCGCCGCCATGGTCGCCGCGATCGTCGTGGTGATCGGCTTCGTCGGCTTCACCGCGGTCAAGGGCAGCAACTCCGGAAACGATGCCAAGTCGCAGGTCGCCGGAGGTGCCAGTACGTCCGTCGCGAGCAAGTCCGCCTCACCCAGCCCGACGAGGAACAAGCCCGCCACCCCGAGCGCCGCACCCTCCGACAGCGCCATCGCCGCCGCGCCCCAGGACAAGGTGACCGTCCAGGTCAGTGCGCCCAACGGCCGCAGCTGGATCTCGGCCAAGGACCACAACGGCCGGATGCTCTTCGACGGGCTGCTGACGAAGGGCGAGTCCAAGACCTTCCAGGACAGCACCAAGATCAACCTGATCCTCGGCGACGCCGGCGCGATCGAGCTGTACGTCAACGGCAAGAAGATCGACGACAACTTCCAGCCGGGCCAGGTGCAGCGCCTGACCTACACGAAGGGCGACCCGGTGGCGGGCTGAGGAGCCCTCGGGACGCGCGTGTGTGACGGGGTCGGCCAAGATCGGCCAACCCCGTCGACGTGGGCTGTCAGTGAGACGAAGTACTCTTGAGCCCATGCCTGAACGCCGTACCGTCGCACTCGTCACACTCGGCTGCGCCCGTAACGAGGTGGACTCGGAGGAGCTCGCAGGCCGTTTGGAGGCGGACGGCTGGCAGCTCGTCGAGGACGCCGCGGACGCCGACGTCGCCGTGGTCAACACGTGCGGCTTCGTCGAGGCCGCGAAGAAGGACTCCGTCGACGCCCTCCTCGAGGCCAACGACCTCAAGGACCATGGGAGAACCCAGGCCGTCGTGGCGGTGGGCTGCATGGCCGAGCGGTACGGCAAGGAGCTGGCCGAGGCGCTGCCCGAGGCCGACGGCGTGCTCGGCTTCGACGACTACGCGGACATCTCCGACCGCCTGCAGACCATCCTGTCCGGCGGCATCCATGCCTCCCACACCCCGCGCGACCGCCGCAAGCTGCTCCCGATCAGCCCGGCCGACCGACAGGAATCGGCCGCGTCCGTCGCCCTTCCCGGGCACGGCCCTGCCGACCTCCCGGAGGGCGTGGCGCCCGCATCCGGCCCCCGCGCGCCCCTGCGCCGCCGCCTCGACGGCGCCCCGGTCGCGTCGGTGAAGCTCGCCTCCGGCTGCGACCGGCGCTGCTCCTTCTGCGCCATCCCGTCCTTCCGCGGCTCCTTCGTCTCCCGTCGCCCCAGCGACGTGCTGAACGAGACGCGGTGGCTGGCCGAGCAGGGCGTGAAGGAGATCATGCTGGTCTCCGAGAACAACACCTCCTACGGCAAGGACCTCGGCGACATCCGCCTGCTGGAGTCCCTGCTGCCCGACCTGGCCGAGGTCGACGGCATCGAGCGGGTGCGGGTCAGCTACCTGCAGCCGGCCGAGATGCGCCCGGGCCTGATCGACGTGCTGACCTCCACGCCCAAGGTCGCCCCGTACTTCGACCTGTCCTTCCAGCACTCCGCACCCGGCGTGCTGCGTGCCATGCGCCGCTTCGGCGACACCGACCGCTTCCTGGAGCTGCTCGACACGATCCGCTCCAAGGCGCCCGAGGCCGGCGTGCGCTCCAACTTCATCGTCGGCTTCCCCGGCGAGAGCGAGGCGGACCTGGCCGAGCTGGAGCGCTTCCTGAACGGCGCCCGCCTGGACGCCATCGGTGTCTTCGGCTACTCCGACGAGGAGGGCACGGAGGCGGCGACCTACGACCACAAGCTCGACGAGGACGTCGTCGCCGAGCGCCTGGCCCGGGTGTCCCGGCTGGCCGAGGAGCTCGTCTCCCAGCGCGCCGAGGAGCGCGTCGGCGACACCGTGCGCGTCCTGGTCGAGTCCGTCGACGAGGAAGAGGGCGTGTACGGCCGTGCCGCACACCAGGCGCCCGAGACCGACGGCCAGGTCCTGCTCACGAGCGGCGCGGGCCTGAGTGTCGGACGTATGGTCGAGGCGAAGGTGGTCGGTACGGAAGGTGTCGACCTGGTGGCCGAGCCGCTGGCCGGCTCGCCCGCGTGTAGTGAGGAGGCGGGCAGATGACCGGAGTCCCGGCATCCGCCGCGGGTGGCTCCTCCGGCGCGCACGGCGCCCGGGGTTCCGCCGCCGCTGCCGACGGCGCCCGGTCCGAGGTCTCCGGTTCTGCTCCAGATCCCGACAACGGCGGCAGGTCCGCGCGCGGCGGGAAGATCGCGGCCGCGGCCGTCAACCAGGCCAGCGTCTGGAACGTGGCCAATCTGCTGACCATGCTCCGGCTGGTCCTGGTGCCCGGCTTCGTGGCGCTGATGCTGGCGAACGGCGGCTACGACCCGGCCTGGCGCTCGCTGGCCTGGGCGGCCTTCGCCATCGCCATGATCACCGACCTGTTCGACGGGCATCTGGCGCGCACCTACAACCTGGTCACCGACTTCGGGAAGATCGCCGACCCCATCGCCGACAAGGCGATCATGGGGGCGGCGCTGATCTGTCTGTCGGCCCTGGGCGATCTGCCGTGGTGGGTGACGGCCGTGATCCTCGGCCGGGAACTCGGCATCACGCTGCTGCGTTTTCTGGTCATTCGCTACGGCGTGATCCCGGCCAGCCGCGGGGGCAAGCTCAAGACCCTCACCCAGGGGGTGGCGGTCGGGATGTACGTCCTGGCGCTGACGGGATGGCTGGCCACGCTGAGGTTCTGGGTGATGGCCGTGGCGGTCGTCCTCACCGTCGTCACCGGACTCGACTATGTGAGACAAGCCATTGTGCTGCGCAGGCGGGGAATCGCCGAGCGCGCGGCGGCGTTGGAGGAGAAGGAAGCGTGAGCTCACAGGCCACCGAACTGGTGCGACTACTGACCGTGAGGGGCGAGACCCTCGCTGTTGCCGAGTCGCTCACCGGTGGCCTGGTGGCGGCGGAGATCACCTCGGTCCCCGGAGCGTCCAAGGTGTTCCGGGGTTCGGTCACGGCCTATGCCACCGAGCTGAAGCACGGGCTGCTCGGCGTCGACGCCACCCTCCTGGCACAGCGGGGAGCGGTGGACCCGCAGGTCGCGGGCCAGATGGCAGCCGGCGCACGGAAGGCGCTGGGCGCGGACTGGGGCATCGCGACCACCGGAGTGGCCGGCCCCGAACCCCAGGACGGCAAGCCCGTCGGGACGGTCTTCGTGGCCGTCGACGGACCGTTCACCGACCGCCCCGGTTCTGCCGGTGGCGGAAAAGTGGAGGCCCTGCGGTTGAACGGCAGCCGTGCGGAAATTCGTATGGAGAGTGTACGGAGCGTACTCGCAGCGCTTCTCGAGCAGCTTGCGGGCGAACAGACCGGTAATGAGCGGGCACAGGATACGGAACGGAACGGGGGGTTTTGATGTTTGCAGCCCTGAGTGAACACGACATCGCTCCCCGCACGGCCGCAGCGCGAGGCGGTACGGTGGGGCGAGAAGGATGCGGCTACGCGGTCCGAGGAGGGAGCCACCGATGATTCTGCTCCGTCGCCTGCTGGGTGACGTGCTGCGTCGGCAGCGCCAACGCCAGGGCCGTACTCTGCGCGAAGTCTCCTCGTCCGCCCGAGTCTCACTCGGCTATCTCTCCGAGGTGGAGCGGGGGCAGAAGGAGGCTTCCTCCGAACTGCTCTCCGCCATCTGCGACGCGCTGGACGTACGGATGTCGGAACTCATGCGAGAAGTGAGCGACGAGCTGGCGCTCGCCGAACTGGCGCAGTCCGCCGCGGCCACCGAGCCCGTGCCCACGCCGGTCCGTCCGGTGCTGGGTTCCGTCTCGGTGACCGGTGTGCCACCGGAACGGGTGACCATCAAGGCGCCCGCCGGGGCGGTGGACGTGGTTGCCGCGTGACGTACGCATGCGCGGCTTAGCCAACCCATACGTGTGAGGCCCGGTCGGCCGTTCCAGGGAGACCTGGAGCGTCGGCCGGGTCTTTTGCTGTGCCGCCCGTATGTGTGATGTGTGTCGCTTTTACGTCCGTTTGCCGGTGTTGGGTGAGGCGGTCATGGTGGAGGGACGTGACGGCGCCGAGGTACCGGAGGAAGCGGATGTACGTCGTGAAGAGCCCGTTGGCGGAGGCGGACCTGAAGACCGTGGCCCAGGCGCTGCAGGGTGCCCTCGTCGACCTGGTGGACCTCTCCCTGGTCGCCAAGCAGATTCACTGGAACATCGTCGGGCCCCGCTTCCGCTCCATCCACCTCCAGCTCGACGAGGTCGTCGCCTCCGCGCGCACCCACTCCGACACCGTGGCCGAGCGGGCCTCGGCCCTGGGAGTACCGCCGGACGGGCGCGCCGCCACGGTGGCCTCCGGCAGCGGCATCGGCACCACTCCGGCCGGCTGGATCAAGGACGGCGACGCGGTCGGGGCGATGGTGGACGCGCTCGGCGCGGTGATCACCCGGATGCGGGAGCGGGTGGCCGCGACAGGGGAGCCGGATCCGGTGTCCCAGGACATCTTCATCGGCATCACGGCGGATCTGGAGAAGCATCACTGGATGTTCCAGGCCGAGAACGCGTGAGCGATTCGCTCGCGGTCGGTCCTCGAGCGCCGGACGGGCTGCTTCGGGTGCTGCATCCGTGAGCCCTCGGTGCGCCTCCCGCGACGGGCAGGCGGCGGTCTAGCGTCCCGCAGGAGGTGGTGGCGGCCATGGTGGGGCGGACGGTGCGCTGGGCAGTTGGACTGGGGCTCGGCGCCGTGTGGTGGTGGGCCGTGCTGCGGATCGCCCTGGGGCAGGGTGCGGGCGTGCTGGAAGGCGCCGTCGTGGCCGGCGGGTGGGGGCTGAGCCTGCTGCCGGTGCACTGCGTCCCCAGGGGGCAGGCCGTGGGAGCCGTGCCGAAGGGGCGGTGGGGGGCCGCCTGGCGGGTGCGGGACGCTACCAGGGCATCGCCACACCCCCGTTCGGGCGAAGTATCTGACCTGTAGTGAACGCCGAGGCGTCCGAGGCCAGGTACAGCACCGCGTGTGCGACGTCGTCCGGCTCGCCGACCCGGCCCAGCGGCGCCATCCGGGCCATCACGCCCTCGGTGTGCGCCTGCGCCTCGCGGTCGTGGCGGTCGGTCATCGGGGTGCGGATCCAGCCCGGGGCGATCGCGTTGACCCGGATGCCGTGCCGGCCGATCTCGCCGGCCAGGGTCTTGGTGAGCTGCACCACGGCCGCTTTCGCGGCGCCGTAGCAGAGCAGCCCGGGGCCGCCGGTGTCGATCGCGCCGGAGGCCATGGTGACGATGCTGCCGTGCGTCTCGCGGGCCAGCATCAAGCGGGCCGCCTCCTGGCAGGCGTACAGCACGCCCTTGAAGTTGACGTTCAGCACCCGGTCGAGGTCCTCGTCGCGGGTCTCCAGCACAGGGCTGCTGTGCATGATCCCGGCGATCGCCGCCATCACGTCCAGGCGCTCGCAGGACTGGACGGCCTCCGCCAGCCGGGCCCGGTCGGTGACGTCCAGGACGTGGGTACGGGCCGTGCCGCCGCGCTTCTCGATCAGCTCCGCCGTGCCGTGCAGGCCGTCGCCGTCCCGGTCGGCGCAGTGCACCGTCGCCCCCGCCTCGGCGAGCAGAACGGCGGAGGCCCGGCCGATACCGCCGGCGGCTCCGGTGACGAATGCGGTGCGTCCGGTGAGGTCGTACGCCGTGAGGGGCATGCAGCGACGGTACGAGTATTTCTGACGGATCGTCAATTGGCCGGGATGGATTGCACTTGGCGCTCCCATTGGGGCGGACCACACGTGTGCCCGGGGTGCGGATCGGCTGTCGTCGGAGCACCGGACGGGGGCGCCGCGGCGCGGGGTGCCCGGCGACTCGAGGTCCGATGGGGCGGTGGTGGTGGTGTGGGTGGCGTGCCGGGGTGGTGGTGTGGCGGGGCGCGGGTGCGGGGCGGGTGTCGGACGAGGCGGCGGGGCGTCAGGGGGTGCGGTGGGGAGGAGGGCGGTCTTGCCGGTGTTGGGGTGAGACGGGGGCCGGGGCGGGGCCCGCCTGGCAGGCGGGGCACCAGTAGGTGGGGCGCTCCCGGGAGCCGTCGCCCTGGTCGGCCACGCGGATCGAGGTGCGGCAGCGCAGGCAGGGGCGGGGTGCGCGGCCGTAGACGAAGAGGTCGTGCCGGTGCAGGCTGGTGGTCTGGCGGACCGGGCGGTCGCGGTTCGCCTCCAGGAGTCTCTTGGCGAGCGCGGGCAGCTTCTCGGCGCGGTCCGCGGGCAGCGTGCCGACCGGCAGCCACGGAGTGACGCCCAGCAGGAAGCACAGTTCGCTCTTGTAGATGTTCCCGATACCGGCGAGGTTGCGCTGGTCGAGCAGGGCCTCGCCGAGCGGGCGGGCGGGGTCGGCGAGGAGGTTGGCGAGGGCGCGCTCAGGGTCCCAGTCCGGGCCGAGCAGATCGGGGCCCAGATGGCCGACGACCCGCTCCTCGTCGCTCGTGCGCAGCAGTTCCATGACCTGGAGCCGGTAGCCCACGGCCGTGCGGTCGGCGGTGCCGAGGATCGCCCTGATCTGATGTCCGGGGCCGCCCCGCCAGCGTTCGCCGGTGCCGTACACCTTCCAGGTGCCCTCCATCCGCAGATGCGTGTGGAGGGTCAGGCCGCCCGCGAACCGGGTGAGCAGGTGTTTGCCGCGCGGGACCGTGCTGAGCACCGTACGACCCGTGAGATCGACCGTCGCGTACCTCGGCACCCGGAAGTCGCTGCGGGTCAGCGCCTTGCCCGCGAGGGCCTCGTGCAGCCGTTTCGCGACCTGCCAGACCGTGTCACCTTCGGGCATGGGTCAAGGGTGCCACGGCCGGACGAGGCGGGCATGCGGCCACCTCGGCGTGGGCGCGACCCGTCACGACGGCGCCGCGGACGAAAGACGGCATATCGCGGCACCTCCAAACTCCGCGGCACCCGGCGGAGCGTCACGCTCTCAGCCGCAGCCCGCGTGGCGTGGCCACGAAGCCCGCTGCTTCGAAAAGGGTGCCCATGGGCGAGGTCAGGGCCTGGGCGCCGTTGATCCGCTCGACCGTGACCGTGCCGAGGGAGCCCGCGCGGGCGGCCGCGGCCAGGGCTTCCGCGGCCGTACGCAGACGCGGGTCGTCCGGGGGCGAAGTGTCCGGGCCCGCGGGCCAGGCCAGCAGGGTCTTGCCGCCGCGCTCCATGTACAGCGTCAGCTCGCCCTCCACCAGGACGACCAGCGAGCCCGCCTTGCGGCCCGGCTTGTGCCCGGCCTCGGTCGGTGGGTCGGGCCAGGACAGGGCCGCGCCGTACGCGTTGGCGGGATCGGCCGCGGCGAGGACCACGGCACGCGGGTCGGGTGAGGCCGCGCTCGTACGACCGCTGCCGTACCCCCCGCGCGCCGGTGAGCCGTAGGCGCCGGCTCCGCTTCCTCGGGGGCCGCCGTAGCCGGGGGAGGCGAAGGGGTCGGGGAGGTCGCGGGGCGAGACGTAGTCGCCGGGGGCGGGTGGGGGGTCCGCCGGTGGCCAGGTGAAGTCGCCATCGAGGCCGGGATGGGCGAAACCGGCGTCCGACCCTTCGAAGGCGCCGGGGAGGGGGTGTGCGTGGGGTGCGCCGTTGCCTGCGCCGAAGTCGTCCGGGAACGCCGGTGCGGCAAAGCCGTTCGAGACACCCGGGAAACCGCTTCGGGGGTCCGCGGCGCTCAGGCTGTCGCCCCGTTCGCGGGCGTTGGCCACCGCGCGGAGCCGGTCCACCGCGCCGTCCATGGCGAACTGGGCCGCGCCCAGGCCCTCGACCACATAGCCGCGCCGCGCCTGGCCGCTGTCCTCGAACGCGGACAGCACCCGGTACACCGCCGAGAAGCCGCCCTCGATCCCCTCCGCCGCGACCGCCCCGCGGGTGACCACGCCGTGCCGGTCCAGCAGGGTGCGGGCCAGCGCGTGGGCGCGCACAGTGGCGTCCGGCTCCGCTGTCGGGAGCAGTGACCAGCGGCCGGCCACCGTCGGCGGGCCTGTCCGGGACGCGGTGCGGGCGGCGGCCGTCAGGGAGCCGTAGCGCCCGCGCGGGACGGCGCGCTTGGCACGGTGGGCGGTCGAGCCCGCCGTACGGCCCGAGCCCAGCAGGGAGCGCATCGGTGCGAGGGTGTCGTTGGTCAGCCGGCCCGACCAGGCCAGGTCCCAGAGGGCGTCGGCGAGTTGGGGGTCGGTCGCGTCGGGATGGGTGGTGGCACGGACCTGATCGGCGATCTGGCGGAAGAACAGGCCATAGCCGCCGGAGAGCGCGTCCAGCACGGACTGGTGGAGCGCGGTGAGCTCCAGGGGGTGGGGCGTCGGCAGCAGCAGGGGGGCCGCGTCCGCCAGATAGAGGGAGACCCAGCCGTCCTTGCCGGGCAGGGCACCCGCGCCGGCCCACACCACTTCGCCGGCGGCGGTGAGCTCGTCGAGCATCGAGGGCGAATAGTTCGCCACGCGGGAGGGCAGGACCAGCTTCTCCAGCGCGGAGGCGGGCACGGAGGCGCCCTGCAACTGCTCGACGGCGCGCACCAGTCCGTCGATGCCGCGCAGGCCATGCCCCTTGCCGATGTGCTGCCACTGCGGCAGGAACTGGGCGAGCGCGGCCGGTGGCGCGGGCTCCAGCTCATGGCGCAGGGCCGCCAGGGAGCGGCGGCGCAGGCGGCGCAGTACGGCCGCGTCGCACCACTCCTGACCGATGCCGGCCGGGTGGAACTCGCCCTGGACGACCCGGCCGTTCGCGGCGAGCCGCTGCAGGGCGCCCTCGGTGACCGCCACGCCCAGGCCGAAGCGGGCCGCGGCCGTGGCCGAGGTGAACGGGCCGTGCGTGCGGGCGTACCGGGCGAGGAGATCGCCCAGGGGATCCTTGACCGGCTCGGTGAACGCCTCGGGCACACCGACCGGCAGCGCCGTTCCGAGCGCGTCGCGCAGCCGGCCCGCGTCCTCGACCGCCGCCCAGTGGTCGGCGCCGGCGATCCGGACCTTGATGGCCCGGCGGGCGCCGGCCAGCGCGCGCGCCCACTGCGGATCCGCGCCCCGCGCGACCAGCTCGCCGTCGGTCAGCGGGCCGAGCAGCCGCAGCACATCGGCCACGCCCTCCACGTCCTTGACCCGGCGGTCCTCGGTGAGCCACTGCAGCTCGCGCTCCAGCTCGGTCAGCACCTCGGCGTCGAGCAGTTCGCGCAGCTCCGCCTGGCCCAGCAGCTCGGCCAGCAGCCGGGAGTCCAGGGACAGCGCGGCGGCGCGGCGCTCGGCGAGGGGGGAGTCGCCCTCGTACAGGAACTGGGCGACGTACCCGAACAGCAGCGAGCGGGCGAACGGGGACGGCTCCGGGGTGGTGACCTCGACCAGGCGCACCCTGCGGGACTCGATGTCGCCCATCAGCTCGACGAGCCCGGGGACGTCGAAGACGTCCTGCAGGCACTCGCGGACGGCCTCCAGGACGATCGGGAACGAGCCGAACTCGCTCGCCACCTGGAGCAGTTGGGCGGCGCGCTGACGCTGCTGCCACAGCGGGGTGCGCTTGCCGGGGTTGCGGCGCGGCAGCAGCAGCGCGCGGGCGGCGCACTCGCGGAACCGGGAGGCGAACAGGGCGGAGCCACCGACCTGGTCGGTGACGATCTGGTCGACCTCGCCCTTGTCGAAGGCCACGTCCGCGGCGCCGACGGGCGCCTGGTCGCTGTCGTACTCCGTGCCGGCCTTCATCGGTGCCTGGTCGAGCAGGTCCAGGCCCATCAGGTCGGCGTCGGGCAGGCGCAGCACGATGCCGTCATCGGCATGCATGACCTGCGCGTCCATGCCGTACCGCTCGGACAGACGGGCACCGAGCGCCAGGGCCCAGGGGGCATGCACCTGGGCGCCGAAGGGGGAGTGGACGACGACCCGCCAGTCGCCGAGCTCGTCGCGGAACCGCTCCACGACGATCGTGCGGTCGTCCGGGACGTGGCCGCAGGCCTCGCGCTGCTCGTCCAGGTACGACAGCACGTTGTCCGCCGCCCAGGCGTCGAGGCCGGCCGCCAGCAGTCGAAGCCGGGCGTCGTCCCTGGCCAGCGCGCCGACCTCGCGCAGGAACGAGCCCACCGCGCGGCCCAGTTCGAGGGGGCGGCCCAGCTGGTCGCCCTTCCAGAACGGCAGTCGGCCCGGCACGCCGGGCGCGGGGGAGACCAGGACCCGGTCGCGGGTGATGTCCTCGATGCGCCAGGAACTCGTGCCCAGCGTGAAGACGTCCCCGACCCGGGACTCGTAGACCATCTCCTCGTCGAGCTCGCCGACCCGGCCGCCGCCCTTCTTGGGGTCGGCGCCGGCGAGGAAGACCCCGAACAGGCCGCGGTCGGGGATCGTGCCGCCGGAGGTGACGGCGAGGCGCTGAGCGCCCGGGCGGCCGGTGATCTCGCCGGTCACGCGGTCCCACACCACGCGCGGGCGCAGCTCCGCGAACGCGTCGGACGGATAGCGGCCCGCGAGCATGTCGAGGACCGCCGTGAACGCCGACTCGGGCAGCGACGCGAAGGGCGCCGCACGGCGGACCACGGCGAGCAGGTCGTCGAACTGCCAGGTGTCCAGCGCCGTCATCGCGACCAGTTGCTGCGCGAGCACGTCCAGCGGGTTCGCGGGCACCTTCAGCGACTCGATCGAGCCGGAGCGCATCCGCTCGGTGACCACGGCCGCCTGGACGAGGTCGCCGCGGTACTTGGGGAAGACGACACCGGTGGAGACGGCGCCCACCTGGTGTCCCGCGCGGCCGACGCGCTGCAGGCCGGAGGCGACCGAGGGCGGGGACTCGACCTGCACGACCAGGTCGACGGCGCCCATGTCGATGCCCAGCTCCAGGCTGGACGTGGCGACCACGGCGGGCAGGCGGCCCGCCTTCAGGTCCTCCTCGACCAGGGCGCGCTGCTCCTTGGAGACCGAGCCGTGGTGCGCGCGGGCGATCACCGGGGGCGCGCCCTGGGCCGCGCCCGAGCCGCCCATCAGCTGGGCCGGGGCGTGGTGCTCGTCCAGGGTCTCACCGGTCGCCCGCTCGTAGGCGATCTCGTTGAGCCGGTTGCACAGCCGCTCGGCGAGGCGCCGGGAGTTGGCGAACACGATCGTGGAGCGGTGGGACTGCACCAGGTCGGCGATCCGCTCCTCCACATGCGGCCAGATCGACGGCCGCTCCGCGCCCTCGCCCGCGTCCGCAGCCGGGGAGCCGCCCAGCTCGCCCATGTCCTCGACCGGGACGACCACGGACAGGTCGAACTCCTTGCCGGACTCCGGCTGGACGATCTCCACCTTGCGGCGCGGCGAGAGATACCGGGCCACCTCGTCCACCGGGCGGACGGTCGCCGACAGGCCGATCCGGCGGGCCGGCTTCGGCAGCAGCTCGTCCAGCCGCTCCAGGGAGAGCGCGAGATGGGCGCCGCGCTTGGTGCCCGCGACCGCGTGCACCTCGTCCAGGATCACCGTCTCCACGCCCGTCAGCGCCTCGCGCGTGGCCGAGGTCAGCATCAGGAACAGCGACTCGGGGGTGGTGATCAGGATGTCCGGCGGGCGCGTGGACAGGGCGCGCCGCTCGGCGGCCGGGGTGTCGCCGGAGCGGATGCCGACCCGGACCTCGGGCTCGGGCAGGCCCAGGCGCACGGACTCCTGGCGGATGCCGGTCAGCGGGCTGCGGAGATTGCGTTCGACGTCCACCGCGAGGGCCTTCAGCGGGGAGACGTAGAGCACCCGGCAGCGTTTCTTCGGGTCGGCCGGGGGCGGAGTCGAGGCCAGCTGGTCCAGGGCGGCGAGGAACGCGGCCAGCGTCTTGCCCGAGCCGGTCGGGGCCACCACCAGCACGTCCGAGCCCGCACCGATGGCCTGCCACGCGCCGGCCTGGGCCGCGGTGGGCGCGGAGAACGCCCCCGTGAACCAGCCGCGGGTCGCGGGTGAGAAGCCGTCGAGGGCTCGGTGTGCGGAGCTGACCATGCGTCCATCCTGCACCCGGCCACTGACAATCGCGCTGACCTGCGCAAACGCCGTGCGCAGGAGAGTGGGCGGGGCCGGTCGCGGGCAGCGGGGCGGAGAATGGGCGTATGGCGGGTGCGGCTCGACGGAGCGAGGAACGGACGGACGGGACGACGGGGGCTCGTCGGCCGGTGGAGCGTGCGCGGCACTGGCGGTACCACGATCTGCCGGGCGTCGATCTGCTGCGGGCCCGGTACATCCGCAAGACCTTCGTCCGGCACACCCACGAGCACTTCGTGATCGCGGCCATAGCCGACGGCGTGGACGTCTTCCAGCACCGTGGCACCGACGTGTCCGCGGGCGCGGGAGCCCTCGCTCTGGTCAACCCGGACACCGCGCACACCGGCCGCGCAGGCGTCCCGGAAGGCTGGCGGTACGGCGCGGTCTACCCCTCACCCGAGGTGGTCGCCGCGATCGCGGCCGAGACCACCACCATCCGGGGCACGCCGGGTTTCGTCAGCCCCGTCCTCCACGACCCCCACACGGTCGGCCTGGTCCACCAGCTGCTGCGCGCCGCCGACGAGGGCAACGCGCTGGCCGCCGACACCCTGCTGCGGGTGGCCGTGACCAGGCTGCTCCGGCTGAACGGCGGACCGATGCCGCAGCGGCCGGTCCGCACGGCCGGAGCCTGTATCGCGGCACGCGCGCGTGCCGTGCTGGACGAGCGGATGGCCGAGCCGCCGACCCTGGAACGGCTGGCCACCGACCTCGGCACCAGCCCGTTCGCCCTCCTGCGGGCGTTCCGTGACGCCTACGGCATGCCGCCGCACGCCTGGCTGACCGACGCCCGCGTGCGCCGGGCGCGGCTCCTGCTGGACGCGGGCTCGCCCCCCGCCGAGGCGGCCACGGCCGTCGGCTTCACCGACCAGCCGCACCTCAACCGGCACTTCACCCGGATCGTCGGCGTGCCGCCGGGGGCCTACCAGCGCGAGCGCAGGAACGCGGACGGGCCGAGGAGCATGCGCGGGCGCAAGAACGTACAAGACCCGGGGTGAGGGACGTCCGTACCGTCGGGGCGTGACACAGCAGACAGCACGCGTGGACATGACCGCCGACGGCGCGGACAAGCCCGACCGGGCCGTCGTACGGGACGCCCTCGGGGTCGGCGTCGCCGTGGGTCTGTCCGGATTCGCCTTCGGGGTGACCTCGGCCGGCAGCGGGCTCGGGCTGCTCCAGACCTGTGCGCTCAGCCTCCTGGTCTTCACCGGCGCTTCCCAGTTCGCCCTGGTCGGAGCGCTCGCCGCCGGAGGCAATCCGTTCACGGCGGCTGCCGGCGCCTTCTTCCTCGGCGTGCGCAACGCCTTCTACGGGCTGCGCCTGTCGCACCTGCTCGCCCTCCCGCGCGCAGTACGGCCGTTCGCCGCCCAGTGGGTGATCGACGAGACGACGGCGGTCACCCTGGCCCAGCCGACCCGGCGCGCCCGGCGGATCGGCTTCACCGTCACCGGGCTCACGCTGTACGCGCTCTGGAACCTCACCACCCTGCTCGGCGCGCTCGGCGCCAAGGCCATCGGGGACACGCGCGCGTGGGGCCTCGACGCGGCCGGACCCGCCGTGTTCCTGGCACTCCTCGCGCCGATGCTGAGGACGACCACCGAGCGGGCGGTCGCAGGCCTGGCGGTCCTGCTGGGCCTCGGCCTGCTGCCCGTGCTGCCGGCCGGCGTTCCGGTCCTGGTGGCGGCCCTGGCGGCGCCGATCGCGCTCGTCGCCGAGGGCCGCCGCGAAGGGCATGGCCGACCAGGGGTACGACGCGGGCCGGGTCGGACGGGTGGACCGGCTGGACCCACCGCATCGGACGGAGTGGCCCGGGTGGACCGGATTGACCAGCTTGACCGGATCAATGAAGTGAACGGACCGGACGGCGGCGCCGTGGCGGAGGAGGACCGGTGAACACCTGGACAGCGATCGGCCTGACCGCTCTCGGCTGCTACGCCGTCAAGCTCGCCGGGCTGCTGGTGCCCGCGGCCGCCATGGAGCAGCCGTTCGTACGGCGGCTCGCCGCACTGCTGCCCGTCGCCCTCCTCGCCGCGCTCACGGCTCAGCAGACGTTCTCCGACGGACACACGCTCGTGCTGGACGCACGGGTCGCGGGGCTCGGTGCGGCCGCCGTGGCGCTGGTGCTGCGCGCGCCGTTCCTGCTGGTCGTCGGTGCGGCCGTGGTGGTGACGGCGGGCCTGCGGGCGCTTGGGGGATGACGCGGGAGCGACGCAGGACGGCGCGGCCCACACGCAGGGGGCTCCGCGCGTGGACCGGCCCGGCCCGGCTGCCGGTCGGGCGGCCGCACGGCACCGGCTCAGCCCACGAAACGGCCGTACGCCCGCAGGATGCGCAAGGCCTCGATCGTCACCAGGGGACGTGCCTCCAGTGCCGGGGCCGGTGCCCACTGGCGCCACCGGACCGGCCAGCCGCCGTCCTCCTGCTGCTCGGCGGCCAGGTGGTCCAGGGAGCGTGTCATCTCGTCGTCCGTGAACCACGCGCGCGCGAGCGACCCCGGAGACCTTGCGAAGTCGTGCGGGAAGTGGTGCTCGCCCGGCGCGTAGCCGGACGCGACCGGATACGCGTCGAGCCGGTCCGGGTCCAGAGCCGCGAGCCGTTGCTCGCGAACCAGGCGGCCGAGCCGGTCCGCGGCGGCCTCCGCGCGCGAACGGTCGGGAGCGGAGTCGAGGAAGGCCACGGCGGCCTCCACCTCGTACGGGTGGGACTTCTCCAGGGACTCCACGGCCTGCCAGCAGAAGTCGGTGGCCCGGAACAGCCAGGCGTGCCACACCTCGTTGCGGTGCAGCAGCCCCACCACCGGTCCCGTGGCGAGCAGCTCGCTGGGAGGGGCGTCGACGACCGGGACGAACGGCGCCACCGGATATCCGCGCTGGCTGGGATGGATCGCCGGCAGGGCGCCGTCCGCGGTGGAGACCGAGGTCAGATAGCGGCACACGCGCTCGACCCGCTGCCCGGCGCAGCGCCCGATGGCGTCCAGGACGCGCAGCGCATGAGCGGTGTGCAGGGGCTGGCTCACGGGGCCGCGCAGATCCGGCTCCAGCGCGTGCCCGTAGCCGCCGTCCTCGTTGCGGTAGGCGTCCAGCGCCGCTTCCACCGCGTCCGGGGTGCCGTGCAGGAAGTGGTACGCGAAGAGGCGCTGTTCCAGCACGCGCGCGGTGAGCCACACGAACTGCTCGGCGCGGAAGAGCGGGGAGCGCGCCGGGGGCGTGGAGGGGAGTGGGGAAGCTCCTGTTTCGGCCATGGGTCAGACCGTAGGACGGAAAGCGGTCTCGGCAAGCGCTCACGGCCGGGGCCCACCCTCAGGGGCGGGATACTGGAGTCATGCGGTTGACGGTCTTCTGGCAGCGGATGGCGGAACACTTCGGTCCGGGGTACGCCGACACCTTCGCGCGTGATCACGTCATGTCGGAGCTGGGCGGGCGCACGGTGCACGAGGCCCTGGACGCCGGCTGGGACGCGAAGGACGTGTGGCGCGTGGTCTGCGCGGTGATGAACGTGCCGGGCGAGCGGCACTGACCCGCCCGCCGGCCGGCTGCCCGAGACATTCCCACAGCGAGCCGCTGATCCGGGACGTGGCACCGACCGGCACGACACGGCCCGAGCGGCCCACGGCCCCCGACGCAGTCGCCGCGGGCGGCCGCATGCCGCGCTTGGCTGCCACGCGCCATGGTGCTCGCGCTCGCGCTGATCGCCGCGTTCCAGCTCGGCAGCTGGGCCTTCCACCAGCTGACCGGACTGTTGATCAACGTATTGATCGCGTTCTTCCTGGCCCTGGCGATCGAGCCCGCAGTGAGCCGGATGGCCGCCTGCGGCATGCGCCGGGGACTGGCCGCCTTCCTGGTCTTCCTCGGGTTGACGATCGCCGTCGCCGGGTTCGTCGCCCTGCTCGGCTCCATGCTGGCCGGCCAGATCATCAAGATGGTCGAGGGGTTCCCGCAATACCTTGACCCGCTCATCAACTGGATCAATGAGACCTTCCACACCGAGCTCCGGCGCGTGGACGTCCAGGAGGGCCTGCTCCACTCCGACTGGCTGCGCAGGTACGCGCAGACCAGCACCGCCGGTGTCCTCGATGTCTCCGCGCAGGTGCTCGGCGGGCTGTTCCAGCTGCTGACCGTGGGGCTGTTCTCCTTCTACTTCGCGGCCGACGGCCCCCGGCTGCGCCGCGCCCTGTGCTCCGTCCTGCCGCCCGCACGCCAGGCGGAGGTGCTGCGCGCCTGGGAGATCGCCGTCGACAAGACGGGCGGCTATCTCTACTCGCGCGGCCTGATGGCGCTCATCTCCGGCATCGCCCACTACATCCTGCTCCAGTCCCTCGGCGTGCCGTACGCGCCCGTGCTCGGTGTCTGGGTGGGCCTCGTCTCGCAGTTCATCCCGACCATCGGCACCTACCTCGCCGGCGCGCTGCCGATGCTGATCGCGTTCACCGTCAACCCCTGGTACGCGGTGTGGGTGCTGGTCTTCGTGGTCGTCTACCAGCAGTTCGAGAACTACATGCTCCAGCCCAAGCTGACCGCCAGGACGGTCGACATCCACCCCGCGGTCGCCTTCGGCTCGGTCATCGCCGGCACCGCGCTGCTGGGCGCCGTCGGCGCGCTGATCGCCATCCCGGCGGTGGCCACCCTCCAGGCCTTCCTGGGGGCGTATGTGAAGCGGTACGCCGTAACGGACGATCCCCGGGTGCACGGGCACCGCGGCCGGGGTCCGGGCAGTCCCGGGGTGCTGGCGCGCATACGCCGACCGCGGACCGGGCAGCCCCGGCCGGAGGAGTGGTCGTGAGCGTGACAGGCGGCCGGGAAGCGCCGGCGAAGAACTTCTTCCGGCCGAAGACACCTGCCCTGCACCGCCGGTAGGAGCGCTTGACACCAAAATCGAACATCCATTCTCATGGAGGCTCAGGCGAGGCTTTGGTCGGTGGATTTCGCCCCGTTTTGCGGGAAGAAGTCCCATGGTTATCCACAGGCTGGGCCTGCGTCGGGGCGCATTGTCAGTGGCAGGCGTTAGCGTCTTTGACGTGAAGCGATCGACTCAAGCAAACCGGGTGGAACCCATGGCAGGAACCGACCGCGAGAAGGCGCTCGACGCCGCGCTCGCGCAGATTGAACGGCAATTCGGCAAGGGCGCGGTCATGCGCATGGGCGAGCGGGCGAAGGAGCCCATCGAGGTCATCCCGACCGGGTCGACCGCGCTCGACGTCGCCCTCGGCGTCGGTGGCCTCCCGCGCGGCCGTGTCGTGGAGATCTACGGACCGGAGTCCTCCGGTAAGACGACCCTTACCCTGCACGCCGTGGCCAACGCACAGAAGGCCGGCGGCCAGGTCGCGTTCGTGGACGCGGAGCACGCTCTCGACCCCGAGTACGCGAAGAAGCTCGGCGTCGACATCGACAACCTGATCCTCTCCCAGCCCGACAACGGCGAGCAGGCCCTGGAGATCGTGGACATGCTGGTCCGCTCCGGCGCCCTCGATCTCATCGTCATCGACTCCGTCGCCGCGCTCGTCCCGCGCGCGGAGATCGAGGGCGAGATGGGCGACAGCCACGTCGGTCTCCAGGCTCGCCTGATGAGCCAGGCTCTGCGGAAGATCACCAGCGCGCTCAACCAGTCCAAGACCACCGCGATCTTCATCAACCAGCTGCGCGAGAAGATCGGCGTGATGTTCGGCTCCCCGGAGACCACGACCGGTGGCCGGGCGCTGAAGTTCTACGCCTCGGTGCGTATCGACATCCGCCGCATCGAGACCCTGAAGGACGGCACCGAGGCGGTCGGCAACCGCACCCGCTGCAAGGTCGTCAAGAACAAGGTCGCGCCGCCCTTCAAGCAGGCCGAGTTCGACATCCTCTACGGCCAGGGCATCAGCCGCGAGGGCGGCCTGATCGACATGGGCGTGGAGCACGGCTTCGTCCGCAAGGCCGGCGCCTGGTACACGTACGAGGGCGACCAGCTCGGCCAGGGCAAGGAGAACGCGCGCAACTTCCTCAAGGACAACCCCGACCTGGCCAACGAGATCGAGAAGAAGATCAAGGAGAAGCTGGGCGTCGGTGTCCGGCCGGAGGAGCCCGCCGCCGAGCCGGGCGGGGACGCGGCGGTCACCACCGCGGCCGCCGACGACGCCAAGACGGTGCCCGCCCCGGCAGCCGCCAAGGCCACCAAGCCCAAGGCCGCCGCAGCCAAGAGCTGACCCGTGACACGACGAACCGACTGGGCCGAGTACGAGTACGCCACCCCCGGTGCCCCACGGGGGAGGGGCACCGGGGGCCACCCGGACTCCGCCCCCGGCGGTGACGCCGGACACCCGGACGACGGTCACAAGGGTCACGACGGGCACGACGAGTACCGCGGCGCCGGTGGATACGGGGATGTCGGCGGCACCCATCCGGGGGGCACGGGCGACGAGCCGTACGGGGGCGGCTCGCCCAGCCGTGGCTCCCGCGGTGGTGTCGGCCCGCGGGGTGGCCGGGGGCGCGGCCGGCGGCGGCACGGCTTCGGGGACGTGCCCGGTGAGGACGAAGGCCCCCCTTCCTCGTCGAGGGCCGAGCGGGGGGAGTCTTCGGGGGACCCGGCTGAGCGGGCCCGGGCTGTCTGCCTGCGCCTGCTCACCGGGACCCCACGTACCCGCAAGCAACTCGCGGACGCCCTGCGCAAGCGGGAGATCCCCGAGGACGTGGCCGAGGAGGTGCTGTCACGGTTCGAGGAGGTCGGGCTGATCGACGACAGCGCGTTCGCGGACGCCTGGGTGGAGTCCCGGCACCACGGCCGGGGACTCGCGCGCCGGGCGCTCGCCCAGGAGCTGCGCACCAAGGGGGTCGACTCCGCGCTGATCGACGAGGCCGTCTCCCAGCTCGACTCCGAGCAGGAGGAGGCGACCGCCCGTGAGCTCGTGGCCCGCAAACTGCGCGCCACCCGTGGCCTCGACCGCGACAAGCGGCTCCGCCGCCTCGCCGGCATGCTCGCCCGCAAGGGCTACCACGAGGGCTTGGCCCTCCGCGTCGTCCGCCAGGCCCTGGAGGAAGAGGGCGAGGACACCGAGTTCCTTGGAGAAGGAGACCTCTGAGGTATTCGGACTCGGGGAGAGCGCCGGGTCGGGTGCGGAGAGGGCCGAGCGTCCCCGCCCTCATGCGGTGCCGGTGGCCTCGACCCTCGACCAGCAGGCATTGCGGAACCATTCCGGGTCAGGGCGTCGCCGTTTCCACCGGGAGGCCTTCCGTCCGCCAGGCCTGGAAGCCGCCCACGAGGTCCGTCGCCCGGTGCAGGCCCAGTTGGCGGAGGGAGACGACCGCGAGACTGGAGGCGTAGCCCTCGTTGCAGACCACCACGACGCGCAGGTCATGGCCGGTGGCCTCGGGGACGCGATGGCTGCCCTGGGGATCGAGGCGCCACTCCAGTTCGTTGCGCTCGATGACGAGTGCGCCGGGGATCAGCCCGTCCCGCTCGCGCAGGGCCGCATACCGGATGTCGACCAGAAGCGCCTCGCCCGTCCGCGCCGCCTCGTGCGCCTCCCGTGCCTCGATACGCCGGTAGCCCGCGCGCACCCGCTCCAGCAACTCGTCGATGCCGACCGGTACTTCACCGCCGGTGCCGCTCACTGCCAGTCCTCCGGGCGTTCGACCTGCTCCAGACGCAGGACCTGCCCGCTGCGGCTGTAGCGGCGGATGCGCGGCAGGGGCGGGTAATAGGCGTGCACCGAGATCGCGTGCTGGGTACGGGAGTCGTTGAGGACCTCGTGGACATGGTGACGGCCGAAGGAACGGCCCTCGCCGACGGACAGCCGGCGTTCGCGGTCCACGCCCTCGGCGAGTTCCAGGGTCTTCCAGCCGTCGGTCGGCAGCCGAGTGGCGAGCGAGTTCTCCTTGAGGACGCCCGAGGCGGTGAGAAACGCGCCGACCGAGTCGGCGTGGTCGTGCCAGCCGGTGCCGGTGCCGGGCGGCCAGCCGATGAGCCACGCCTCGCTGCCGCCCGGACCCTCCAGCCGCACCCAGGTGCGGCCCTCCGGGTCGAGCGGGAGGCAGGCGATCAGCTCGGCGTCGGCGGCCGTACGCCGCACGAAGTCGAGGAGGTCCGCCTGCGTGGGCGCCGAGCCGACGGCAGGGGACACGGGAACGGGGGAAACAGACACGTGCACCGTCCTGAGAAGGTTCGCGGAACGGGCGCGCCACGGCGCCCGGAAGGAAGAGGGATGCGAATTCAGCAGGACGGGCGACACACGCAGCCCGCATAGCGGACGAGGTCCATATGGACCCTCCGCCACAGGCGCACGCAGGTGTCGGTCATGGTCCGGAGTACAGCATGCCGGTGTACTTCGGTCAACTCACCGTCACCATGTGGACAGAGGGTGACGGCCCTCGGGTCAGCGGGCGCCGGCGGCCGCCTGTGCCTCCTCCTTGGCGGCGCCGCCCACCGTCGCCTCCGCCGCCGCGTACAGGTCGGCCGGGCGGACCCCGCTCAGCGCGGTGACCAGGTGGCCGTCCGGGCGCACGAGCAGCACGCTGTGCGCCGGCGCACCCGGGTAGCTCTCGGCGACCAGCAGCTCGGCGGGGTACGGCAGCGCGGTCACGGCCGCCGCGAGCCGGGGCATCACTCCGGCGGAGACCCAGTGCTTGCGGTCCCACACCCCCGTGCCGGGCGCGATCAGCACGACGAGGAGGGTGCCGCGGCCGAGCCGGTCGCGCAGTTGGACGAAGGAACCATCCTCCGCGGTGACCCGTACGTCGGTGACGGCCGCGCCGGGCGGGGTGCCGACCGGGATCTCGCCCTCCAGATTCTGGGGCGCCAGCGGCGAGTCGGAGTACGCCCCCGGCGCACCGAGCGGCCCGCGGCCGAGGTGACCGTCCGTGAGCAGCGCGTCGTGGCCGCGGGCCGCGCCGGGGACGATCTGGCGCAGTCCGCCGGTGCCGCGCAGCACCGGCAGCGCCTGGTCGGCGGCGCGCAGCCGGGCGGCGACCACCGCGCGCCGCTCGGTCTGGTAGCTGTCCAGCAGCGCCTCGTGCCGGCCGTGGTGCCAGGCCGGGGCCAGCTTCCAGGCGAGGTTGTCGGCGTCCCGGAGACCCTCGTCCAGCCCCTGGGTGCCGAGCGCGCCGAGCAGATGGGCCGCGTCCCCGGCGAGGAAGACCCGGCCGACGCGCCAGCGGCGGGCCAGCCGGTGGTGCACCGTGTGGACACCGGTGTCGAGCAGCTCGTACGCCGGTGTCGAGCCGTCCGTCCAGCCCGCGAGCGTCTCGCGGATCCGGGCCACCAGGATCTCGGGCGTGACCAGGTCCTTGCCCGGGGGCAGCAGCCAGTCCAGGCGCCACACGCCGTCCGGGAGGGGGCGGGCGGTCACCTCCCCGGCCGAGGACCCGGACTGCCGCCACGGCGGCGCCCGATGGAGCAACGTCCGGCCCTGCCACGGAAGTTCCACGCGCAGCGCGGCGACCGCGTGCCGCTCCACCGCCGTACGGCCGGGGAAGCGGATGTCCTGGAGTTTACGCACCGTGGAGCGCGGGCCGTCGCAGCCGACCAGGTAACTGCCGCGCCACCAGGTGCCGTTCGGGCCCCGGGTGTGCGCAGTGACGCCGGAACGCTCCTGCTCGATCGAGTCCAGACGGCTGTCCACGGCCACCTTCACCAGCGGCTCGTCGGCGATGGCCGCGCGCAGGGCCCCGGTGACGACGTGCTGGGCGATGTGCAGCGGAGCCGCGGGGTCCGCCTCCTCGAAGGTGATCTCGCTCATCACCTGCTTGCGCCTGAGGGACCGCCATCCGGCCCAGCGCACGCCCTGCTCACCGAGCGCCACACCGCTCAGCCGCTCCAGCAGGGCGGCTGTGTCCTCGCGCAGCACGACGGTGCGGGCCGGGCGGGGTTCGTCCTTGCCGGGACCCTCGTCCAGGACGACGGACGGCACCTCCTGGCGGGCCAGCGCGAGGGCGAGGGCAAGCCCGACGGGCCCCGCTCCGACGACGATCACCGGGTCCATGACGCGGCGCCCCCTGCCCGTGACGATGCCCTGACGGAGACAAGTGAACAGGAAGGGGGAGCGGGGTGCACGATCACAGAACGTATGCAACCCATTGGCAGAGTTTGCGTCAAGCGACCGGAGGCAGTGGCGATCAGGCCACTGCCTCCGAGTGTTTCATATCACCTGAATGAGCGTCAGTTCCCGTGCCCGCCGCCGTGGTGGCCGCCGCCCACGAAGGGACCGCTGAGGTCCGCGGCGCCGGCCGCGCCTCCGGCCCCGGTCGCCGCCGTACCCGCGATGTCCGTGACGTCCTGGGCGCCGAGCACCGCCCCGGTCGACTTCTTGCCGCGCCGCAGCCTGCCCTCCAGCCAGCTCGCGAACGAGGTCAGCGAGAAGTTGATGATCACGAAGATCACGGCCACCACGGTCAGCGAGGCGATCATGTTGCCGTAGTAGCCGGCCATCGTGTTGGCCGAGGCCATCAGTTCGGGGAAGGTGAGGACCGCGCCGCCGAGGGCGGTGTCCTTCACAATGACCACCAACTGGCTGACGATGGCCGGGAGCATGGCGGTGACCGACTGCGGCAGCAGGATGAGCCGCATCATCTGCCCCTTGCGCAGACCGATCGCCAGGGCCGCCTCGGACTGTCCCTTCGGCAGGGCGAGGATGCCCGCGCGGACGATCTCCGCGAGCACGGACGCGTTGTACAGCACCAGACCGGTGACAACCGCGTAGAACGGCCGGTCGTCCGAAGTGACGTCGGTGTACTGGGCGAAGAGCGCGAGCCCGAAGATCATCAGGACCAGGACGGGGATCGCGCGGAAGAACTCGACCACGATCGTGGCCGGGACCCGTACCCACAGGTGGTCCGAGAGCCGGGCGATACCGAGGACGGCACCGAGCGGAAGCGCGATGACCATCGCCAGGGCCGCCGCCTCCAGGGTCTTCTGCAGACCGGGCCAGATGTACGTCGAGTACGCCTCGGTGCCGCTGAAGAAGGGCTTCCACAGGGCCCAGGCCAGCTGCCCCTTGTCGTCGAACGACTTGTACACCCACCACGCGACGGCCGCGAGGGCGATCAGGAAGACCGCCGTGTACAGGATGTTGCGCCGCTTGGCGCGGGGCCCCTGGACGTCGTACAGGACCGAGCTCATCGCTTCACCGCCACCTTCTTGCCCACCCAGCCGAGGATCAGACCGGTCGGCAGGGTCAGGCAGACGAACCCGAGGGCGATGACCGCGGAGATCGCCAGCAGCTCCGCCTCGTTCTCGATCATCTTCTTCATCAGGAAGGCCGCCTCGGCCACGCCGATCGCGGCCGCGACCGTCGTGTTCTTCGTCAGCGCGATCAGTACGTTGGTCAGCGGACCGACGGCCGCGCGGAGGGCCTGCGGCAGCACGACCAGCCCCAGCACCTGGGGAAAGCTCAGCCCGATGGCCCGCGCCGCCTCCGCCTGGCCGACCGGCACGGTGTTGATGCCGGCCCGGATCGCCTCGCACACGAAAGCCGAGGTGTAGACGATCAGACCGAGCACGGCCAGCCGGAAGTTGATCGTGTCGAAGTCGCTTGCACCGAGGCTGATACCGAGCGTCTGGTTGAGGCCGAGGGAGGAGAAGAGGATGATCACCGTGAGCGGGATGTTCCGCACGATGTTCACGTAGGCGGTGCCGAAACCGCGCATCAGCGGTACCGGGCCCACCCGCATGGCGGCCAGCAGAGTGCCCCAGACCAGGGAGCCCACGGCCGACAGCAGCGTCAGCTGCACGGTCGTCCAGAAGGCGCCCAGCACGTCGTACTTGTCAAGAAAGTCGAACACGTTCTCCCGCGCTTCCGCGTGTAGGGATGCCCCGGTGCGCCGCCGTGTTCCAGGACGGCGCACCGGAGGGCGTTGCCTCAGCTCTTGATGTCGCCGATCTTCGGGGCGGGCTCGTTCTTGTAGTCGGCCGGGCCGAAGTTCTTCTTCACGGCCGCCTCCCAGGAACCGTCGGAGACCATCTCCTCAAGGGCCTTGTTGATCTTGGCCTTGAGGGCGCTGCCCTTCTTGACACCGATGCCGTAGTTCTCGTTGGTCATCTTGAAGCCGCCCAGCTTGAACTTGCCCTTGAACTGGGCCTGGGAGGCGTAGCCCGCGAGGATCGAGTCGTCCGTGGTGAGGGCGTCGATCGCGCCACTCTGCAGACCGCCCAGACAGGCCGAGTAGGTCGGGTACGTCACGAGGTTGGCCTTGGGAGCCAGCTTGTCGTGGACGTTCTGCGCCGAGGTCGAGCCGGCCACCGAGCAGAGCTTCTTGCCGTTCAGATCCGCCGGAGACTTGATCTTCGTGTCGTCCGCCCGCAGCAGCACGTCCTGGTGCGCCAGCAGGTACGGGCCGGCGAAGTCGACCTTCGCCTCACGCTTCGGCGTGATCGAGTACGTGGCGGCGATGAAGTCGACGTCACCGCGCTGCAGCATGGTCTCGCGGTCGGCGCTCTTCGACTCCTTCCACTCGATCTGGTCCGCGCTGTAGCCGAGCTTCTTGGCGACATAGGTGGCCACGTCCACGTCGAAGCCCGAGTAGCCCTGCGGGGTCTTCTGGCCGAGGCCCGGCTGGTCGAACTTGATGCCGATGGCGATCTTCTTGCCGCCACCGGAGGAGCCGTTGTCGTCCTTCTTGCCGCCACCGCACGCGGTGGCGCCCACGGCGAGCGCGAGTACGGCGGCCGAGGCGGCGGTGACCTTGCGGAGCTTCATGGTGAACATCCTTCTGAAAGGTGAGGAACGAGGTCCGTTGGAAAAGCCAACCCGCGGGTTGGAAAAGGCAACCCAGGGGCGCGGGGCGGGCCCCCGGGCCGTCAGTGGTGCAGGATCTTGGACAGGAAGTCCTTGGCCCGGTCGCTGCGCGGGTTGCTGAAGAACTGGTCGGGTGCAGCCTGTTCGACGATCCGGCCGTCGGCCATGAAGACCACACGGTTCGCAGCCGATCGAGCGAAGCCCATCTCGTGGGTGACGACGACCATCGTCATGCCGTCACGGGCGAGCTGCTGCATGACCTCGAGGACCTCGTTGATCATCTCGGGGTCGAGGGCGGAGGTCGGCTCGTCGAAGAGCATGACCTTCGGGCCCATCGCCAGGGCCCGCGCGATGGCGACGCGCTGCTGCTGGCCGCCGGACAGCTGCGCGGGGTACTTGTCGGCCTGGGTGCCCACGCCGACCCGGTCGAGCAGGGAGCGGGCCGTCTCCTCGGCCTGCTTCTTGTCCGCCTTGCGGACCTTGAGCTGGCCCAGCATCACGTTCTCGAGCACGGTCTTGTGCGCGAAGAGGTTGAAGGACTGGAAGACCATCCCGACGTCCGCCCGCAGCCGGGCCAGCTCCCTGCCCTCCTGGGGCAGAGGCTTGCCGTCGATGGTGATGGTGCCCGAGTCGATCGTCTCCAGGCGGTTGATGGTGCGGCACAGCGTCGACTTTCCGGACCCGGAGGGCCCGATGACCACGACGACCTCGCCGCGGGCGATCGTCAGGTCGATGTCCTGGAGCACGTGCAACGCGCCGAAGTGCTTGTTGACGCTCTTCAGGACGACCAGTTCGTCGGACGTGACCACAGTGTCTTCCTTGGTCACCGATACATTGGTCATCGCTCTCGGGCTCCGTCCTCCTCGGTTTCGGTGGACAGTAGTGAGGGGCTGTGACCTGCGTCATCACATCTGAGGGAGATCTGAGCATCACGATCGGATAGCAATCGGACACGTGTCGTAGCACTTGTCGCCCGTGTGCGTATCGGCCGGATAACGACAAGCGACGGGCAACCGGAACCCTCTTGACGCCGTCCTTGTACATCGGCGTCACTGCCATGGTGCACGCGCGCGTGAAGTTGCACGACGCGCGTGAACCCAGACCGTACGACCACTGAACCGGAGGGGGCCGGAATGAGACTGCTGCTCGTCGAGGACGACAACCACGTCGCCGCGGCCCTGTCCGCCGTACTCGCGCGACACGGTTTCGACGTCACTCACGCGCGCAGCGGCGAGGAGGCCCTGCAGGCGCTCGTCCCCGAGGGCAACGGCTTCGGGGTGGTCCTGCTCGACCTGGGCCTGCCCGACCAGGACGGCTACGAGGTCTGCGGCAAGATCCGCAAACGCACCAGCACCCCGGTGATCATGGTGACGGCCCGCTCGGACGTCCGCTCCCGCATCCACGGGCTCAACCTGGGCGCCGACGACTACGTGGTGAAGCCCTACGACACCGGGGAACTGCTCGCCCGTATCCACGCCGTCAGCCGGCGCACCGTCCACGAGGATCCGGCGGCCGTCGGCGAGAGCGCCCTGCATCTCGGTCCCGTACGCATCGAACTGCCCACCCGGCAGGTCACGGTGGACGGTTCGGTCGTCCAGCTGACCCGCAAGGAGTTCGATCTGCTCGCCCTGCTGGCGCAGCGCCCCGGCGTGGTGTTCCGGCGGGAGCAGATCATCAGCGAGGTCTGGCGCACCAGTTGGGAGGGCACCGGCCGCACCCTGGAGGTGCACGTCGCCTCCCTGCGCGCCAAACTGCGCATGCCCGCGCTCATCGAGACCGTACGCGGCGTCGGCTACCGGCTCGTCGCCCCGGCCGCCTAGCGGGGACGGGTGCGCGCACGTCTGCTGCCGCTGCTCATCATCCTGTTGGCGGCCGTCCTCCTCGCTCTCGGGCTTCCGCTCGCCATCAGCCTGGCCGCCGCACAGCAGCAGAAGGTCGTCGTCGACCGGATCGACGACACGGCACGCTTCGCGGCGCTCGCCCAGTTCGTCACCGACGGGCCCAGCGGATCGCCCCGCACCGGCACCGACGAGCGCCTGGAGGCCCTGCGCAGTGAACTCGGCAGCTACTACGGCGTCTACGGCATCCGCGCGGGCGTCTTCTACCGCAACGGCTCGGCGATGGCCAACGCCCCTGACGACTGGTCCGTACCGCGGACGGGGGAGGTGCGGGAGGCGTTCGAGGAGGCGCTGCTCAGCCGGCGCAGCCATGACCCGCGGCAGGTGTGGCCCTGGCAGCACAGCCGACTGGTCGTGGCCTCGCCGGTGATCCGGGACGGGGACGTCGTGGCGGTCGTGGTCACCGAGTCGCCCACCGGGCAGATGCGTTCGCGGACCCTCCGCGGCTGGCTGATCATCGGGGCCGGCGAGATCGCGGCGATGCTGCTGGCCGTGGGCGCGGCGCTGCGGCTGACCGGCTGGGTGCTCAGACCGGTACGGGTCCTGGACGCCACCACCCACGACATCGCCACCGGACGGCTGAAGTCGCGGGTCGCGGTCGGCGGCGGGCCGCCGGAACTCAGGCGGCTGGCCCGTTCGTTCAACGAGATGGCGGACAACGTCGAGGACGTGCTGGAGCAGCAGCGCGCCTTCGTCGCGGACGCCTCGCACCAGTTGCGCAACCCGCTCGCGGCGCTGCTGCTGCGCATCGAACTGCTCGCACTCGAACTGCCGGAGGACAACGAGGAGATCGCCTCGGTCCGCACCGAGGGAAAGCGCCTCGCACAGGTCCTGGACGACCTGCTCGACCTGGCGCTGGCCGAGCACGCCGAGGCGGACCTGACGCTGACCGACATCGGCGCCCTCACCCAGGAGCGGGTGGCCGCATGGTCTCCGGCCGCCGAGACCAAGGGCGTCCGGCTGACCGGGGACTGCCCGCCCACGACCGCCTGGGCGGACCCGATCGCCCTGTCCAGCGCCCTGGACGCGGTGATCGACAACGCCGTGAAGTTCAGCCCGGAGGGCGGCACGGTGGAGGTCACCGTCGCCGCCGACGGTGATCGGTCCACGGTCGTGGTCACCGACACCGGGCCCGGCCTCACCGACGAGGAACTCGCCCGCGTCGGCGACCGGTTCTGGCGCAGCGGCCGCCACCAGAACATCAAGGGCTCGGGCCTCGGCCTGTCCATCGTGCGTGCGTTGCTCACGCCGTGCGGCGGCTCGATCGACTACGCCCACCATGAGCCCCGGGGGTTGCGGGTGACGGTCACGGTGCCCAGGCACGCGGAGCCGTGACGGGGCTGAGCGGGGCTCGGTCCCGAGCGGTAGCGGCTACGGCTTCACCGAGCGGTAATAGCGACGGGCGCCCTCCTGGAGGGGCAGGGGGTCGGTGTAGATGGCCGTGCGCAGATCGACGAGTTGGGCGGAGTGCACGTGGGCGCCGATGTCGTCGCGGCTCTTGATGACCGTGCGCGTCACCCACTCGGTGAGCCGGGGGTCCATGTCCGCGCGGGTCATCAGGAGGTTGGACACGGCGATCGTCGGGACCTCGTTGCCCTGCTGTACGGCCGGGTACGCCGACTCGGGGATGTTGGTGGCCCGGTAGTAGCGCGCCTCCTCGCCCTCGCTGTGCAGCTTGGCGACCAGGTCGCCCTCGATCGGCACGAACTTGAAGGCGGACCGCTGGGCCAGCGCGGCGAGTCCCTTGGTGGGCAGGCCGCCCGACCAGAAGAAGGCGTCGACCTTGCGCTGCTCCAGCTGGTCGGGCCCGGTGTCGATGCCGTCCGCGACCGGGGTGATGTCCGTATGGGGGTCGATGCCGGCGGCCTTCAGCACCCGGTCGGCGATCAGCCGCACCCCGGAGTCGGGCAGCCCGGTCGCCACCCGCTTGTGCCGCAGGTCCGCGACGTTTCTGATGTCCGAGTCACTGCGCACGACGAGGTGGACGTAGTCGTCGTAGAGCCGGGCCACCCCGCGCAGTCGCCCGGCGCCGCTGCCGTGCCGCAGCTCGTACGCCTCCACCGCGTCGGCCGCCGCGATGGTGAAGTCGGCCCTGCCGGTCGCCACCCGCTGCACGTTCTCCTGCGAGCCGGCGCTGTTCAGCAGCTTCACCTTCAGGTGGGGCATGTCCTTGGCGAACTCGGCGCGCAGCCGCTCGCCGTACTCCTGGTAGACGCCCCGGGGCGTGCCCGTGCTGAAGACGATCGTCCCGCTCGGCGGCTTCTCACCCAGCGGCAGCAGCCACCACAGCAGCAGCCCGAGCACCACGGCACCTGCGGCCGAGGCCGGCAGCGCCCGGCGCCTGCTGATACGGGCGAACACCTTGGACATGCGGCGATCCTGCCAGGCCCGGTGCGACGCTGACCAGGGCAGGGGTCACTCCGGGGCCCGGAGGCGGCCGGAGGGCGCTGTCAGTGGTGGCCGTTAGAGTCGTCGCATGAGCACTTCTCCCGCCGACCTCGTCCGAGAGTTCCACCTCGCCTTCGGCCTCGACGCCCGCACCACGCCGACGGAGGTCGACCCCGAACTGGCCGCGCACCGTGGGGAACTGCTCGCCGAGGAGGCCGCGGAGGTCGCCGAGGTCGCGGTCGACGGCCCGCTGGACAGGCTCGCGCACGAACTGGCGGACGTGGTCTACGTGGCGTACGGCACGGCACTGGTCCACGGCATCGACCTCGACCAGGTGATCGCAGAGATCCACCGCGCCAACATGAGCAAGCTCGGCCCGGACGGACAGGTCGCCCGCCGGGCCGACGGCAAGGTCCTCAAGGGGGAGCACTACCAGGCGCCGGACGTGTCCTCCGTACTGCGCGGCCAGGGCTGGATACCGGCGGCGCGGGACGGTTCCGCGCAGGCGAGCGCCTAGAAGGTGCCGCCCGCCAGCTTCCACTCGCGGTTCAGGGTGCCCAGCGGAATGCTCCGCTGGACGACCGGTGTGCCGAAGACGGACAGCTGGAGCCGCAGGGTCCCGGACAGATCGAACCCGCCGTACACACCCCAGGCGCCCGCGGTCTTCGCCCCGCCGCCGGCGGAGCCGGTGACCGTGCCGGAGGCCTCGCCGCGCACATACGGGGCCAGGTCGGCGGTGACGCCGACGGCGCCGTAGAGGCCCACCGAGGCCTCGGCGCCGAGCGCCGTCTTCAGGTTCCCGGCGGTGGTGACGGAGGCACGCACGGGCGTGCTCGTCATGTCCGAGGAGCTGACCGGCGTCCAGCCCCTGGCCGTGCCGAAGGTGCCGCCTGCCGTGAAATCGCCCTTGAGGTTCTGCTCGACGTCGACGGTCGCCCGCCCGTCGCCGCTGATCTGGACATAGGCGGTCAGGTCGAGGTTGACGACGACAGGGACCGGGCCGACCTGGAGGACGGGGTCGGCGTGCAGCTCGGCAAACGGGATCCGCAGCGGGGCGCCGGTGGCCGCGGCGGCCAGGCCCTTGACCGACCAGCCGGAGGTCCAGTCGCCCGACACGCCGAGATACGCGGAACCCGGCGGGGCGCCGGTACCGGCGCCGCCGTAGGCGAAGTCGACCCGCGGGGCGACCTGGACGAAGCCGTTCACCGAGGCGGTGGCCGAGGGCGAGGCGTTCCGAGCCGCCGGCAGGACGGCGCTCACATCGAGCCGGAGGCTGCCGAGCGGCACCGTGGCACCCTTCGGACCGGCGTGCAGGTGACCGGCCCTCGCCCAGGACACCTGCACACCGGGCAGCAGCTTGTCGACGGCGAAGGACGACGGGTCGACCGGTACGGCGCCCTTTGCCGTCTCGTCGCCGAGCAGCGCGTCGAGGGTGGCCGGTTCCGTCTGTACCTCGGTGCCGTTGTGCGCCTCACCGATCACCCTGGTGACCTTGGCGAGCAGCCCGTCCGGTGCCCCGGGCGCGGGCGCACTGGCGATCACATCGCCGACGGCGGCCCGGTACGGGGCGCCGGAGGGTGCGGGGGAGGCCGCCGGGGAGGGGGATGAACTCCGGTGCGGGGCGGGCGTTTTGGTGAGAACGGCCCGCCGGGTGCGGCTGTCGTACGAGCCGATGGCGAGCGTCGTCCTGCGGGCCCGCTGTCCGGAGCCGGCCGGACCCGCCGTGGCGGTCGTGGCGGTCGTGGTGGTGGCGGGCGCGGCGGCGACGGCGAGCGAGCGGTCCGTGCCGTCGGAGGGCCGTTCGGCGGCCTCGACCTGGCGGCCGTGCCCGTCGGTCGCCGGCGATCCGGCGTGCGAGGCGGGCGAGGAACAGGCCGCGGCGAGGAAGAGGGCGGTCACGGCGAAGGCGGGCAGCAGGGCACGTCTGTGCCGCATGCGTCTGCGCATGGTCGGTCCTGTGTGGGGTGGAGGTGGCAGAGAGGCACCGGCAAGGGTCTACTCGCTGGTAGAACCGGCCGGTAACTCGTGATGAGCCATGAGCATGCCATGGCTATGTGCAGGGCCCGGCAGGGCCCCACACAATCCGGCCACATTTCCGAACGCACCAGGGCCCTGCTCGTCCTTCGGGTGTGCTTCTGTCGTGCCGGGACGGGGTACGAAGAGATCATGGACATCGAAGCCGGTACCGGCTCCCTCGCGCGTGTTCCCGGAGTGGGGCGGCCGGTGCCCGAGGCCGAGCCCGCACTCGTCGAGCGGTGGCGCTCGGCGGGAGGCGAACTGGTGGAGCTGCTGTCCCAGGTGCGCGAGCACTGCGGTGGCGTCGCCGCGTTCCGGCTGGGCCCCGCGCGTACCGTTCTCGTCACCGACCCGCAGGCGGTCCAGCACGTACTCGCACGGCACCCCGAGCGGTACGTCAAGCGCTCCCACCGCGCCCGCCTGCTGATCGGCGACGGTGTCCTCGCCGCCACCGGCACGGCATGGAAACGGCAACGGCGCTTGCTGCAGTCCCAGTTCACCGGCACCGGGATGCGCCGTTACGAACAGCGGATCACCGAGGCCGCCCGGACCACCGCCGCTCGCTGGGAGGGGTACGCCCGCACCGGGCAGACCCTGGACGTCGTGCGGGAGATGCGCCGCTTCGCCCTGGACGCGATCTGGCGCTCTCTCACCGGGCACGCCCTCGACGACGGGACCGAGCGCGAGCTGGCCGCCGTGACCGCCGTGGCGGCCGCCCTTCCGACGCTGCCCGCGGACGGCACCGATGCCCGGGACGCCGTCGCCGCCGATCTCGCCCGGATCGACGCGGTCGCCCGGCACGCCATCGACACCGCCCGCACCGGGGCGGCCGGCCACGACGGCCCAGGCCTGCTGCACGTCCTCGTCGACGCCGCCGCCGAGCACCCCGAGTACACCGACCGGCTGATCCGCGACGAGCTGGTCACGCTGCTGGCGGCCGGACACGAGACCACCGCCACCACCCTGACCTGGCTCTACCTGCTCCTCGACCAGTACCCCGCCGCCCGCGAGCAGGCTCTGGCCGCCGGCGGCGAAGGCTCGGCGCAACGCCGCCAGGCCGTCCAGGCCCTGGTCCACGAGACGCTTCGGCTGTACCCGGCTGCCTGGATCCTGCCGCGCCACGCGGCAGAGGACGACACCCTCGCCGGTCACACCGTAACGGCCGGCACCGACATCCTGGTCTGCCCGTATCTCACGCACCGCGATCCCGAACTGTGGCCGGACCCGGAGCGGTTCGACCCCCGGCGCTTCACCGTCCCGGACGGCCGGCCCACCCACCCGGGCGCCTACCTCCCGTTCGGGATCGGTCCCCGCGCATGCCTCGGTGTCCAGTTCGCGCTCCGCGAGTCGACCGTCCTCCTCGAACACCTGCTGCCGGCCCACACGCTGTCCTTCCACTCCAGGCCCACCAAGGCGGCGTACGGAATCACCGTCCGTCCCGACGGCCCCACCACCGCGTCCCTGACACCGCCGCTCACCTGACCCGGACCCCACGGCCGGCGAACGCCTACGCTGGAGCCGCGGGCAGCGAGCCGGCCGATGGCCGTGGCCCGCCCGGGAAGGCGGTGGCGTTCCATGCGGTACGTGGCTGTGAGCGCGCTGAGTCATCCCGGGCTGCTCCGCGAACGGAACGAGGACAGCCTGGTGGCCGGGCCGTGGACCCTGTGCGCCACGGTGACGGAAAGCCCGCAGACCCTCGTCTTCCCGCTGGGCACGCCCCTTGTCGTCGCCGTCGCGGACGGGCTCGGCGGGCATCCCGGAGGCGACCTGGCCAGCGCCCTGGTCGCCCGCCGGATCGCGGCCGTCGGCCCCACCCTGAGCGGCGAGGACGCCGTCCGCGACGCCCTGAACGCCTGCAATCGCGCCGTGTACGCGGCCGCCGGCGCCGAGGAGGAGACCGAGCTCGCCGCCATGGGCACCACGGTCGCCGGCATCGTCGTGCAGCCCGGCTCGCTGCTGGCGTTCAACGTGGGCGACAGCCGGGTCTACGCGGCTTCCCGCGACGGGCTGCGCCAGGTGAGCGTCGACGACAACCCCCCGCTCGAACCCGGGCAGCACACCACGTCCATCGTCACCCAGTGCCTGGGCGGCAGCCCCTCGTACCGGGCCGTCCACCCCCATGTGACGGCCGAGTCCCTGGCTCCCGGCGCCCGCTACCTCATCTGCACCGACGGTCTGACCGACCCCGTGCCGGCGGATGTGCTCGACGAGGTGATGCGGGAGCACGACGACGGGCGTGCCGCCTTCGAGCTGTGGAAGGCGGCCATCGCTGCGGGCGGCCCCGACAACATCACGCTCGCGGTCGTACGCGTCGCCGACGAATAGCCCGAGGCCGG
This sequence comes from Streptomyces sp. NPDC001393, assembly GCF_053597455.1. Classification (NCBI taxonomy): domain Bacteria; kingdom Bacillati; phylum Actinomycetota; class Actinomycetes; order Kitasatosporales; family Streptomycetaceae; genus Streptomyces; species Streptomyces sp. NPDC001393. The sequence continues at coordinate 47,432 of NZ_JBSFIH010000035.1, forward strand.
AAGAACGCCTCGACAGCAGAGCAACACCTCAACGCACCCCCGGCTCGTCCGGCGGGAAGCCGTATCGCCCCTGCAACCGGACGAAACACGCCGCGGTCAGAACCCGCAACCGCACCAGCCCCGACGCGGTGCGCTCGAAGCACACCACCTGCTCGTGTCCGCCCGGCCCGATCGGCTGCACCAGGCGGCCACCCGGGCGCACCTGCGCGGCCAGCGGCACGGGCACCTCAGGGAACGCGGCCGACACCAGGACGGCGTCGTACGGCGCCCGGTCCGGCACACCGCCGCTGCCGTCGCCGATGCGCAGTTCCACGTTCCGGACGCCCTGGCGGGCGAGGTTCACGCGGGCCTGGCGGGCCAGGTCCGGCCGCAGCTCGATGCTGACCACGTCCGCGGCCAGCCGGGCGAGCAAGGCGGTCTGGAAGCCCAGACCCGTGCCGACCTCCAGGACGTGCTCGCACCCGTCCAGACCCAGCCCCTCGATCATCAGGGCGGACAGCGAGGGCTGCGTGGTGACCTGTCCCTGCCCGATGGCGATGGGCTCGTCCCGGTAGGCGGCGCCTGTCTGATCGTCCGGGACGAATTCCGCCCGGGGCGTCGCCCGCACGGCCGCGAGCAGACGCTCGTCCCCGACCCCGGCGGCCGTGAGGGCCCGCACGAGATCGTCCGGTCCTCGGGGTACGGAGTTCACGGCCGGGTTCACCACATCACCGGGTGGCGACGCCTACGGTGGAGACATGAGCGAGATCGTCGTCTACGAACTCGACAAACCGGGCGCAGCACGCTCCTCCGCAGGACCGGCGAGCGGGGCGGAACGGCGCGTGCGCAAGGTGCACGCGGCACCGGCCGCGCCCGGGTCGCACACGGCCGCGGGACCGCGGACCCTCTGTGGCAAGGACACCTTCGCCATGGAGACGGCCGACTGGCGGCCCGCCGACCACCCGGGGGCGCCCTGGTATCCCACGGAACACGCATCCCTGGTCTGCCCGGACTGCGATGCCGTGATGGAGACCTGACCGCCTTCCCGCCGCTCACCCGCGTTCCACGTACTCCTTGAAGTGCTCCAGATCGCCGCGGACGAGCCGTTCGATCGCGTTGGTCTGGGCGAAACCCTTGGGTCCGCCGAAGGTGTCGTGGACCGTGGCAGGGTCGTACTCCAGCCGTGCCTGGATCCGGGTGTGGCTCTTGTCGATCGGCTGGACCGAGAAGGAACCCGTCAGCTCGGGAGCGCTCGTGGTGAGCCACTCCATCACACGCTCACCGCGGTCCGTCACCTCGGCCTCGACCTCCCGGGCCCGGCCGCCCGCCTCTACCTCCAGATGCGCTCGGCCCCCCGCCTCCGTACGCGCGCCCCGGACTCCGTCCACGAAGCGCGGATAGTTCTCGAACCGATGCAGGGTCTCCCAGGCCCTGTCGACCGGAACGTCGACATCGACGTGCAGCTCGAGGGTGCTCATGGCTCACCTCCACGTGCGGCTCATGACACATGACCTTCTGCTTACAGTGTGCGCCCGGTGGGACGAGGGGCCATTACGGTGACTCGTCGAGTCATGCCGCGTCGGGGTCGAGCAGGACGATTTCGCCGATGTGATGGGCGTCCAGGATGCGGTGCGCCTCGGCGGCCTCCCGGACGGGGAGGCGGCCGACGGCGCGGGGGATGTCGCCGTCGGCCGCCGGTTCTGGGTGGGCCGGGAGCCGGCGCGGGCCGGCGGGGGTGTGGCATCGCCGGGCGCCGCCGGGGCGGGGCGTCAGGCGATCATTCCGCCGCCGTCGACGTACAGCGTGGTGCCCGTCGTGTAGGCGTTGGCGGTGAGGAAGAGCACCGCCTGCGCGATGTCGGCCGCTTCTCCGACGCGCCCGGCCGGCAGCCGCCGGGCGGCGGCCTCGTACATGTTCTCGCGGGCCACGGCGTCCAGCCCGTCCCACAGCGGAGTGCGCAGCAGACCGGGCGAGACGGCGTTGACGCGCAACGGCGCGTACTCCAGGGCCAGTCCGCGGACGAGGGCCTCGAGCGCGGCGTTGATGGCGCTCTGCAGCGCCGACGCCCGGCCGGGGCGCTGGGAGAGGTAGCCCGCGACCAGGGTGAGCGAGCCGGAGGAGCGGACGGGGACGGACCGGGCGATGCGGTACGCGCCCCAGAACTTGCTGTCCATGGCGGTGTACGCGTCGGCCAGCGGCAGGGTGTCGACGCGCCCCATGGGAGTCTCGCCCGCGGTGACGACGACGTGGTCGAACTCCGGTGCGGAGGCGGCGAACTTCTCCACCTCGTCGTCGGAGCGGATGTCCAGGTTCTGGCCCGTCACCGGGCCGGGGAGCCCGGAGAGCCGGGTGAGGGCCGTCTGGAGCCGCTCGGGGCTGCGGGAGGCGATGACGGTGGCGGCGCCCTGCGCGGCGAACTCGTGGGCGGCGGCCAGGCCGACACCGGAGGTGCCGCCGACGACGAGGACACGCTGGTCTGCGTATGCGCTCATGACTGGGTCTGCTCCTGTACGTGGATGGGGCGGGGTGGCCGGTCAGTCGACCCGGTGCCGGGTGTCGCGGTCTTCGGACCGTGTGCGGGCGAAGGTCGGGCGGTCCAGCTCGGTGACCTGGACGGAGATGTCACAGGCCGTCTCGCGCAGGCTGGTCGCGAAGGCTTCGGCGAGCACCGCGAGGGCCGCCTCGCTGATCGCCGTGCGGGCCTCGGTGGACTTGCCGCCGAACGTCCGGACATCGAGGTTGACGAAGGACTGCTCGTAGGTGCCGTCGCCGATGAAGTACCGGTTCATGCGGACGGCGCGGCTCTTGAAGTCCTGGAGCCGGAAGCCGCCCGCGGCCGCCAGTGCCGTGTGCAGCTTCCCGAAGAGGGCGGTCAGGTCTATGTCCTCCCGGATGTTGCCCGAGTGTTCGAGTACGAGATGAGGCATGGCTCGTGCGCTCCTTGGGGGTGCTGGGGGAACGGCTTTGCTCCGCGGGACGTGTCAGCCTGCGTCGGCCGTGCTGGCCGCGGGTTCCGACCGGCGCGCGCCGGCGACCGGCGCCGGGGCCGGCGTCGTCCGCCTCCTGGGCAGGCCGACCGCGCTCAGTACCGCGCTGACCAGGAGCGCCACCACGGCCGCGAGCAGTGCGGAGCGCAGCCCGGACAGGAAGTGGCCGGAGGACGCCTCGCCGACCAGGAGGCCCATCGCGGCGACGCCGATGAGTCCGCCCAGCTGGCGCGAGGCGTTGAGGACACCGGAGGCGATGCCGGCGTTGGCCGGGTCCACGGCGCCGAGCATGGCGTTCGTCATGGACGGTACGACCAGGCCGATGCCGAAGCCGGCGACGGCGAACTGGACGGCCATCTGGACGTACGCCCCGGAGCCGACCACCGGCACCGTGGCCAGATAGCCGACGGCGGCCAGGGTGTTGCCGGTGATCAGGACCGTGCGGGCGCCGTGGCGCTTGACCAGGGGCCCGCACGCCAGGTTGGCGATCATGATGGCGGCCGTCATCGGCAGGAACGCCAGACCCGCCACGATCGGCGAATACTTCCAGACCTGCTGGAAGAAGAGGCTGAAGACAAAGATCAGACCGTAGAAGGCGAAGTTGAGCAGCACGCCGATCAGCGACGTGGAGGAGAACGCCTTCCGGCCGAACAGGTGCAGGGGCAGCATCGGGTCGTTGCTGCGGCGCTCCGTGACGAGGAAGCCGGCAAGCGCGACCAGGAAGACGATCAGGCAGGTCAGGACGGTGGCCGAGGTCCAGCCTTTGCCATTGGCCTCGACGATGGCCCCGGTGAGGGCGCCCAGGCCGATCACGGCGAGCAACTGGCCGGGCAGGTCGAGGGAGCGGCGCGCGGAGGCGTCCCGGGCGGGGGCGGGCCGGGCGTAGGCCCGTACCAGCACGATGCCGAGGGCGGCGATAGGCACGTTGACGTAGAAGATCGAGCGCCAGCCGAGTGCGTCCACCAGAAGTCCGCCCACCACCGGACCGAGGGCCAGGGCGAGGCCGCCGGCCGCGGCCCACAGGCTCACGGCGCGGGTGCGCTCGGCGGGGTCCGGGAAGTTGGTGTTCACGATGGACAGGGACGACGGCACGATCATCGCGGCGCCGATGCCCTGGATCACGCGGGCGGCGATGAGCGCGACCAGCGAGGGGGCGCTGCCGCAGGCCAGCGAGGTCAGCGCGAAGAGCGCGAAGCCCCACATGAAGATCTGCTTGGGGTCGTAGCGGTCGCCCATGGCGCCGGCGGTCAGCAGGAACGCGGCGAAGGTGAGGGTGTAGCCGTTGATCACCCACTCCAGACCGGACAGGTTGCCGCCGAAGTCCGCGGCGAGGGCCTTGGTGGCGACGTTCACGACGCTGACGTCCAGGATGACCACGACGAAGCCGAGGCAGGCCGCGAACAGGGTCAGTCCCGGGCGGGCCTTGTGCTGTTGGGTGTGTGGCACGGGTCTTCCTTCCATACGTGCCGGAGGCGAGTGGGGGGAGGGGAGCCGGGCGATACACCACCGGCTCCGGTAGAGTGTTCGTCGTTGGACGAACATTCAGAGTGTACGCAGATCATCGAACACTCTGCAATCCGTGCGCCGTACGCGTCACGGAACGAGCGATGCCGGGACGGAGCAAACCAGCCATGGCGGCACAGACCCCACAGCAGCAGGCGGCCGCGAGTCACCGCACTCCGCCGATCCACACGGACCCGGGCGCCGTCCCGCTGGAGGCGGCGCTGCTCGCCCTCGCCGACCCCGTGCGCCGCACCCTGGTGAGGGAGTTGGCGCAGGCCGGTGACTGGGAGCGGTCGTGCGGCAGCTTCGACGTGCCGGTCACCAAGGCCACCCTCAGCCGGCACTTCGCGGTGCTGCGCGAGGCCGGGCTGCTCGAGCAGCGGGACGCCGGGCCGAAGCGACTCAACCGCCTGCGCAGAGCCGAGTTCGACGCCCGCTTCCCGGGTCTGCTCGATCTGGTGCTCCGTCAGGACGCCGGTTCCTGAGGCGGATCGGCCCGGGCCGCGGTGCCTTGGCCGGATCTCACCGGCGCGGCACCGGTGCCCGGTCATGCGGGTGCGGCCTCGGCGGCCGACAGGTCCCGGACCGTCGCGTACGGGCGCACCACCCGGTCGTGCAGTCCCTTCGCCACGGCCCGCACCAGTGCCCGGTCGGTGGCCGGTGCGCCGAAGGCCAGCGCCGTGGCGAACACACCGTCGAGCGTGCCGAGGTGGAGGACGACGCCGTAGTTGGCGCCCGTCCGGTTGACCACCGTCCGGTAGCCGGTGACCCGGCTCAGGTGCGGGCCGAGCGCCGGGTCGGCCATCCCGACGTTCGTGATGCAGATGCCCGGGGCGGACCGGGCGGCCGCCGTCTCCTCGACCGCCCGGCGGATCGCCGCGTGCGAGCGGGAGGGCGGCCGCCACGCGGCGTCGGCCCGCGCCAGCGCGGCCGCGTAGTGCCGGGCATGACCGGCCAGATTCCCCCGGTCCAGCCGCAGTGGCACGTTCAGCACGCTGATGAAGCAGCCCACGTCCGGCAGCGGGGTGCTCGGCGCGTATCGCGGCCGCAGCGACACCGCGGTGCACAGGCCGACCTGAGCCCGCCCGGTCGCCTCGGCGTACGACTCCGCCAGCGCCGCCCCGAAGAACTGGTTCACCGTCACTCCCCGGGACCTGCACCAGGACTTGAGGGCCAGACTCGCCGCGCGCGTGTGCGTCAGCGGTACGAAGTCCGCGCTCCGCTCCTGCCAGGGCCGGTGCGCCGCGAACGGCAGCCGTTCGGGCGTCGCGACCTCGCGCGCCCCGGCCTCCGCCGTCCCGCCGGCGTCCGGCCGCCGCGGCGGCCGGTACGGCAGTCCGTCCGCGCAGGGCGGCAGGGTGCGCACGTCGTGCGGACCCTCGCCGTCCGACGGCGGGAACAGCGCGTCCAGCAGGGCGCGGACGACCGCTCCGGTGGAGTGACCGTCGGAGATGGCGTGGTTCCGGGTGAAGTACAGATGCGTCGTCCCGGCGCCCGGATCGCTGACGGCGTGCAGCCGCCACAGCGGGCCGCCGGTCTCCAGGACGTCGTTGAGTTCCCGCCGCAGAACCTCGTCCGGCGAGTCCGGCGCGGTCAGGACGGTGTGCCGGACCTGCTCGGCGCGGGGTCCGGGGCCCGCGGCGAACCACAGGCCGTCGGGCCTCTCCTCGATGCGCAGCGACAGCAGCGGCAGGTCACCGGCCCAGCGGCCGGCCGCCGCGCGCCACCGCTCTGGGCCGATGTCCCCGCGCACCGAGACGTGGGTGGTGACCTGTGTGGTGCCACGCATGAGCGCGTGGGTGTAGGCGAACGACGCCTCGACATCGCTGAGCCTGCGCAGCAGCGCCACCGTGCTCACCCCTTCCCGGGGCCGCGCGTCCACGCCAGCGGGTGGGACAGCCGTACGCCGTGACTCGCGACATCGAAGGTGACCCGGTCGCCGTCCGCGGTCCGGAAACCGGCGTGGAAACTGCTGCGGTCGGCGCCGAGGTAGACGTAGTGCACGCGGCCGGGACGGTGCAGGGCCTGGTATGCGAAGAGGCGGGACATCATCGTCTCCAGGTCGTAGTGGAGCGCGTCCGTGCCCGTGGTGAAGGAGCCCTTCCAGGCCGATGCCCCGTCCCGCTCGATGACGACCTCGCCTGTCACCGAGCGCGGTGGCGCACCCAGGTGCAGCCAGGGGGCCACACCCGCGTCGCACAGCTTCGCGTACGACAGGTGCCCGGCGTGCTGCTTGAAGCGGCCGATGTCGGTGAGGTCGTTGCCGAAGGTGTACCCGACGTAGCGCGGCACACCCGTCTCGTCCCCGAGGTAGACCAGGACCACCTCGGCCTCCTCGCACACGGCGACCGCGTCGGCGGGCACGGACAGCGGCTCGCCCGGGACCTTGAGGACGTCACCGAGTCCCTTGACGAACCAGTTCGGCTGGTCCGGCACCTCGGCGCCGACCTTCACGTTGTGCGTCATCATGAAGCCGCTGACCAGCGCGTCGCCCGTGTGCGCGGGCAGCAGCGGCGGCAGCATCCGCACCCGGTCGCGGTCCGCGGCCGGCACCTCTACGGGGGTGCGGCCCTCGGTGAGCCGGGCGAGGGCGGTCTGCGCGTCGCCGTCCGCGGCGGCGACCAGGGCGGCCAGTGTGTCACCGGCCAGGGGATACAGGCGCAGGGGAGCGTCGCTTTCAGGCAGGCCGAGGCCGACGTGGCGCGCGTCGCCGTAGACGCATTCGAAGACGGAGGGAAGGGGCGCCGTCATGGTGGAGGGCTCCTCGGAAAGTCTTGGGAGAGGGAGAAGGGGAAAGGGAAGGGGAAGATCGGGGAGGGGCGCGCGGCCGCTCACTCCATGAGGATCTCGACCAGGACGGGCCGGCCCTGCGCCTTGATGTGGGCCACGGCCTCCCGCACGGTCGGCTCGACATCCTCGATCCGCTCGACCCGCTCCAGGGCGTGCACGCCGTAGGACCGGGCCAGGTTCACGAAGTCGACCGGCTGGTCGTAGAAGCTGGTCGCGATGTGCGCGCGGCCGGTGTCCCGGTCACGGTTGCCGGCGATCCGCTCGGCGTGCTGAGTGGAGTTGAGGTACAGGCGGTTGTTCATGACGACCACCAGCAGCGGCACGTCGTACGCGGCCAGCGTCCACAGCGCGCTCGGCGTGTACAGGAAGTCGCCGTCGGCCTGGAGGTCGACGCAGAGGGTGCCGTCGCCCTGGTGGGCGAGGGCCGCACCGACGGATGCGCCCAGGCCGTAGCCGAGACCGCCGCCGCCGTTGAGACCCAGGTAGCTGCCGGGTCGCTCCAGCGGCCACAGCTTCTTCACCCAGCCGTCGATGGTGAGGCTGCCGGTGTTGGTGAGGATCCACTCCTCGTCCCGCACCGCGCGGTGGATCTCGTCGACGGCCGCGGACACGTGGATGCGCTCGCGGCCCTTCGCCTCCTCGGCCTGCCGTGCCCACCCGGTCCGCGCCTCGGTGTGCAGGGCGGACAGCGCCTTGACGCGATCCTCGCGTCGCTCGGTGAACGCGGGCTCGGCGAACGGCCCCGTCGGGTCCTCGGCGACCGCCAGCAGGGCGGCCACCGAGTCCCTGGTGTCGGCCGCGATGGCCCTGCTGACCGGCACGAACTGCTGGTAGTCGGCGGCCCACTTGCTGGTCAGCAACTCGTTGAAGCCGAGCGTGACGATCTCGGCGCCGTTCGCCGGCTGTCCCTGGTCGGTGAGGGTGAGGAAGGACCCCAGGGCCCCCACCAGGTCCTGCACCTCCAGCGCGAGGACGAGATCGGCCTCGGCCAGCAGCTCGCCGCCGGTGTGGCTGACGTTCAGCGGATGGGTGGCCGGGAAGTTCATCCGGTTGCCGCGGTCCACGACGGCGAGGCCGAGCGCGTCGGCGAGCGCGACCAGTGGCGCGACCGTCCGCGGGTCACGGCCGGAGAAGTCGACCAGGAGTACCGGCAGCCGCGCGCTCAGCAGACGTCCGGTGAGGTGGTCGAGGTCGGCGCCGCCGAGCGCGGGAAGCCGGGTGGGCTCGGTGGCGCTCGCGGGCAGCAGCCGTACGCCGTCCTCCAGCGGCTGCTCCTGGACGTCGAAGTCGAGGGCCACGAACACCGGGGCCTGCATGGGGGTGTTCATCAGCTTGAAGGCGCGGTAGAGCGATTCGATCGTGGCGCGCTGCCCGATGGGCTGGTCGCACCACTTCACATAGTCCTTGACGACGGACTCGATGTTCTGCGAGGTGTGGATCCAGTCGATCCAGGGGCGCCGCTTGCCGGCGTCGACGGGGCCGTTGCCCCCGAGCACGAACAGCGGCACCCGGTCGCACCAGGCGTTGAAGATGGCCATCGAGGCGTGCAGCAGACCCACATTGGCGTGCACGAACACGCCCATGTGGCGTCCGCTGGCCTTGTGGTAGCCGTGCGCCAGGGCCACCGCGATCTCCTCGTGGCAGGCCATCACGATGTCGGGCGCCACGGCGGCGCTGTCCGCGTGGACGAGGGAGTCGTGCACGCCGCGGAAGGACGCACCGGGGTTGAAGGCGACCTTGTCGATGCCCTGCTGGTGCAGGAACTCCACGAGCAGGTCGGAGAAGTAGGACGTCATGTGTGATCCTTCGTGCGATTCACGCGGGAATGCGGGGCGTGCGACTCCCGGACGCGGCGACGGGGCGCCAGACGGGGTCGCCCTCGGTGCGGTGCGCCACGGCCCAGGCGGCGGCGCGTGCCGTGAGGCCGAGGCCGAACCCCGGGCCGGGCGCGGGGGCGATGGTGTTGGCCGACCGGTCCACGGCCGGGCGGGGCGAGACGACCATCTCCGGGAAGAACCGGTCGGACTGGCCGGCCTCGACGGTGAGGGCGTCCGGGTGCGCGAAGGCCAGGGCACGGCCCGCGTTGATCAGCGGACCGACCTCGGCGACCTGCACGCCGATCTGGAACCCGAGGCCGGCGCCGCGGGCGAGCCCGATCAGCCTGGCCGCGGTCACCGGGCCGCCGTTCTTGGCCACCCGGACGTTGAAGGCGTCGCAGGCCCCCGACTCCACGGCCCGGCGGGCGTCCTCGGGCGTGCACACCGACTCGTCGAGCATGATGCCCACCGCGGTGCGTCCCCGCAGCCGGGCGAGTTCCGCCCAGGAGCCCTTGGCCAGCGGCTCCTCCACGAGGTCTGTGCCGGCGTCGCTCAGGGCCGCCAGGTGCCCGGCGGCCTCGTCCGCGGACCAGCTCATGTTCGCGTCGACCATCACCGGGACCCGGTCGCCGAGGCGGGAGCGGATGGCGGTGACCGTGCGGACGTCGCGCCGGATGTCGTCGGCCGCCTTGACCTTGACGAAGTGGAACGGGCCGCGGGTGTCGAGGAACTCCTCGACGTCGAGGCTGAGATCGAGCACCTGGGACACGGGCAGCACCGCCGGACGCGCGGCCGGTGCGCCCCCGGCGGTCACCAGCCGGTCGCCGTCCAGCCCCAGCCGGCGACCCAGCAGGTCGAGCAGCGCGGTCTCCAGGAGGCAGAGCAGGTTGTTTCCGCCGCGCACGCCGAAGGTCCCGGCGACCCCGGTCGCGCGCAACCGGGCCAGCAGCGCCGCCGGTTCGCTCGACCGCAGCCGGGCGAAGACCGCGTCCAGTGGCAGGCTCAGCAGTTGCGCGGTCACGGAGTCGGTGGTCTCCCCGGTGACGTACGCCCGGGGAGCGCACTCCCCGAGGCCGGTCACCCCGTCGGCCTCCAGCCGCAGGAGGAGGCTGTCGGAGGCCGAGCGCCGCTTGGCGGGGTGATCGAAGCCGACCGCCATGGGCAGCTCGACCCGGTACAGGGTGGCCCCGGCCGGTTCAGGCATCACGGTCCAGCCCTGACAGCAGGGTGAAGGTGGACGCCCAGTCGACCAGCCGGGCCCGCACGTCGGTGTAGAACAGGTAGTGCTTGTCCGTCGCGAACTGGATCAGCGCGCCGTGCGCCCCGGTCATGCGCAGGAACGTGGCCCGCGCGTCGTCGAGGTCGACGATCGGGTCGGCGACCCCGGAGACAAACGCCGCCGGCACAGGGGGCAGGGCCCGCTCGGGCCGCATGTACAGTGCCTCCAGGCCGAGGAGTACGGCGCGGGAGCGGCGGGTCAGGGAGCGCACCGCCAGGTCGTCGTGGTCGATGAAGTGCCGGTGCCGGACCTCGTCGGTGAAGTCCTCCGCCCTGAGTCCGGCGTCCCACGGCTCCAGGCTGGTCTCGGCCGCGAGGGCCCGTTGCTCCTCGTCGTCGAGCGTGGCGTGCAGCTTGCCCAGCCAGGCCGAGCAGAAGATCGCCGCGTCGTACCGGGTGGTGAAGTCGGGGTGGTGCATGAGCGCCGCCATGAAGGAGCCGCCCAGGCAGTGCCCGAACAGCGACAGCGGCACCTCGTCACCGATCGCCTGCCGCACGTGCTCCAGCGCGGTCATGTAGTCGCGCAGCACGGTGTCCACGTCGGGCAGGGTCTGCCGATCGCCTCCGCTGATGCCGCTGCCGCGGCGGTCGAGGACGTAGAAGGCGATGTCGTTGTCGGCGAACTGGGGGCCGACCTCCCACAGCCAGCCCGCGTGCGACTGAAGCCCGTGGAAGTAGAAGACCGCTGCCTTGACCGGCCCGCGCGGGCGCCACAGGTGCAGCGCCAGCTCGGCGCCGTCGACCTGGATTCCCTCTATCTCGCGGCGGATGTTCTGCGGCGGCCTCTTGGTGTCGATCATGTCCGGACTCCCTCTCAGCGACCGGTGAGGACGGTGACGAAGTCGACGTCCCGCTGGAACGGCTTGTACTTGTACTGGGTGGCGTTGCCCGCCTGGCGCCGGCTCTCGACGTACCCGGCGATGGCGTCAAGGGGCACGGTGACGACCTCGAGCGCGCCGAGCCGGCCGCTGTCCCGCTTCGACGCGTACTCGATGTTGATCCGGTGCAGCGCGGCGTCCACCGCGCCGGACAGTTCACGGTCCAACTGCTCGGAGGGCTCGGGGACTTCGGTGACGACGACGTAGTTCGGCGGCTCCGCCCACCGCGGGCCGCACATGTAGAGCCCGGTGCCGAGGCCGAGGGCCGCGAGGCCCTGCTCGATGGCCTGGGTCACCTGGGACTCGGTGATCTTCTCGCCGGTGAAGGAGTGGAAGATGCCGTCGCGGTGCACGAAGTGCACCCAGGGAGTGCCGTCGACGATGCGGTCGACGTGGTAGATGTCCCCTGTCCACAGCCGGTACAGGCCGTTGCCCTGCGTCATGATCAGGTGGTAGTCGCGGCCCGGTTCCACCTCGTCGAACAAAAGCGTCTCCACCGGCTCCCCGCGCTCCACGAGTTCGCCCAGCGGGACCTCGGCCGGCACGAACTCGAAGAACGCCTGGGACACCGCGAGCGGCTGGCTGTGCAGTGAGTCGTCCACCGGGATGGTGGTGACTCCCTCGGTGCCGCAGCTCATGAACGGCAGCTTGGCGACACCCGGGAGGACCGCGTCCAGCTTGGCCGTGTAGAGCCCCGCGGAGGCGGAGAGCCAGCAGGTGTACAGGGTGAGGGACGGCCAGACGTCCTTGAGGCTGAAGTCCGGGGTGCGCAGCACCTCTTCGAGGCGCCGGGCGGTGTCCTCGTCCGGCCGGGTGTACGGCTGCCCGTCCAGGGTGCCCGCCCGCACCTCGGCCACCAGCCGGTCCCCGTGCTCGGCCAGCAGGTCGCGCAGCGAGATCAGGGTGCTCGGATTGATCGACGAGATGTAGTGCAGATCCTTGCCGACCAGGTGGCGGATGCGGTGGTACATGCGGCCCTCGTGGCTGTTCGGCACGTCGGGGCCGAACCACGGCGACTCGTACCACGGCGGGTTCCAGTCCCGGCTGTTGATCTGCGGGTGCCGGTTGCTGACGGCCTGGTGGCCGATGCCGTGCACGAAGTCGTAGACGTCCTCGCGCACGGTCTGGGTGTCGAGCGTCGCGTACGGGTGCGCGAGCAGTTCCGGGTGGTACTCCAGGTACGTCCCCCACATGGCCTTCATCGCCGGGATCCGGTAGGTGAGGAGCCAGTGCAGGGTGTACGGCACCAGCTTGGGCACCCCCGTGGTCCCGCTGGTCTTCAGCCAGCGCAGGACCGGACTGCAGGTCAGGGTGCCGCCCTTGGTCCGGGTCTCGCGCTGGATCTCGGGGACGAAGTCGTCGTAGCGCATCACCGGCAGCACCGAGCGGAAGCGGTCGGGGGCGCCGGCCAGGACGTCGTAGCCCCGCTCTCGCCAGTGGACCGAGCCCGCGCTCATGTCGATGATGTCGGCGAGGACGCGGTGCTGCGCCAGGCCGGGCTGCTTGAGATCGGCCAGCAGCGAGTCCCGGGCCTGCCGGCATTCGTCCGCGAACGCGGCACGTCGGGTGTGCCAGTGTTTCTGCCAATGAGGTATGTCCACGGCTGCTCCTGAGTGGTCTGAAACGGTCACTGTCGGGTGCCGGAGAGGATCAGCGGTCGATGTAGGCCATCATTCGGTCGTTGTAGCGAGGGCCCGCGACGGCGTCGGCGCGCACGGCGTTCTCGATCTCGGCCAGCGTGTCCGCGGTGAGGACCACCTCGGCGGCGCGGGTGTTCTCCTCCAGATAGGTGCGCCGCTTGGTGCCGGGGATCGGCACGATGTCGTCCCCCTGGTGCAGCACCCAGGCGATGGCGAGCTGGGCGGGGGTGAGACCGTGGCGCGCGGCCACCTCGCCGATCTTCGCGGCGATGGCCGTGTTGTGGTCGTAGTTGGCGCCCTGCAGACGCGGGTCGTGGTGGCGGAAGTCGTCCTCCGGGTAGTCCTCGGCGCGCTTGACCCCGCCGGTCAGGAAGCCACGGCCGAGCGGGCAGAAGCCGACGAGCCCGATGCCGAGTTCGCGCAGCACCGGCAGGACCCCGTCCTCCAGGTTGCGCTCCCAGACGGAGAACTCGCTCTGTACGACGGTCAGCGGGTGCACGGCGTGGGCCCGCCGGATGGTCTGCTCGCCGACCTCGCACAGGCCCAGGTGCCGGACCTTGCCCTGCCGGACGAGGCCGGCCATGGTCCCCACCACGTCCTCGATGGGCACCTTGGGGTCGACACGGTGCTGGTAGAGGATGTCGATGTAGTCGGTGCCGAGGCGCTTCAGGGACGCCTCGACGACCTCGACGATGTGCTCGGGCCGGCTGTCCGCCTCGGCCGTCGTGCCGTCCTTGAGCTTCATCGGGAAGCCGAACTTGGTGGCGATCACGGCCTGTTCGCGGCGGTCCGCGAGGGCGCGGCCGAGCAGTATCTCGTTGTCGTGGGGGCCGTAGGCCTCGGCTGTGTCGAACAGCGTGTAGCCCAGTTCCAGGGCGCGGTGGATCGTGGCCACCGACTCCCGGTCGTCGGGGGTGCCGTACCACTGGCTCATACCCATGCATCCGAGGCCCAGTTCGGAGACCTCGAGGCCCTGGCGGCCCAGCTTGCGCGTCTTCAGCATGCCTGCTCCTTGCTCTCGGCGGCTGACGTCCGCAACTGAAGCACATCTCTGTACTGAAGTTCAACAGACGACCGTGGTCAATGATCGATCAGTGCCCAATGAAAGGATCTTCGGGGCTTCAGGCGCCAACATGTCGTCAAAATCCCGGCATAAGGTCAAGTTCCGCAGCGGGTCGTCGGCTTGTGACGCCGTGTTAACGGCAGCTTTATGTATCTGACTGGAGAACAAGTTTGTTCTTCGGTATAGATTTGGACCACCGACTGGGAGGAAGGCCACCGAATGAACACGCATGAACCGATCGCGATCATCGGCATGGGTTGCAGGTTCCCGGGCGCAACGGGGGTAGATGAGTTCTGGACGCTGCTGGAGAGCAACACCGACGCCGTCGAGCTGGTGCCGCCGGACCGGTACGACGTGGCGGACTGGTACGACCCCGAGCCCGCCACGCCGGGCCGGCTGATCTCCCGTCACGGCGGCTTCCTGGCCGATCTGTACGGCTTCGACGCCGCGTTCTTCGGGATATCGCCGCGCGAGGCGCGCACCATGGACCCGCAGCAGCGTCTGCTGCTGCACACCGTGTGGGAGGCGTTCGAGGACGCCGGCGTCCCGCCGTCCTCGGTCCGCGGCAGCGGCGCCGGCGTGTTCGTCGGGCAGGCGACCGCCGACTACGGCGACGTGACCGGACGTTCCGCCACCGCCGACGTGCGCGCCATGGCCGGCAGCAGGCTGCGCGCCGTCACCTCCGGCCGGATCTCCCACGCCTTCGACCTGCGCGGCCCCAGCGTCGTACTGGACACCGCCTGCTCGTCCTCGCTGGTCGCCGTGCACGCCGCACGCCAGAGCCTGCTCACCGGGGAGTGCGACCTGGCCGTGGCGGCCGGCGTCAACGCCATCCTGTCGCCGACCGACGCGGTCGCCTACTCGCAGGGGCGGATGCTCGCGCCGGACGGCCGCTGCAAGTTCGGCGACAGCTCCGCCGACGGCTTCGTCCGCAGCGAGGGCGTGGGCGTGATCCTGCTCAAGCGGCTGTCCGACGCCCTTGCCGACGGTGATCCCGTGCGCGCGCTGCTGCTGGGCAGCGCGGTGACCAATGACGGCGACGGCAGCGGGCTGCTGCTCCAGCCCGCGGTGCCCGGACAGGCCCAGATGCTGCGCGCCGCTTGGCGCAGCGCCGGCGTGACCGCCTCCCAGGTCGACTACGTGGAGGCGCACGGCACCGGCACCACCGTGGGCGACGGGGTGGAACTGCGGGCGCTGTCCGAGGTGGTGAGCGAGCACGGAGCGCCCGCGGCGCCCCTGCCGGTGGGCTCCGTGAAGACCAACATCGGACACGCCGAGGCCGCCGCCGGCATCGCCGGTCTCATCAAGACCGTGCTCGTGGCCGAGCACCGCACGATCCCCGCCTCCCTGCATCTGGGCTCGCCGCAGGCCCGGCTCACCGAACCGGGGTGCCCCGTCACCGTGGTGGACCGCAACACCCCGCTGCGGCCCAGGAGCGAACGCGCGGTGCTCGGGGTCAGCTCGTTCGGCCTGTCGGGCACCAACGCCCACGCGGTCATCGGCGAGTTCGTCCCCGAACCGGCCGTGTCCGCGGACCGCGCCACCCCCGTTCCGGCCGAGGAGTCCGGCCCGCAGCTGCTCGTCCTCAGCGCCCGCACGCCCGAGGCGCTGCGCCGACTGGCCCTGCGCCACGCGGCCCACCTCGGCCCCGGTGGCCGCGGCCGCGGCCAGGCCCTGCGCGACATCTGCCGGTCGGCGGCGCTCGGACGGGACCACCACCCCTTCCGCCTGTGGGCCGTCGGCGACTCCCACGACGCCCTCGCCGACGTCCTGCGCGCACTCGCGCAGGACCGGCCGACACCCGACGGGGGGATGCTCGAGGCGGGCTTCGGCGGGCCGCGTGAGGTCGCCTTCGTCTTCCCCGGGCAGGGCTCGCAGTGGGCCGGGATGGGCCGGGACCTGCTGCGCACCTCCGCCGCCTTCCGCGCGGCCATGACCGAGTGCGACGCGGCCGTGCGCGAGGAACTCGGCTGGTCGGTGCTGGACCTGCTCCAGGACGAGACCGCGGAGTTCGGCGACGCCGTGGAGGTGGTGCAGCCCGCACTGTGGGCCATGGAGGTCGCGCTCGCCGCGCACTGGCGGGCCATGGGCGTCACGGCGGACGTGGTGGTCGGCCACAGCATGGGCGAGGTGGCGGCCGCGTGCGTGGCGGGCGTCCTGTCCGTGCGGGACGCCGCCGCGGTCATCTGCCGTCGCAGCAGCCTGATGCAGGGCCTCGCGGGACGCGGCGCGATGCTCGCCACGGAACTCTCCCCGCGGCAGGCGCGCGAGCTGATCGCGAGGTACGGCGACGAGGTGTGCGTCGCGGTGGAGAACTCCCCGCACGCCACCGTGCTGGCCGGCGACGCCGGGATCCTGAAGGAGATCGCCGACGAATTGCTGCAGCGCGAGGTGCACTGCCGCACCGTCAAGGTCAATGTCGCCTCCCACTCCCCGGTGATGGACGAGATCCGGGACGACCTGTCCGCTCGCCTCGCCCACCTGGAGCCCGGCGCGGCGCGCACGCCGATGTTCTCCACGGTGCGGTGCGCACCCGTCGAGGGCGCGGAACTGGACGCCGGCTACTGGGTGGACAACCTGCGCGAGCCGGTGCGCTTCGCCGCGTCCGTGCGGCGCGTCACCGAGCAGCGGGACGTGCTGTTCGTGGAGGTCAGCCCGCACCCGGTGCTCGGCCCGGCGATCGAGGACGTACAGCGTGACGCGGGTGTGCCCCCGGCCGTGGTCAGTACGCTGGTCCGGCAGCAGGACGAGTCCGTGGCGGCCGCCCGCGCCCTCGGACGGGTCTTCGCTCTGGGCGCCGCGGTCGACTGGCGGCGCTGGTACGGCGATGACACCACGCGGGTGCGGCTGCCGCTGTACGCGTGGGACACCGAGGAGCACCGTGCCGAAGCGGAGACGGAGCCGGCGCCGGCTCCGGCACACCTCGGCGAACGCCGGATCCGGCTGTCTCGGCTGGGCGTCGGGGCGCTGGGCACCGGTGTGACCGTGCGTGGCGTGTCCCTCGTCCCGCCGGTGGTGTACCTGCAGGCGGTCGCCGAGACGGTGCGCGACCTCGTCGGCGACGGACCCGTGGAGCTGCGGGACGTCCGCCTCGGCCAGGGGCTGCCGCTTCTGGCGGACGCGCCGGGGACGACGCTGGCGATCCGCTTGGACGAGCCCGAGGGGACGGCGGACCCGAGGGCGTTCGGCTTCCGTGTCGACGCGCTCGCCGAAGGGGCGGCGGACCCGGTGCTGTGCGTGTCCGGCACGGTACGGGCGGGCGACGGCCTGCCACAGACCGGTGCCGGGCCGCTCCAGGCGCCGTTGGACGACGTGCTCACCCGGTGCGACGAGTACGTCCCGGGCGCGGAGTTCTACCGCAGGGCCGAGGCCCGCGGTTACTCCGTGGCGCCCGAGCTGCGGGCGGTGCGGCAGCTGTGGCGGCGCGAGGGGGAGGCGGTGGCCAGGCTGGACGTGCCCTCCGGCACGGCGGCCGCGGGGGCCCTGGAAGCCAGTGCCCTGACCATGCTCGGGTCGTGGCCGCACCGCACCTTTGCGGACGACCCGGCCTGCGCCTACGTGCCGGTCTCCTTCGAACGCGTCGTGCTGGCCGCGGTGCCGGCCGGGGACACCTGGAGCCTGGCCCGGTTCACACCCGACGGCGACGGGGAGGGCGCGCGCTGCGACATCGCGCTCACCAGCGCCGACGGCCAGGTGCTCGCCGACTTCCAGGGCATCGCCCTGCTGCGGTCGCCGGGCCGCGCAGCGGCGGGGCTGCCGGAGCGCGGCGCCGGTGAGCTCTCCCGTCCGCGGCCGCCCGCCGAGCGGGCGACCCGCCGGGAGTCCGGGAGCGTGCCGTCGGCCGACCGGCGCCCCACCGCGGACCGGCTGATCATCCACACCGCGACGGTCCTCGGCACCACCGTCGACCGGGTGGACCCGCGGCGGTCACTGCGGGACCTGGGCCTCGACTCGCTGATGGCCCTCCAGCTCAGGCGCGTCCTGGAACAGGACCTCGGGGTGGAGATCCCGACCAGCCGCCTGCTGGGCGACGAGAGCGCGGCCGCCATAGCGGCCGAGCTCGAGGACGCACTCGCCTAAGGGGAGCTGCCGGGCCGCGACCAGTGGGCCGTACCGGGTCCCTGCACACCACCGGCGGCCGCACCGCGCTCCCTGCGGCGGTGCGGCCGCCCGCGGCGGTTCACGCCGCGCCGCCCCAGGGCTCACGCCGAGCCCGCCGCTTGAGACGCACTGGAGGCAGTCCGCAGCAATCGGGTACTGAGATGTATCGATGTACTACGGTATAAAGGAAGCCGTCGCCGTGGACGGGGGCCTGGCCGCGTCAGCAGATGCGCTGTCGTCGGAGAGCGGGGGGCACGGGGACGCCTCGACGGGCCGAGAAGAGAGAGCCGATGACGACTGAGGAAAACCAACCCGTTCGCCCCCCCGGCAGGCGGGAGCGGAGCAGGCAGCGCGTGCACGACCGCCTGTACGCGTCCGCCCTGGAACTCTTCGCCGAGCAAGGGTACGAACGCACCACGATCGACCAGATCACCGAGCGCGCCGACGTGGCCAGGGGAACGTTCTTCAACCACTTCCAGCGCAAGGAGGATCTCGTCACCACCTGGGCCCAGCAGCGTCAGGACAAGCTGCAGGCCCTCATGGAGAAGTCGCTGTCCCACGAGGACGACGACACCACCGTCCAGCTGGAGCGGTGCATGTCCGCCCTCGCCGACTTCAACGAGGCGGAACGCAATCTCACCCAGGTCATGCTGACCGCCTGGGTGAAGTCGGGCCAGCCCCTGCACGAGGAGCCGGAGTACGCCGGTCATGTCTTCGTCCAGGCCATCTCGGCCGGGCAGGTCCGGGGAGACGTCGCCTCCGACATCGATCCGGTCCTGGCCGGAAACATACTGCGGGACGCCTATCTCGGGCTCCTCTACCGCTGGAGCCAGTCCACCGACGAGAAGATCCCCTTGCACGTCGAACTGCGCGCCCTCCTCAGGATCGCGCTCACGGGCGTCCTGTCCTACTCCAAGCGCGGCTGGACGACCGAGCGGGCCCCGGACGGGGCCGGGGTCGCGTGACCTGACGCACCCGTACGGCGACCGGCGCCGCGGCCCTGCCCACCGGCCTGTACGCCGGCTGCCTCGGCCGGGCGGCCGTCCCACGCGGACCTCCAGCGAGGACGGCCACCCGGCCGCGGGCAGGCAGCAATCGCACTCCGCGGACCGCCTACCCTTGAGCCATGACCAGCAGCAGCGACCGGAGCCCGGCAGTGGACGTTCGATCATCCAAGACGTATGAAATCCGCACCTACGGGTGCCAGATGAACGTCCACGATTCCGAGCGCTTGGCCGGGCTGCTCGAGGAGGCCGGGTACGTACGGGCCCCCGAGGGTTCGGACGGGGACGCGGACGTTGTCGTGTTCAACACCTGCGCCGTACGGGAGAACGCCGACAACCGGCTGTACGGCAACCTCGGCCGGCTCGCGCCGAAGAAGGCTTCGCGGCCCGGCATGCAGATCGCGGTCGGCGGCTGCCTCGCGCAGAAGGACCGCGACACCATCGTGAAGAAGGCGCCCTGGGTGGACGTCGTCTTCGGCACGCACAACATCGGCAAGCTGCCGGTCCTGCTGGAGCGCGCCCGCGTGCAGGAGGAGGCGCAGGTCGAGATCGCCGAGTCGCTGGAGGCCTTCCCGTCGACCCTGCCGACCCGGCGCGAGAGCGCCTACGCGGCCTGGGTGTCGATCTCCGTCGGCTGCAACAACACGTGCACCTTCTGTATCGTCCCGGCCCTGCGCGGCAAGGAGAAGGACCGCCGGCCCGGCGACATCCTCGCCGAGGTCGAGGCCCTGGTCGCCGAGGGCGTCTCCGAGATCACGCTGCTCGGGCAGAACGTCAACGCCTACGGCTCCGACATCGGCGACCGCGAGGCCTTCAGCAAGCTGCTGCGCGCCTGCGGGACCATCGAGGGCCTGGAGCGGGTGCGGTTCACGTCCCCGCATCCCCGGGACTTCACCGACGACGTCATCGCCGCGATGGCCGAGACCCCGAACGTGATGCCGCAGCTGCACATGCCGCTGCAGTCCGGTTCGGACACCGTGCTGAAGGCGATGCGCCGCTCCTACCGGCAGGAGCGTTACCTCGGGATCATCGAGAAGGTACGGGCCGCCATCCCGCACGCCGCGATCACCACCGACATCATCGTGGGCTTCCCCGGCGAGACCGAGGAGGACTTCGAGCAGACCCTGCACGTGGTCCGAGAGGCGCGGTTCGCGCAGGCCTTCACCTTCCAGTACTCCAAGCGGCCCGGTACGCCGGCCGCGACCATGGAGAACCAGATCCCCAAGGAGGTCGTCCAGGCCCGCTACGAGCGGCTCGTCGCCCTCCAGGAGGAGATCTCCTGGGAGGAGAACAAGAAGCAGGTCGGCCGCACGCTCGAGCTGATGGTCGCCGAGGGCGAGGGACGCAAGGACGGCGCCACGCACCGGCTCTCCGGCCGCGCCCCCGACAACCGGCTGGTCCACTTCACCAAGCCGGAGCAGGAGGTCCGCCCCGGTGACGTCGTCACCGTCGAGGTGACCTACGCCGCCCCGCACCACCTCCTCGCCGAGGGCCCCGCCCTCTCGGTGCGCCGCACGCGCGCGGGGGACGCCTGGGAGAAGCGCAACGCCGCCGAGGCCGCGGCGCCGGCCGGCGTCATGCTCGGCCTGCCGAAGATCGGGGTGCCCCAGCCGCTGCCGGTCGCGTCGGGCAGCGGCTGCGGCTGCGACTGACGGGGTCGCGTACACCGGTGGTCGATCCGACCGACGTGCTCGTCGAGGACTGACTCGGCCGGGGTCGTCGTACGGCGTACCCTGCCGATCATGCTTGTCGCCGCCGCCGTCTGTCCCTGCCCTCCGCTGCTCGTGCCCGAGGTGGCCGCGGGCGCCGCTTTCGAGATGGACGCCGCGCGCGCGGCCTGCACCGACGCGCTCGGTGTGCTCGCCGCCGCCCGCCCGGACCTCCTGGTGGTCGTCGGGCCCGCCGAGCAGAGCGGGCGCGGATCGTTTCCGCAGGGCACCCTCGGGTCCTTCCGCGGATTCGGGGTCGACGTGGCGGTACGCCTCGGCCCCGCCACCGAGCACCCCGTCTCCGAGTACTCCGTCTCCGAGCGGGAGCTGCCGCCGTCGCTGGCCGTCGGCGCCTGGCTGCTGGAGCGGACCGGCTGGGCGGATGCCCCGATCGAGGGACTCGGCGTCGGGGAATCCCTCGCGCCCGAGCGGTGTACCGAAGCCGGAAGGGTGATCGGCGCCAAGGCCGGGCGGGTGGCGCTGCTGGTGATGGGGGACGCGAGCGCGTGCCGTACGGTCAAGGCGCCGGGCTACCTGGACGAGCGGGCGGCACCCTTCGACGCGGAGGTTGCGCGGGCGCTGGGCGCCGCGGACGTGGCGGCCCTGAAGGCGCTGGACGCCGAGCTGGCACAGGAACTGAAGGCCTCCGGCCGGGCCCCCTGGCAGGTGCTGGCCGGCGCCGCCGAGGGCGCGCATCTCACCGGCGCGTTGCTGTACGAGGACGCGCCGTACGGCGTGGGATACCTGGTGGCCGCCTGGTCGTAGCGGGCCGGCAGGGCTCCGGCGCGCGGGGAAACGGCGGACGGCCGGGAGCCGGTGGGCTCCACGGCCGTCCGCCGATCCGCATGCCGTTCACGAGACTCAGGAAGCCGGTGGCGGGCCCTCCGGCGGCGTGGGGGGCGTCGGATCGCCGGTGGCCTTGACCGGGCCGGGACCTTCCGGGCCGGGAGCTTCCTTGTGGGCGAGGCGGTCCATGGCCTGCTTGGCCTTGCCGGTGCCCGCCTGGATCCTGTCGCTGTACTTGTGCTTGGTCCGGTCGTCCACGACCTTGGCGGCCTTGTCGAGGCCGTGCTGGACCTTGTCCCCGTGCTGTCGCGCGAGGTCCGACACCTTGTCCTTGGCCGGGCCGAGCTTGGCCTTCATGTTGTCCAACAGACCCATGGTCCACCTTCCCTCGCGGGCCAGTTACCTGCGGGCGCCCTCGTCGGCCTCGCTGTCGGCGGCCTCCTCGGCGGACTGCTGCTTGGGGATGCCGGAGCCGTCGGACGGGTCGTCCGTCTCGGCGTCGGACCGCGCCGCCACGTCCTCGCTCCCGTCCCCGTCCGAACTCTTCGCCTCCGCCGATCCGGCCGCCTCCGCCTCCGCCGACTCCGCTTCCTCCGCCTCGGCCCCGGCCGGCTCCGTACCGGTCTGCGCCTCGGCGGCCGACGCCTCCGGAGTCGTCTTCGACCTGCCGAGGAGTCGTGCAAAAACGCCCATATCCACTCCATACGGTACTCGTGCGGGCGAATTCCCGCGTTACCCGGTGCGTACGGTTGCGCCGCCCGGGTCACCGCCTCCGGCGGTCCGGAGGGCGGTACCTCGCCACGGGCAACGACCCGGGACCCCACGCGTCACGTAACTCGTTCGAGGCGCCGCCAGGAGGTTTGCGAGACTGGTGCGGTGAGCAGTGCACCCTCCACCCCCCGTGTCATCGCCGTCGTCGGACCCACCGCGGCCGGAAAGTCCGATCTCGGCGTCTTCCTGGCCCAACAGCTCGGCGGGGAGGTCGTCAACGCGGACTCCATGCAGCTGTACCGAGGGATGGACATCGGCACCGCCAAGCTGACGCCCGAGGAGCGCGGTGGCATCCCGCACCACCTGCTCGACATCTGGGACGTGACGGTCACCGCCTCCGTCGCCGAGTACCAGAAACTGGCCCGCGCCCGGATCGACGCACTGCTCGCCGAGGGCCGCTGGCCGATCCTGGTCGGCGGCTCCGGCCTGTACGTCCGCGGAGCCGTCGACAACCTGGAGTTCCCCGGCACCGACCCCGCGGTCCGGGCCCGCCTGGAGGAGGAACTGGCGCTGCGCGGCTCGGGCGCGCTGCACGCCCGGCTGGCCGCCGCCGACCCGGAGGCCGCCCGCGCGATCCTGCCGAGCAACGGCCGCCGTATCGTCCGGGCGCTGGAAGTGATCGAGATCACCGGCCGCCCCTTCACCGCCAACCTGCCGGGCCACGACTCCGTGTACGACACCGTCCAGATCGGAGTCGACGTGGCGCGTCCGGAGCTGGACGAGCGCATCGCGCGCCGTGTCGACCGGATGTGGGAGGCGGGTCTCGTGGGCGAGGTGCGCGCACTGGAGGCGGAGGGGTTGCGCGAGGGGCGCACGGCGTCGCGTGCGCTGGGTTACCAGCAGGTGCTCGCGGCGCTCGCCGGGGAGTGCACCGAAGCGGAGGCGCGGGCCGAGACCGTACGGGCGACCAAGCGCTTCGCGCGCCGCCAGGATTCCTGGTTCAGGCGTGATCCCCGGGTGCACTGGCTGAGCGGGGCCCTGGCGGATCGCGGGGAACTTCCGCACCAGGCCCTGGCGTTGGTCGAACGACCGGTTACAGCCTGATCACGTCATGGCATCGGGATGCGCCGCCGGTCATCGCGCCCTTCGGCGCCGTGCCATCATCGAGCTTCGATCGACCAAGTGGAGCCTAGTTGGGAGGGCGCGTGGCGATGGAGGCCGGCCCTCGCGACACCGCACAAAGTACCGAGCACGTCACCACCGCGGGTGACGGGCCGGACCGGGGCGGCGGCCGTCCGACCGACGACTGCCCGGGCGGAGACCGGCTCAGCGGCGAGCGTCCGGGCGGAGACCGCCTGGATGAGCACCGGCTGCCCGAAGCCCGTCACCCCGAGGACCGGCCGGCGCAGGACCGCCTCACCGACGACCGGCTCACCGACGACCGGCTCACCGAGGACCTGCTCACCGAGGACCTGCTCATCGAGGACCGGCTGACCGAGGACCGCCTGACCGACGACGGCCCCGACGAGACGCCGGACGGCGTGACCGACGACGGGCCGGAGCCCGAGGAGATGTACCCGGGCGGTCCGGAGGTCGAGGTCGAGCTGCGCCCGCAGCGCAGGCTCCGCCTCTGGCAGCTCGCCCCCATCGTGGGTCTGTCCGCCGTCGGCTCCCTGATGTTCGCCTTCCCGCTCGCCTTCGACTTCGGCGACAGCGGCGCGGTGATCGCGATGCTGGGCCTGCTGATCTGCTCGTGCGCGGCGGGCTGGGGCATGATGGCGGCCCGCCGCGTGGGCTACACGTGGCCGGGCCTGCCCGCACGGGGCTCGGGCCGCCGCCCGGACTGGCGGGTCGTGATCGGGTACGTACTCCTGGTGGCCGTGGTGGCTGTCCTCGCGGTGTGGCGGGTGGCAAGGCTGCGCTAGCGCGCGCCAAGAGGGCGCGGGGCCCGGTGACGTAACAGAAGGCGCGGGGCCGGTGACGTACGACCGTCGCTTACGATCGAGGAATGAGCACGCGCGCGCGGATCCCCTTCCTCAAGGGCCACGGCACCGAGAACGACTTCGTGATCGTCCCGGACCCCGACAACGCCCTCGACCTCACCCCGGCCACCGTGGCAGTCCTCTGCGACCGCCGCGCAGGCATCGGCGCCGACGGCGTGCTGCACGTCGTACGGTCCGCCGCGCACCCCGAGGGCCAGGGGATGGCCGCCGAGGCCGAGTGGTTCATGGACTACCGCAACGGCGACGGATCGGTCGCCGAGATGTGCGGCAACGGAGTCCGTGTGTTCGCGCGCTACCTCCAGCACGCCGGACATGTGGGGGAGGGTGATCTCGCGATCGCCACGCGCGCGGGCGTGAAGACCGTCCACATCGCGAAGGACGGTGACATCACGGTCGGCATGGGCCGCGCCCGCCTGCCGGAGGGCGAGGTCACGGTGAGCGTCGGCGAGCACAGCTGGCCCGCGCGCAACGTGAACATGGGCAACCCGCACGCGGTGGCCTTCGTCGACGACCTCGCGCAGGCCGGGAACCTGTACGACCCGCCGCCGTTCAGCCCGGCCGCCGCCTACCCCGACGGGGTCAACGTCGAGTTCGTCGTCGACCGGGGTCCCCGGCACGTCGCCATGCGTGTGCACGAGCGCGGTTCCGGCGAGACCCGCTCGTGCGGCACGGGCGCGTGCGCCGTCGCCGTGGCCGCAGCCCGGCGCGACGGTGCCGATCCGGCCGTCACCGGAACCCCGGTCACGTACACCGTCGACCTTCCCGGCGGGCGTCTGGTCATCACCGAGCGGCCCGACGGCGAGATCGAGATGACCGGACCCGCCACGATCGTCGCCGAGGGCGAGATCGACAGCGGATGGCTGGAAAACGTCGTCAGCTGACCCGGCGTCACCCCGAGCAGGACGGCCCCCGGCTCCCGGATCAGCGGTTTCCGGTGACCGGGGCTGTTCGAAACAGCGGTCGATCCCAAGGCAGTTGGCGCAAACCCTAAACCTCCTTTCCGTCGCTCGAATGGGTGATCCGTTTCACGCTCGGCGAGAGGCGGTCGGTCGCACGTGGTGGGCTCGGTAGCATCAAGCACCGGCACGGACGGGGGAACGTCGCCATCCCTGAGCCGCGTACGCCCTGGGGCCCCGTCCGCCGGTCCACGAGCCGGAGGTGCCCATGAGTGCGGAGGCCACGAACCCTGCGACCCCTGGCCCGGTAGCGCCGACGGCGTCCGCGGCGGTCACCGCCGCCGCGGTGCCCAGAGCGGACCGCAGGAAGTCCCGGCCCCGGATCGACCTGCGCAGGCTCGGCCGGGCCGCGCTGCTCGGCCCCGCCGTGCGCGGCAAACTGCCCGACGCCATCAGCCATGTCGTGGAGGCGCACCGCGCCCACCACCCCGACGCGAACCTCGACCCGCTGCGCCGCGCCTACGTCCTCGCGGAGTCCTCGCACCGCGGCCAGATGCGCAAGAGCGGAGAGCCGTACATCACCCACCCGCTCGCCGTGACCCTGATCCTCGCCGAACTCGGCGCCGAGACCACGACCTTGACGGCCTCCCTGCTCCACGACACCGTCGAGGACACCGATGTGACGCTCGACCAGGTGCGGGAACAGTTCGGCGAGGAGGTTCGTTATCTCGTCGACGGCGTCACGAAACTGGAGAAGGTCGACTACGGAGCCGCCGCCGAACCGGAGACCTTCCGCAAGATGCTCGTCGCCACCGGCAGCGACGTGCGCGTGATGTCGATCAAACTCGCCGACCGACTGCACAACATGCGCACCCTCGGCGTGATGCGCCCGGAGAAACAGGCGCGGATCGCCAAGGTCACCCGCGACGTCCTCATCCCGCTCGCCGAACGCCTCGGCGTGCAGGCCCTGAAGACCGAGATGGAGGACCTGGTCTTCGCCATCCTGCACCCCGAGGAGTACGAGCACACACGCCGGCTCATCGCCGACAACGCCGCCCGCCCCGACGACCCGCTCGCCGAGGTCGCCGACGAGATGCGCGGGGTGCTGCGCGAGGCCGGCATTACGACCGAAGTCCTCATCCGCCCGCGGCACTTCGTCTCCGTGCACCGCGTGGCCCGCAAACGCGGACAGCTGCGCGGCACCGACTTCGGCCGCCTGCTCGTGCTGGTGAACGAGGACGCCGACTGCTACGGCGTCCTCGGCGAACTGCACACCTGTATGACGCCGGTCGTCTCGGAGTTCAAGGACTTCATCGCCGTACCGAAGTTCAACCTGTACCAGTCGCTGCACACCGCCGTCGCCCGCCCCGACGGTCAGGTCGTCGAAGTCCTCATCCGCACCCACCAGATGCACAAGGTCGCCGAGGCCGGCGTCGTCGCCCTCGGCAACCCCTACGCCCCGGCCCCCGACGCTCCCGCACCCGCCGAGGGTGAGCGCGCCGACCCCACCCGTCCCGGCTGGCTCTCCCGGCTCCTCGAGTGGCAGCAGGCCGCCCCCGATCCCGACACCTTCTGGTCCACCCTGCGCGAGGACCTGGCCCAGGACCGCGAGATCACCGTCTTCCGCCCCGACGGCGGCACGCTCGGCCTGCCCGAGGGCGCCACCTGCGTGGACGCCGCGTACGCCCAGTACGGCGAGGACGCGCACGCCTGCATCGGCGCCCGCGTCAACGGCCGACTGGCCACCCTCAGCACCGTTCTGAAGGACGGCGACACCGTCCAGCTCCTCATGGGCCAGGACCCGGCCTCCGAGCCCTCCCGCGAATGGCTGGAGCATGCCCACACCCCGGCCGCCCGCATCGCCATCCAGCGCTGGCTCGCAACGCACCCCGGCGGCGGCACCGGCACGGAGGACATGACCGGCACCCGCGCCGAAACCGCCGAGGGGACGGCCCCCGCGCGGCGCGCCGATGCGCCCCCGAGCACCCTCGCGGCCCGCCCGGCGGACGCGGCCCCCGCCGAGGGCGGCTCAGCGGCCCGGTCTCGCGGCGCCGACGTCCTCGTGGACCGGCCAGGAGCCTCCGTACGGCTCGCGCGCTGCTGTACGCCCGTGCCGCCCGACGAGATCACCGGCTTCGCGGTGCGCGGGGGAGTGGTGACCGTGCACCGGATGGAGTGCGCCGCGGTGGCGGACATGAAGGGCAGGGGGCGCGGGGAGATCGGCGTGCGCTGGGGGGACACCACCGAGTGCCGGGTCACCCTGGTCGCTGAATCGTTCGGCCGCCCTCATCTGCTGGCCGACCTCACCGAGGCGATCTCCTCGGCGGGCGTCGACATCGTCTCGGCGACCGTGGAACCGCCCAGCCAGCAGCGGGTACGGCACACGTACACCCTCCTGCTCCCCGACGCGGCCCGCCTCCCGGCCCTGATGCGCGCCATGCGGGACGTCCCGGGCGTGTACGACGTGGCCCGTGCCCAGCACCAGGCCCCGGGCTCCTGAAGGCGCGGTATGCGAGCAGCGTGGAGTGCCGGGCGCGAGTGAGGGGCGCTGGGCGCGAGTGGGGGGGCGCGGGACGCGAGTGGGGGCGCCGGGCGTGAGGGGGGAGCGCAGGCCGCCGCACCCCGGTCGTTGAGCCCGTCGGGCTTGGATCAGAAGGCCCTCGGAACCGGACCCGTTCGGGTGGGCCGGGCGCGAGTCGCCGTCGTCGTGCGGGAACGCACTGGTAGCGGTGGTGCATGCTGCTCAACCCCCGCGTCGGCCTCCGCGCCTGCTCCGCGTCCCGGACCC
Organism: Streptomyces sp. NPDC001393; assembly: GCF_053597455.1. NCBI lineage: Bacteria > Bacillati > Actinomycetota > Actinomycetes > Kitasatosporales > Streptomycetaceae > Streptomyces > Streptomyces sp. NPDC001393. Next base: position 75,365 of record NZ_JBSFIH010000035.1, read on the forward strand.
CGTCGAGGACAAAGTCCCGGACCCAGCCCCGGGTCTCCTGGCACCGGAAGGCGGCCCTGCTCGCCTCCGCCGTCTCCGTCTGCCTCCTCGCCGCCGCGGGCCCGCCCGAGCCCCTCGGCGTCGGCGACCGGCTCTTCCCGTACCTGGGCAACCCCGGCTACGACGTGACGTCGTACGACCTGTCGTTCACCTACCCCGGTACCAACGACAAGCCGCTCCAGGCCGTCACCACGATCGACGCCTGGACCACCGCCGACCTGGACCGGATCAACCTCGACTTCACGCACGGCAGCGTGCAGTCCGTCGAGGTCGACGGGCGTCCCGCGGCCTTCACCAGCGCCGGCGAGGACCTGGTCGTCACCCCGGAACACAGCCTCGCGGAGGGCCGCCGGACCCGGATCACGGTCAGGCACACCAGCGACCCCGCCGGCGGCAAGAACGAGGAGGGCGGGTGGGTGCGCACCTCCGACGGCCTCGCCATGGCCAACCAGGCCGACGCCGCCCACCTGGTCTTCCCGTGCAACGACCACCCGTCCGACAAGGCGATGTTCACCTTCCACATCACCACCCCGAACGGCTACACCGCCGTCGCCAACGGGCTGCCCGCCGGAGTGCACCGGGCAGCCCGTGCCACCACCTGGACCTACCGCACCGAGCACCCCATGGCCACCGAACTCGCCCAGGTGTCCATCGGCCGGTCCACCGTGCTGCACCGCGAGGGACCACACGGGCTGCCGGTGCGCGACGTCGTGCCCAGCGCCGATGTCAAGGCCCTCGAACCCTGGCTCGCCAGGACGCCCGACCAGATCGCCTGGATGGAGAGCAAGGTCGGGAAGTTCCCCTTCGAGACGTACGGCGTGCTCATGGCACAGGCGTCCACCGGGTTCGAACTGGAGACACAGACCCTCTCCCTCTTCGAGAAGAACCTGTTCACCGAGCCCGCCTACCCCAAGTGGTACGTCGAGTCGATCATGGTCCACGAGCTGTCCCACCAATGGTTCGGCGACAGCGTCAGCCCCCGCACCTGGTCCGACGTCTGGCTGAACGAGGGGCACGCCACCTGGTACGAGGCGCTGTACGCGGAGGAGCACGCGCACCGGTCCATGGCCGACCGCATGAAGACGGCATACGGAGCCTCCGACCGGTGGCGCGCGGCCGGCGGCCCGCCCGCCCTGCCCAAGGCACCCGACGCCGGACAGAAGATCAGCATCTTCCGGCCGAACATCTACGACGGCGCCGCGCTCGTGCTCTACGCCCTGCGGCAGGAGATCGGCCGCCCGGCGTTCGAACGCCTGGAGCGGATGTGGGTCGGCGAACACCGGGACTCCACCGCCACCACCGCCGACTTCATCCGGCTCGCCTCCGCGGTCTCCGGCCGTGACCTGAGCGGCTTCTTCAAGGCCTGGCTGTACGGCGACAAGACCCCGCCGATGCCCGGCCACCCGGACTGGAAGCCCACGCCACCGCCCAAGGCGGCCAAGCCGCGAACCCACCGATAACACGGTGACGAGACGGGCCGCCTCGTGCGACCATCTTCGAGTCGGCGCGGGACGGGCACGGGAATCTCCCGGGGTACTCGTACGTTGACGACACAGACGCGGTCCGTCAGGACCGCCCCACCGACGCCGCAGCGGCATCCCATCGACGTAAGGATCCAATGACCTCCTCTTCTTCCCCTTCCCAGGACACCAAGCGCCTCGCGTACGACTATCCCGAGGGTCTTCGGGCCGATGCCCTGATGGAAGAGGACGTCGCCTGGAGCCACGAGATCGACGGCGAGCGGGACGGCGACCAGTTCGACCGCTCCGAGCGCGCGGCCCTGCGCCGTGTGGCGGGTCTGTCCACCGAGCTGGAGGACGTCACCGAGGTCGAGTACCGACAGCTCCGCCTGGAGCGGGTCGTGCTCGTCGGGGTGTGGACCACCGGCACGGCACAGGACGCGGACAACTCCCTCGCCGAGCTCGCCGCCCTCGCGGAGACCGCCGGCGCGCTCGTGCTCGACGGCGTCATCCAGCGCCGCGACAAGCCCGACGCGGCCACCTACATCGGCTCCGGCAAGGCCCAGGAGCTGCGTGAAATCGTCCTCGAAACGGGCGCCGACACGGTCATCTGCGACGGTGAGCTGAGCCCGGGCCAGCTGATCCAGCTGGAGGACGTCGTCAAGGTCAAGGTCATCGACCGTACGGCCCTGATCCTGGACATCTTCGCCCAGCACGCCAAGTCCCGAGAGGGCAAGGCGCAGGTCGCGCTCGCGCAGATGCAGTACATGCTGCCGAGGCTGCGCGGCTGGGGTCAGTCGCTGTCCCGGCAGATGGGTGGCGGTCGCGGTGGCCTCGCCACGCGTGGCCCCGGTGAGACCAAGATCGAGACGGACCGGCGCCGGATCCGCGAGAAGATGGCGAAGATGCGCCGGGAGATCGCGGAGATGAAGACCGGCCGCGAGATCAAGCGCCAGGAGCGCCGGCGCAACAAGGTGCCGTCCGTCGCCATCGCGGGCTACACCAACGCCGGTAAGTCCTCCCTGCTCAACCGCCTCACGGGCGCCGGTGTCCTGGTCGAGAACGCCCTGTTCGCGACCCTGGACCCGACCGTCCGCCGGGCGGAGACCCCGAGCGGTCGGCTGTACACCCTGGCGGACACCGTCGGCTTCGTCCGCCACCTGCCGCACCACCTGGTCGAGGCGTTCCGCTCCACCATGGAGGAGGTCGGCGACTCCGACCTGATCCTGCACGTGGTGGACGGCTCACACCCGAACCCGGAGGAGCAGCTCGCCGCCGTGCGCGAGGTGATCCGGGACGTCGGCGCCACCGACGTGCCCGAGATCGTCGTGATCAACAAGGCGGACGCGGCCGACCCGCTGGTCCTCCAGCGGCTGCTCAGGGTCGAGAAGCGCTCCATCGCCGTCTCGGCCCGCACCGGCCGGGGCATCGAGGAACTGCTCGCCCTGATCGACAACGATCTGCCGCGCCCCTCGGTCGAGATCGAGGCGCTCGTGCCGTACACGTACGGCAAGCTCGTCGCCCGCGCCCACACCGAGGGCGAGGTGATCTCCGAGGAACACACCGCGGAGGGCACCCTGCTCAAGGTCCGGGTCCACGAGGAACTGGCGGCGGACCTGGCGCCGTACGTCCCGGTCTCGGCGGCCTGACCACAGCTGCACCAAAGGCCCGCTCCCTCTCGAGGGGGCGGGCCTTCGGCGCTGCTTCAGGGGCGCGGGGAACTGTGCTCCCCGCCCTTACTGCCCGGCGAACTTCTTGCTGACCGCCTGGTACACGCCCTTGGCCACCGGACCGAACCGAGGACCGGCCAGCCAGCCCGACGTCACCGGGCCGATCGACGTGTTGGACACGAGCGCCGGCTTGCCGTCGGTACCCGTCTCCACCCAGCCACCGCCGGAGGACCCGGCCGTCATCGTGCAGCCGATCCGGTACATCGTCGGGGCCGACTGGTCGATGGACAGCCGACCCGGCTTGTCCTTGCACTGGTAGAGCAGCTGGCCGTCGAACGGAGCCGCCTCCGGGTAGCCGGACGCGGTGATGCTGCTGACCTTCGGCACCGCCGGGGCGTCGAAGTTGACCGGCAGCGCGCCGCCGACCGTCTCCTCCAGCGACTTGCCGCCGTTGCCCTGCTCCGGCGTCACATGGATCACCGCGTAGTCGTACGGGGCACCGTTGCCGCCGGTCTCCCCGCCCTGGTCGATCCACTGCTGCGAGGTCCGCGCCGCATCGGCCCACCAGACGCCGTACGGGGCGATCTCGGACCGGCTGGCGTTCTGCAGCTGAGCGACCGACTTGGCGGAGTTGTTGTACGACGGCACGAAGGCCATGTTGCGGTACCAGCCACCGTTCTTGCCGGCGTGCACACAGTGCCCGGCCGTCCAGACAAGGTCGGACTTGCCCGGGTGCGCGGGGTCCTCCACCACCGTGCCCGAGCACACCATGTGGCCCTCGGGGGAGTCGAAGAACAGCTTGCCGAACGGGGCCGCGTTGGTGTGGTACGGCGGCGCGACCGCCTGGGCCTTCACCGGCTGCGGGGTCGGGTCCGTCACGCCCTGGTCACCGGAGATGTCGTTGTCGTTGACACCCTTGTTCGGGTCGTTGGCGTGGCGCATCCGGTTGGGATCCCACAGGCCCTTGATGATCGGGTTGATGAAGTCGTTGGCCTCGCGCAGCCAGTCGTCCTTGTTCCAGTTCTTCCAGGCGCCGTTCTTCCACTTGTCGATGTCGATCCCGTGCTCCTTGAGCTTCTGCTTGAGGTCGTCCGGGATCTGGATCTTGCCGTCGCCGGTGCCGACCGCGGCGGCCGAGGCGGTCGGCTTGTCGTCGGCCTTGTTGTCGCCGTTGCAGGCGGTGGCGGTCAGCGCCAGCGCCGAGGCGAGGGCGACCGCCGCCAGTGCGGGGGAGGCGCGGCGAGGGCCCCTCCCTCGCCGAACGGTGAACGACGGCCGTATGAATCGCATGCTGTGACTCCCCCTGCTGTAAAGGTACTCGGCGCTTCGGCCCTGGCACCGGTCAAGAACTCATGGGGAGTTCATGCCGGTCTCACGACCGTCTAGGAACGGCATCACACACTATGCGCTCGCTGTGGGGGACTTCCGACGGAACGGCAACGGTTCGGCTACAAGGCGTCTGACCAGCTCAATCGCCCCCGGATTGCCCGATTTGACGTCCACTTGACGAGACGTGGCACCGAGCCCGCCACCGCCCCTTCGTGCCAATGATCTTGCGCAGACCCGTAACCCGCCGAGCGGTGCACGGTTGTAGCGGTGGGGGGTCGGCTGCCTGCACGCGGCCCCCGCGGATCAACTCGCCTCTGGACAGCGGGAGGACAGCGAGCCGTGGCCGTTACGGAGTCGATGGCTGGAGGCCTGCACGGGGAGGCCCGTGCTGTGCACGAGGGGATCCTCAGGCGCCAGTCGGCGCGTGAATCCTCCGCCCGTACCTATGCCCGGGCCCTGCCCATCGTCCCGGTCCGGGCCCGAGGGCTCACCATCGAGGGCGCCGACGGCCGCCGCTATCTGGACTGTCTCTCCGGTGCCGGGACCCTCGCCCTCGGGCACAACCATCCGGTCGTACTGGAAGCCATCCGCAGGGTCCTCGACTCCGGCGCTCCTCTTTCCGTCCTCGACCTGGCCACCCCCGTGAAGGACGCCTTCATCACCGAGCTGTTCCGCACCCTGCCGTCCGGCCTCGCCGACCGCGCCCGCGTCCAGTTCTGCGGCCCGGCCGGTACCGACGCCGTCGAGGCCGCCCTCAAACTGGTCCGGGCGGCGACCGGCCGCACCGGCATCCTCGCCTTCACCGGCGCCTACCACGGCATGACGGCCGGCGCCCTGGCCGCCTCCGGCGGAGCCCGTGACGTCCAGGTCGCCCGCCTGCCCTATCCGCAGGACTACCGCTGCCCCTTCGGCGTCGGCGGACCGCGCGGCGCCGAACTCGCCGCCCGCTGGACCGAGTCCCTCCTCGACGATCCCAAGTCCGGCGTGCCCCTGCCCGCGGGGATGATCCTCGAACCCGTCCAGGGCGAGGGCGGGGTGATTCCCGGTCCCGACGGCTGGCTGCGCCGCATGCGGAAGCTCACGGCGGACCGGTCCATTCCACTGATCGCCGACGAGATCCAGACCGGCGTGGGCAGGACGGGCGCCTTCTGGGCCGTCGACCACAGCGGCATCACCCCTGACGTCATGGTCCTGTCCAAGGCCATCGGCGGCAGCCTCCCGCTGGCCGTGATCGTCTACCGCGACGATCTCGACGTCTGGCAACCCGGCGCCCACGCGGGAACCTTCCGGGGCAACCAACTTGCCATGGCCGCGGGCACCGCGACCCTCACCCATGTCCGGGAGAACGGCCTCGCCGAACGAGCGGCCGACCTCGGCTCCCGCATGCTGAACCAACTCCGGGAACTGGCCGACGCCTTCGCATGCGTGGGCGAGGTGCGGGGGCGCGGACTGATGCTCGGGCTCGAGCTGGTGGACCCGACCGGCGCCGGACCCGCGCACGTCGACCACCACCCCGACCAGCACGCCTCCGCCACGGATCCGGACCCCTGGCACGGCCCGTATCCGGCCGCGCCCGAGCTCGCCGGGGCAGTACAGCGGGAGTGCCTCCAGCGCGGTTTGATCGTCGAGCTCGGCGGCCGCCACTCGGCCGTGGTCCGGCTGCTTCCGCCGCTCACGATCAGCGAGGAGCAGGCTGCGGCCGTTCTGGACCGCCTGTCGGACGCGGTGGCCGCGGTCGCCCGCAGCCACGAGGAGCACGGCCCACACCGTGGCAGACAGCACGGCCCGGCCCAGCGCGCGGGCTGAGGCCCGCACCGGCAACGCCCGCCCCTCGAGGCCGGCACCGGCCTCCCCAACCCGTTCCTTCCTCGTCGAACTGCACCCCCTTCCAAGGACGTTCAGGCCGAACGGCCTCCCATGACACACCCACAGCCCCCTCGCTCACGCCCCCTCTCCCCGCCGACCCGGCCCTGCGACGCGGCCAGGACAGCCGCCGACGCCGCCGAGGCGGCCATCGGCCACGGAGGAACGGCGCCCGAGCGACGGCACGAGCCCAGCACCACCCCAGCCAGCCCCGAGGAGCCGTCATGAACGCCACTCCCCCTCCCGACGGCAGCTCCGGCGCCCCCGACGAACAGGGAGACTCCGCCACCCCGGCGTCCGCCGTGCCGCTCGCCGAGTCCGTTCCCCAGCAGAAGAGGCGCACCGCGGACCTCACCCGAGTGACCGAGCCCGGCGCCGATCTGCTGGCACACCCCGACCCGGGGATCGCGGCACAGGCCGCAGCCGTGGAGAACCTGCTGCGGTGCTGGGTACGCGAGACCGGCCTCGCCGCCCCCACCAGTGGCACCCTCCGCCTGCCGCTCCCGGCGAGCGGCACCCTTCTGCTCGTGCCCGTCCGCTACTGGTCGCCGACCGGCTCACACCGCTTCGGCCCGCCACGCCTGGCCGGCGCCCCGGATGCCGCCCCGGCCCTCGACGCCGTCACCTTGGCCGCGCTGCTCACCCGGGAGACATCCGGTGACACGGGCGACACCTCCCGCGCCCAGACCTCCAGGGCAGCCGGACCGCAGGCCGACGGCGAACTCGTGACCAGGGTGGCGGACTCCCTCCGCCGTACCGCGACCTTCATCCGCGACCGGCGCGAGCACCCCGCCGACGCCCCCGACCTCTTCCTCTCCGCCGAGCAGGCCCTCCTCCTCGGACACCCCCTGCACCCCACCCCCAAGAGCCGGGAAGGACTGACCGAGGCAGAAGCCCGCCTCTACTCACCGGAGCTGCGCGGCTCCTTTCCCCTGCACTGGATGGCTGTCGCCCCCTCTCTCCTCGCCACCGACTCGGCCTGGACCGAGCGTGGCCGCCCCGTCCCCGCCGACCACCTCATCCGGCGCCTCGCCGAAACCGACCTCCCCCTGCCCGACGGCCACGCCGCCCTGCCCCTGCACCCGTGGCAGGCCCGCGAGCTGCGCCATCGCGCACCCGTCGCCGCACTGCTCGACTCCGGTCTCCTCCGGGACCTCGGTCCCCTCGGCACCGGCTGGCATCCCACCTCCTCCGTACGCACGGTCCACCGATCCGGCGGCCCTGCGATGCTCAAACTGTCACTGGGCCTGCGCATCACCAACTCCCGCCGGGAGAACCTGCGCAAGGAACTCCATCGGGGAGTCGAGGTGCACCGGCTGCTGCGCACCGGCCTCGCCAAGCAGTGGCAGGCCGTACACCCCGGCTTCGACATCGTCCGCGACCCGGCCTGGCTCGCCGCCGACGACCCGGACGGCCGTCCCGTGCCCGGACTCGACGTGGTGATCCGGCACAACCCGTTCCGCCCGACCGACGACGTCGGCTGCGTCGCCGGACTCGTCTCACCCCGGCCCGTCTCCGAACCCGGAAGCGAATCAGCGATCCATGAGACGGCGTGGTCCATGCGCTCCCGGCTGGCCCAGCTCGTGGAGAGGCTCGCCGCACGCACCGGGCGGCCCGTCGGGGCCGTTGCCGCGGAGTGGTTCCTGCGCTACCTGGAGCACGTCGTCCGCCCCGTGCTCTGGCTGGACGGCGAGGCCGGCATCGCCCTCGAAGCCCACCAGCAGAACACCCTGCTCCTGCTCGACGGCCACGGCTGGCCGGCCGGTGGTTACTACCGCGACAACCAGGGCTACTACTACCGCGAGTCCCGGCGAGCCGAACTGGACGCCCGACTGCCCGGCATCGGTGAACGCAGCGACACCTTCGTCTCGGACGAGGTCACCGACGAGCGCTTCGCCTACTACCTCGCCATCAACAACGTGCTCGGACTGATCGGCGCGTTCGGCTCCCAACGCCTGGCCGACGAACGACTCCTCCTCGCCGCCTTCCGCCGCTTCCTCACCGGCGTCGCCGCAGGACCCGACGCCCTGCGCACCTCCCTGCCCCGGCGCCTGCTCGACTCACCCGTGCTGCGCTGCAAGGCCAACCTGCTGACCCGGCTGCACGGGCTCGATGAACTCGTCGGCCCGGTCGACACCCAGTCCGTCTACGTCACCATCGCCAACCCCCTTCATTCCTGAACGAATCGACCTTCTCCCCGCACCTGCGAGGACCATGACCCACCTCGTCTCCTGAGAGGAGCGCACCATGCCTCCCACCGACGCGAACGCCGGCCCCGGCCCCGGTCCCGCCCGTCCGGGAGCCCGCGCCGACACGGGCGCCCACGAACGCACCGCTGGCCCCCGAGCGGACGGCATGGGGATCCGGAGTGCCCCGTTCACCGGGTTCGCCATCGAGGACGACGAGGGGGACTGCGAGGACACGCTGGACCTGCATCTGCCCGCCGACTTCCTGGCGCTCTTCACGACAGGCGCGGCCTGTCTCCTGGACCAGATCCACACCTGGGGCCCGGTGATCACTGGTGTCGGCTCCTTCCACCTGGTTCCTGTCCGCATCGATGAAGACCTGCCTCTCGTCCATCGCTGGATGAACGACCCCGCCGTCGCGGAATTCTGGGAGCTGGCCGGGCCCCGGATCCGGACGGAGGACCACCTGCGCGCCCAACTGGACGGCGACGGACGCAGCATGCCGTGTCTCGGCGTACTGGACGGCAGACCGATGAGCTACTGGGAGATCTACCGGGCAGACCTGGATCCGCTGGCCCGCCACTACCCGGCCCGTCCGCATGACACCGGTATCCACCTCCTCGTCGGCGGAGCGGCGGACCGAGGGCGGGGGCTGGGATCCGCGCTGCTCCGAGCCGTGGCCGACCTGATCCTCGACCGGCGCCCCGCGTGCGCCCGGGTCGTAGCGGAACCCGATCTTGGCAACACCCCCTCCGTCGCAGCGTTCCTGAGCGCCGGTTTCCGGTACGCGGACGAGCTCGACCTGCCCGGCAAGCGGGCCGCGCTCATGATCCGGGACCGAGCCCTGCGCGATGTGCTGTAGCGATGTGTAATCGCGCGTTCACAGATAGTACGAAGCACGAGGCGCTGGAGTTCCCGCGCTCCGACGAATTTTCGATGCCCATCTCCCCCAGGAGTCCGGCCGTGACCTCGCCCTCCCTCGACCTCTTGACCGCCGGTCTGTCAGTGCCGGGCCGTAGGCTGGTCGGGCTATGACGAAGCCCTCACTCCCCGAACTCCTGCATGCCGCCGTCACAGCCGTCGGCGGCACGGAGCGTCCCGGCCAGGTGACCATGGCCGAAGCGGTCGCCGAGGCGATCGACGACGGATCCCACCTGCTGGTCCAGGCCGGCACCGGCACCGGAAAGTCACTCGGCTATCTCGTGCCCGCGCTCGCGCACGGGGAAAGGGTGGTCGTCGCGACGGCCACCCTCGCACTCCAGCGCCAGCTCGTGGAACGCGACCTGCCGCGCACGGTCGACGCCCTGCACCCGCTGCTGCGCCGGCGCCCGGAGTTCGCGATGCTCAAGGGCCGGTCGAACTATCTCTGTCTGCACCGCCTGCACGAGGGCATGCCGCAGGACGAGGAGGACGGCCTCTTCGACCAGTTCGAGGCCGCCGCGCCCACCAGCAAGCTGGGCCAGGACCTCCTGCGGTTGCGGGACTGGTCGGACGCGACGGAGACCGGCGACCGGGACGACCTCACTCCGGGCGTGTCGGACCGCGCCTGGGCGCAGGTGTCGGTGTCGTCGCGGGAGTGCCTGGGCGCGTCGAAGTGCGCCTACGGCGCCGAGTGCTTCGCGGAGATGGCCCGCGAGCGCGCCAAGCTCGCCGAAGTCGTGGTCACGAACCACGCGCTGCTCGCCATCGACGCCATCGAGGGCGCGCCGGTGCTGCCCCAGCACGAGGTGCTGATCGTGGACGAGGCCCACGAACTGGTCTCCCGGGTCACCGGCGTCGCGACCGGGGAGCTCACGCCCGGCCAGGTCAACCGGGCGGTGCGTCGCGCCGCCAAGCTGGTGAACGAGAAGGCCGCCGATCAGCTCCAGACCGCCGCCGAGGGCTTCGAGCGGCTGATGGAGCTGGCCCTGCCGGGCCGTCTGGAGGAGATCCCGGAGGACCTCGGCTATGCCCTGATGGCGCTGCGGGACGCCGCCCGGACGGTCATCTCCGCGATCGGTGCGACCCGCGACAAGTCGGTGCAGGACGAGGACGCGGTCCGCAAGCAGGCGCTGGCCTCGGTGGAGACGGTGCACGACGTGGCGGAGCGGGTGCTGAACGGCTCGGAGTGGGACGTCGTCTGGTACGAGCGGCACGACCGCTTCGGTGCGTCCCTGCGGGTCGCTCCCATGTCGGTCTCGGGCCTGCTCAGGGAGAAGCTCTTCGCCGACCGCGCCGTCGTGCTCACCTCCGCGACTCTCAAGCTGGGCGGTGACTTCAACGGTGTCGGTGCGTCCCTGGGGCTCGGCCCCGAGGGCGCGGAGGGCGAGGACCTGCCGAAGTGGAAGGGCGTGGATGTCGGCTCGCCCTTCGACTACCCAAGGCAGGGCATCCTCTATGTCGCCAAGCACCTCTCGCGCCCCGCGCGTGACGGTGAGCGTTCCGACATGCTCGACGAGCTGACCGAACTCATCCAGGCGGCCGGTGGCCGGACCCTCGGTCTGTTCTCGTCCATGCGGGCCGCACAGCTCGCGGCGGAGGAACTGCGCTCCCGGATTCCCGAGTTCCCGATCCTGCTCCAGGGCGAGGAGACCCTCGGCGAGCTGATCAAGAACTTCGCGGCCGATCCGAAGACCTGCCTGTTCGGCACCCTGTCCCTGTGGCAGGGCGTCGACGTCCCGGGCCCGAGCTGTCAGCTGGTCGTCATGGACAAGATCCCGTTCCCCCGTCCCGACGATCCGCTCATGAGTGCCCGCCAGAAGGCGGTGGAGGACGCGGGCGGCAACGGCTTCATGGCAGTGGCCGCCACCCACGCGGCCCTGCTCATGGCGCAGGGCGCCGGCCGGCTCGTCCGCGCGTCGGGGGACCGGGGGGTGGTCGCCGTACTGGACCAGCGGCTGGCCACGGCGCGGTACGGCGGCTATCTCAAGGCGTCACTGCCGGACTTCTGGTACACCACGGACCGTAACCAGGTGCGCAAGTCGCTCGCGGCGATCGACGCGGCGGCGAAGACGGCGGAAGCGCAGCAGGCCGAGGCGAAGTGATCGCGGGGTGGGGGGGGCCGGCGGGCGGGGCCGCCCCCCCCGCGCGGCGGGATCGAAGGAAAGGACAAGCCCCACAAATACAAAAAGAAATGAGAGATCTGGTGTAGTATAAAGTGTTA
>NZ_JBSFIH010000036.1:0-86916 GCF_053597455.1 Streptomyces sp. NPDC001393
GCGTGCTCTGGGGGTCCCCCCGGCCGAAGGCTGGGGGAGTGCCGGGTCCTGGCCCTCGTACTGGATGTACTTGGGCCCGGGCCCGGTGCGGCGAGAGCGGGCGCCTCCCACGCCCTTGAGGCAGTGGGGGAGCGTGCATGGCGTCGCGGGGCAGGCGGGAATGTGACGACAGGGCCTAGAGCTCTTCGGGAAGGTCGCGCAGGTTCAGGGGATCCGCCGGTTCCTCCAGCGGCGGTAGCTCCGTCAGCTCCTCCCAGGGGACCTGGATCTTGCGCAGGTCGGCCCGGACGTGCGCGGCGAGTTTCTTGGTGTCCCGGCGGTTCATGACCGCCCCGACCGCGGCACCCACCATGAACGGCATGAGGTTGGGCAGGTTGCGGACCATGCGCTTCATGATCTGCTGGCGCAGTTCGCGCTTCATGCGGACGCCGAGGGCCGCGTCGTACGTCGACGGTTTCATCACGTCGATGCCGCGCTCCCCCGACCAGGAGGACAGATACGCGGTGCTGCGGGTCTTCAGGTTGCCGGGCGGCCGTACGCCGTAGACCTCGTGCAGCTCGGCGATGAGCTTCAGCTCGATCGCGGCGACCCCGGTGATCTCCGCGGCCAGTTCGGTCGGCATCGCGGGCGGCACCGGCAGCATCGCCGCCGCCCCGATCCCGGCTCCGACCGTCGAGGTGCCGGCCGCCGCGCCCGCGACCAGCTTGTCGGCGAGCCCCTCGGGCCCGAGGCCCGGGAACTGCCGGCGCAGGGTCGCGAGGTCGCGCACGGGGACACGCGGGGCGATCTCGATGATCCGGTCCGCGAGATGGGCCAGCCCCGCGCGAGCGCGGCTGCCGCCCCTGCGGGCCCCTTCCCGGGCCAGGTCACGTGCCTTGTCACGCATCACCGCGGCCCGCCGCCGAGCGGCGGGCGCGGGCTGCCGCACCGGCGCCGGGTGGTCATCCCGGTCGGTCGCCGGTTCGAGCGGGGCCACCACGTCGGGTGCGCCCCGCTCGTCGTCACGCGCGCCGTGCGGGCCGCCGGACAGCCCTTCGTCCGCTTTCCCCGGGGAGGAGCGGCGCTTCCGTGGAGGGGTCGAGCCAGACACGGCCGACCCGACCTCAGTCGCAGTCGCGGCAGATCGGCTGACCGTTCTTCTCCCGGGCCAGCTGGCTGCGGTGGTGCACCAGGAAGCAGCTCATGCAGGTGAACTCGTCCTGCTGCTTCGGCAGCACCCGGACGGCCAGCTCCTCGTTCGAGAGGTCCGCGCCGGGCAGTTCCAGGCCTTCGGCGGCCTCGAACTCGTCGACGTCCACCGAGGAGGTGGACTTGTCGTTCCGCCTGGCCTTCAGCTCTTCAAGGCTGTCCGAGTCGACGTCGTCGTCGGTCTTGCGTGGAGTGTCGTAATCCGTTGCCATATCGCTCTCCCCCTCTGGGTGTCTGCGGTGTCTCCAGCGCACGTAACGCGTGAGAGGCCGGACTTGTGCCCGACCTGAGGCGGAGATTTTGCCTCACATCAAGGTCTGTTACTCAATCGACACCCAACCCGACCTCTCAAGAGTGATCGGCTTGGATGGCGGTGAGGACCGTACACGGTTCGAATGTCACACCTCAAAGGCGCCTCACCGTGTACTTCCCGTGATCAAGTGCCCTGAAAACCAGGACTTTCCCGGCTTTCCGCCATGTTTCATGATCACGGAGAGTACATGGCTGAAAATCCGCCCATGTGATCGATCACACAGGAGCAAGCTCATTCGGCGGCTGAAAAATTCCGCGTAAAGCGAACATCTCCCGCGTGTGTCGGTTCCGGCTCGCGGCGGTCCTGTTGGTGGATCACAGCGGCAGGGTGACCCGCATCACCAGGCCGCCGCCCTCCCGGGGCTGCGCCACGATGTGGCCGCCGTGCGCGCGGGCCACGGACCGGACGATGGACAGCCCGAGGCCCACACCCTTGTCGCTGCCCGTGCGCTCGGTACGGAGCCGCCTGAAGGGCTCGAAGAGGTTGTCGATCTCGTACGCCGGCACCACCGGCCCGGTGTTGGTGACGGTCAGCACCGCCTGCCCGTGCTGGACCTCGGTGTTCACCTCGACCCAGCCGTCCTCGGCCACGTTGTACCGCACCGCGTTCTGCACCAGGTTCAGCGCGATCCGCTCCAGCAGCACGCCGTTGCCCTGCACCACGGCCGGCTTGCGCTCGCCGCGGATCTTCACGCCCTTGGCCTCGGCCTCGGCGTGCACCTGGTCGATGGCCTGGGTGGCGACCTCGGCCAGGTCGACGGGCCCCCGCTCGACGATCTGGTTGTCGCTGCGGGCGAGCAGCAGCAGGCCCTCGACCAGCTGCTCGCTGCGCTCGTTGGTGGCCAGCAGCGTCTTGCCCAGCTGCTGCAGCTCCACCGGCGCGTTCGGGTCCGACAGATGCACCTCGAGCAGCGTTCTGTTGATCGCGAGCGGGGTGCGCAGCTCGTGGGAGGCGTTGCCGACGAAGCGCTGCTGGGCGGTGAAGGCCCGTTGCAGCCGCTCCAGCATGTCGTCGAAGGTGTCCGCCAGCTCCTTCAGCTCGTCGTCCGGGCCGTCCAGCTCGATCCGGCGCGACAGGTCGGAACCGGCCACCTGGCGGGCGGTACGGGTGATCCGGCCGAGCGGGGACAGCACCCGGCCGGCCATCGCGTAACCGAACGCGAACGCGATCACGGCGAGGCCCAGCAGAGCCAGCAGCGAGCGGCTGAGCAGGTCGTCCAGGGCCGCCTGGCGCTGGTGGTCCACGCACTGGGCGATCGCGTCGTTGAACTCCGACAGCGGCAGGCTGGTGGTGTTGATCGCCGGGCAGTTGTCGCTGGAGACCCGGATCGACGTACCACTGACGATCTTGAACAGCGGCTGGTTGCCGGTGCTGATCGCCTGCGCGGCCAGCAGGTAGATGATCGACAGCAGCAGGATGCCGGCGATCAGGAACATGCCGCCGTACAGCAGCGTGAGCCTTATGCGGATGGTCGGGCGCAGCCACGGGAAGGGAGGCTGCGGCCTCCTGGGGTCCCAGGTGGGTTTCGGTGGCGCCTGGGGCGGCGCAGGGGTGGCGGCCATGGCGGATCAGATCCGGTAGCCGGAGCCGGGGACGGTGACGATCACCGGCGGCTCACCCAGCTTGCGCCGCAGGGTCATGACGGTCACCCGCACCACGTTGGTGAACGGGTCGGTGTTCTCGTCCCAGGCCTTCTCCAGCAGCTGCTCGGCCGAGACCACCGCGCCCTCGCTGCGCATGAGCACCTCCAGCACCGCGAACTCCTTGGGCGCGAGCTGGATCTCCTTGCCCTCCCGGAAGACCTCGCGGCGGTTCGGGTCCAGCTTGATGCCGGCGCGCTCCAGGACCGGCGGCAGGGGAACGCTCGTACGACGGCCGAGGGCGCGCACGCGCGCGATCAGCTCGCTGAACGCGAAGGGCTTGGGCAGATAGTCGTCGGCGCCGATCTCCAGGCCCTCGACCCGGTCGCTGACGTCGCCGGACGCCGTGAGCATGAGCACGCGCGTGGGCATGCCCAGCTCGACGATCCTGCGGCAGACGTCGTCGCCGTGCACCAGCGGGAGGTCGCGGTCGAGGACGACCACGTCGTAGTCGTTGACGCCGATGCGCTCCAGGGCGGCCGCACCGTCGTACACGACGTCGACGGCCATGGCCTCCCGGCGCAGTCCGGTGGCCACCGCATCGGCGAGCAGTTGCTCGTCCTCGACGACGAGTACGCGCACGTCGCTTGTCCTTCCTCATGTCCACCCGCGTAGCGCGCCGAGGGCGCGTGCGGGCAGGGGTGTTCGTGGGGTGTGACCTCCATCCTGCCCTTTTCGGCCGTAAGTCGGCTGTAAGACGGGTTGTGGACCGAAGGGATCGGCGCTCCGGGGAAGGAATACGAGATTTTCTCCTCCGGTTGAGGTTTCCGGGTGAGGGAGCGGGGGGAGGACGGCTTTACACCCCGCGATCACGCTCTGCATGTGCCGCAGCACCATGCGGTACTCCGCGATCCGCTTCCGCAGAGTGGGCGCGGGTGTCCGGCACCGTCGCCGCCCAGCAGGGCAGCGCTGGGCACCCGTGAGAGACGTGATCGCCCCTTTCCCAAACAGGCACACCCCCGTGCCACCGACCCACGACCCAGGACGAGGGGGCGCAGCATGGACGCTTTCACCGCAGGACTTCTGCAGCGCATAAGGGCGACCGAGTCCGACCTGTCGCGGGCTCGTGACGAGGGTGACGACTTCCTCGTCGAAGTGGAGCAGGCAGAGCTCGACGACCTGCGACGCCTCGCCGCCGAACACGGTGTGGAGGTCGGCGCGTCACGCGTCTGATTGGCCCGAAAGCGCAAGAAGGGGCCCCGGCGAATCCAGCGCCGGGGTCCTTTTGCGTTCACCGGTGGGGGCCCGCTGCGTTCGCCGGTGGGGGCCGGCCCCGCTCAGTCGTGCCACGCCCCGAAGTCCTCCAGGAGCCGCTGGAGGGGCTCGAACACTCCCGGTGACCCGGCGACGGTCAGATCGCGTGACGGGCGCTCTCCCGGCCTTCCACCGACCAGCGCACCCGCCTCCCGGGCGATCAGGTCACCCGCCGCGAAGTCCCACGCGTTGAGTCCCCGCTCGTAGTACCCGTCGAGCCGGCCGCAGGCCACGTCGCACAGGTCGACCGCGGCCGAGCCGCTGCGCCGGATGTCCCGCAGCAGCGGAATCAGCCGGCTCGCCACCTCGGCCTGGTGGGCGCGGACCTCGGCGACGTAGTTGAAGCCGGTGGAGACCAGGGACTGGTCGAGTGGGGGCGCGGGGCGGCAGGCGAGCGCCCGCTCGCCCTCCCATGCGCCGGTGGCCCACGCCCCGCCCCCGCGTACCGCGTGGTACGTCTCGCCGCGCATCGGGGCCGCGACCACCCCGACGACCGTCTCCCCGTCCTGCTCGGCCGCGATGGACACCGCCCAGGTCGGCAGGCCGTACAGGTAGTTCACCGTGCCGTCGAGCGGGTCGATCACCCAGCGGACGCCGCTGGTGCCCGCCATGGAGGCGCCCTCCTCGCCGAGGAAGCCGTCGTCGGACCGCCGCCCGGAGATCAGGTCCGTGATCAGCTTCTCCGCCGCGATGTCCATCTCGGTGACGACGTCGATCGGGCTGGACTTGGTCCGCGCCACGGCCAGGTCGGCCGGGCGGCCGTCCCGCAGCAGCTCACCGGCGCGGCGGGCGGCCTCCCGGGCCAGGTCCAGCAGTTCCCGGTGCAGGGGGTCGGTCACGGGTCTCCTCACGCGTAGGGGCTGTCGGCACCGGCGGCGGCCGGACGGGGCGCACGGGCGGGGCAGCAGCCGACCGGGCACAGGTTGTGGCTCGCGCCCAGCGCGCCCAGGGCGCACGGGGTGACCTCCAGGCCGCGCTCCACGGCGGCGCGCTCCGTGATCAGGTCGCGGACGGCGGCGGCGAACCGGGGGTCGGCACCCACGGTGGCCGAGCGGCGCACCGGCAGGCCCAGTTCCTCGGCCTTGGCCGTGGCCTCGGTGTCGAGGTCGTATAGGACCTCCATGTGGTCGGAGACGAAGCCGATGGGGGCCATGACGACGGCCGGGACGCCCGCGCCGTGCAGCTCCTCCAGGTGGTCGCAGATGTCCGGCTCCAGCCACGGGATCTGCGGGGCGCCGGAACGCGACTGGTAGACCAGCCGCCAGGGGTGGTCGACGCCGGTGCGCTCGCGGACCGCGTCGGCGATCAGCTGGGCCACGTCCAGGTGCTGCTCGACGTACGCGCCACCCTCGCCGTGGGCCTCGACGGGGCCGGAGGTGTCGGCGGCGGAGGTCGGGATGGAGTGGGTGGTGAAGGCGATGTGGGCGCCCGCGCGGACGTCCTCGGGGAGGTCTTCGAGGGAGCGCAGCACGCCGTCGGTCATGGGCTCCACGAAGCCCGGGTGGTTGAAGTAGTGCCGGAGCTTGTCGATCTTCGGCAGCTCCAGGCCCTCCGCCTCCAGGGTGGCCAGCGCGTCCGCGAGGTTCTCGCGGTACTGGCGGCAGCCCGAGTAGGAGGCGTAGGCGCTGGTGGCGAGCACCAGGATGCGGCGGCGGCCGTCGGCGACCATCTCGCGCAGGGTGTCCGTCAGGTAGGGCGCCCAGTTGCGGTTGCCCCAGTAGACCGGCAGGTCCAGGCCGTGTTCGGCGAAGTCCTTGCGCAGGGCGTCCAGCAGGGCGCGGTTCTGGTCGTTGATGGGGCTGACCCCGCCGAACCGGAAGTAGTGCTGCCCGACTTCCTTCAGGCGTTCCTTCGGGATGCCGCGCCCGCGCGTGACGTTCTCCAGGAACGGGACCACGTCGTCCGGGCCTTCGGGGCCGCCGAAGGAGAGCAGGAGCAGGGCGTCGTAGGGGGTGGCATCGAGCGCGTCTGGCATGTCTCGATCCTGCCACCCGGTGCTGACAGCCGGGCAACGACGGGGTGACGAGTCGGGTTCCAGTCGGTTTATGCCGGTTTTTCCCACGATCAAACCAGGTGCAATTAGGGTCGCCTAACTCGTAATCTGTCTCAGCCGCATTCGCGCCTTACCGAGCCGCTTCGGAGACCCCGTGCCCAGCCCCTACAGAGCCCTGTTCACCGAACCCGGCACCAAGGCGTTCTCCGCCGCGGGATTCCTCGGCCGGATGCCGCTGTCGATGATGGGCATCGGTGTGGTCACGATGGTCTCCCAGCTGACCGGGCGGTACCGGCTCGCCGGCGCGCTGTCGGCCACCATCGCGCTGTCCGCCGCGGTGATCGGGCCGCAGATCTCCCGGCTGGTCGACCGGCACGGGCAGCGCCGGGTGCTGCGTCCCGCGACCCTGGTGGCCGTCACGGCGGCGGCCGGACTGCTGGTCGCTGCGCACGTGAAGTGGCCGGACTGGGTGCTGTTCGTCTGCGCGGCCGGGATCGGCTCGGTGCCGAGCCTGGGGGCGATGATCCGGGCCCGCTGGGCGGCGCTGTACCGGGGCACCGACAAGCTGCACACCGCTTACTCGTTCGAGTCGGTCGTCGACGAGATCTGCTTCATCTTCGGCCCGATCACCTCCATCGGGTTGTCGACGGCCTGGTTCCCGGAGGCCGGGCCGCTGCTCGCCGCCTGCTTCCTGGCCGCCGGCGTCTTCTGGCTCACCGCCCAGCGCGCCACCGAACCCGAGCCGCACCCGCGCGAGAAGCACGGCGGCGGCACGGCCCTGCGCTCGGGCGGGCTCCAGGTGCTGGTGGCCACCTTCGCGGCGACCGGCGCGATCTTCGGGTCGGTGGACGTGGTCACCGTCGCCTTCGCCGACGAGCGCGGCCACAAGGGCGCCGCGAGCATCGTGCTGGCGCTGTACGCGGCCGGCTCCTGTGCGGCCGGGGCGGTCTTCGGACTGCTGCGGCTCGGCGGGGCGCCGGAACGCCGCTGGCTGCTGGGCGTGGCGGCGATGGCCGTGAGTATGATCCCCCTCCTACTGGTCGGAAACCTGCCGCTTCTGGCCGTGGCGCTGTTCGTTGCGGGGCTGTCCATCGCACCGACGATGATCACGACGATGTCCCTCATCGAAGAGCACGTACCTCGCGCGCAGCTCACCGAGGGCATGACCTGGGTGAGCACCGGCCTCGCGGTCGGTGTCGCGCTCGGCTCCTCCGTGGCCGGCTGGGTGATCGACGCAGCCGGGGCGCGGGCCGGGTACGGGGTTCCGGCCGTGTCCGGGGCCGTCGCGGTCGCGGTCGGTTTCCTCGGGTACCGCCGGCTGCGCAGGCCGGCCGCGGGTCGGGGAGGCACCGTTGAGCAGCACAGCGAGCGGGAAGAACGGCACCTGGCGTAACTGGGGCGGCAACGTCTCCGCCCGGCCCACCCGGCAGGTCGCGCCGGCATCGGTGGAGGAGCTGGCGGCGGCGGTGCGCCGGGCCGCCGAGGACGGCCTGAAGGTGAAGGCGGTCGGGACCGGGCACTCCTTCACCTCGATCGCGGCCACCGACGGTGTGTTGATCCGCCCTCAACTGTTGACCGGTATCCGCAACATTGACCGTGAAGCCATGACGGTCACGGTCCAGGCCGGCACCCCGCTCAAGCGACTCAATGCGGCGCTGGCGCGCGAAGGTCTGTCGCTCACCAACATGGGCGACATCATGGAGCAGACCGTCTCCGGGGCCACCAGCACCGGCACACACGGCACGGGCCGCGAGTCGGCCTCGATCGCCGCCCAGATCAAAGGGCTTGAGCTGGTCACGGCGGACGGCTCGGTGCTGACCTGCTCCGAGAAGGAGAACCCCGAGGTGTTCGCGGCCGCCCGAATAGGCCTCGGCGCCCTCGGCATCGTCACCGCGATCACCTTCGCCGTGGAACCGCTGTTCCTGCTCACCGCGCGCGAGGAGCCGATGCCCCTCGACCGGGTCCTCGCCGAGTTCGATCAACTCTGGGCGGAGAACGAGCACTTCGAGTTCTACTGGTTCCCGCACACCGGTAACACCAACACCAAACGGAACAACCGCAGCGCCGGTCCCGAGCAGCCCGTGGGGCAGCTGGCCGGCTGGTTCGAGGACGAGTTCCTCTCCAACGGCGTCTTCCAGGTGGCCCAGTGGGTCGGCCGCGCCGCTCCCGCCACCATTCCCGCCATCGCCCAGGTCTCCAGCAAGGCCCTGTCCGCGCGCACGTACACGGACATCCCCTACAAGGTCTTCACTTCCCCGCGCCGGGTGCGCTTCGTCGAGATGGAGTACGCCGTCCCGCGCGCGGCCCTGGCTCAGACGCTGCGCGAGCTGAAGAGCATGGTCGAGCGCTCGGGGCTACGCGTCAGCTTCCCCGTCGAGGTGCGCACCGCCCCGGCCGACGACATCACCCTGTCCACCGCCTCCGGCCGGGACAGCGCCTACGTCGCCGTACACATGTTCCGGGGCACGCCCTACCAGGCGTACTTCACCGCCGCCGAGCGGAT
Source organism: Streptomyces sp. NPDC001393 (assembly GCF_053597455.1). Lineage (NCBI taxonomy): Bacteria > Bacillati > Actinomycetota > Actinomycetes > Kitasatosporales > Streptomycetaceae > Streptomyces > Streptomyces sp. NPDC001393. Next base: position 8,892 of record NZ_JBSFIH010000036.1, read on the forward strand.
CTTCACCGCGCACGAGGGGCGGCCGCACTGGGGCAAGGTGCACACCCGGGACGCCGAGTACTTCGCGCGCGTCTACCCGCGCTTCGGGGAGTTCACCGCGCTGCGGGACCGTCTTGACCCGGAACGGCTGTTCCAGAACGACTACTTGCGGAGGGTTCTGGGGTCGTAGGCGCCTGGGCGGACCCGCTGGGCGTGGGGGTCGGCGAAGGGCTCGGGCCCTCGCTCGCCTCCCCGCCCCGGGAGGCGCCGGGCGTCGGTGTCGAGCTGTGGGTCGTACCGCCGCCGGCCTCGGGTGCGTGCCCGCGGGACGCGGTGCCCGAAGGGACCGGTGGCTCCCCGGACCCGGCCGGCGCATCGGACGTCGAGGAGACATGGCTCCGGCCGGTGACGGCGTCGCCGACCGTCGTACCCGTGCCACCGCTGAAGGTGTTGCCGGACACCAGTTCGTACGTCGTGACGCCGGCCATGGTCACCCCGAAGACGACGGCGGCCGCCACCACCTGCCGCCGCCGGCCCCTGGCCCGCGCGCGGTAGACGGTGCCCTCGGTGAACTCACCCGGAGTCCGTGGCACTTCCTCCCTGGGACGGGGCGCGACCGTCGCCTCCCGCAGCTGCTCCCCGGTCCGCTTGAAGAAGTGCTGGAACAGCGTGCCCCCGCAGGTGGCGACAACGCTGACGACTCCCGCGCCGAGGATCGTGCCGTACACCCCGAAGTACGACGCCAGTTTGGCCGCCACGACGGCCGCCAGGGCACTGCCCGCCACCTGGGGGACGCTCAGGTCGATCCGTTTGCGACCCGCGTCGGGGGTTTCACGCATACCCGGAACTTGCCTGCCTTTCCCGTACTTGATCGACATTGACCGACCGACTGCACGAGAGAGGGACGCAAGGCGGAAACCATTAGTTCCGTTTCTGGGGATTGCGTGAAGTTCGCCACGTTCATGATCGGCAGAACCGGTTGCCAGGGGCCAAGTCGCACGCGTTGCCAGAAGTTGGGCGGCGCGCCCATCCACGCACATGGTCCAAATGGAGTACTGTTGCGAGCCCTGGGTCCGGTCTCCCACCAGGGTGTCCGCGGCCTTGAAGGACCGCCGGGAGGGGGCTAGTTGCACAGGGTGACAGTTTTGGTCACTTAGCGTTGCGAACAGGTAACCGTGCCATAACGGCGATCCAGGGCCCGTGCCCGACACGCCGGGCAACTCGGCAAGGTTGTGGCAGGCTGCACCCGGGCAGGCCACACTCGACTAGCGGAAGCAGCGACGCACGTGACGTCGGCAGGCACCACCCGGGAGGTCCCCATGCCCGAACTGCGTGTCGTGGCCGTCTCGAATGACGGCACACGGCTGGTGCTCAAGGCTGCCGACGCAACGGAGTACACCCTTCCGATCGACGAACGGCTCCGCGCCGCCGTGCGCGGCGACCGGCCGCGCCTCGGCCAGATCGAGATCGAGGTCGAGAGCCATCTGCGCCCGCGTGACATCCAGGCGCGGATACGCGCAGGTGCCACCGCGGAAGAGGTGGCACAGCTCGCCGGCATCCCCGTCGACCGGGTCCGGCGCTTCGAGGGGCCGGTGCTGGCCGAGCGCGCCTTCATGGCCGAGCGCGCCCGCAAGACCCCGGTCCGCCGCCCCGGCGAGAACTCCGGGCCGCTGCTCGGCGAGGCCGTGCAGGAGCGGCTGCTGCTGCGCGGCGCCGAGAAGGACACCGTGCAGTGGGACTCCTGGCGCCGCGACGACGGCACCTGGGAGGTGCTGCTCGTCTACCGGGTCGCGGGCGAACCGCACTCGGCGAGCTGGACGTACGACCCGCCCCGGCGGCTCGTGCAGGCCGTGGACGACGAGGCGCGCTCGCTGATCGGCGAGTCCGACGACCTCGCCGTGCCCGAGCCGAGCTTCCCGTTCGTGCCGCGCATCGCCCGCCTGCCGCGCGAGCGTTCGATGGACCGCGCGCTCGACCGGGGCGAGCGGGAGCGGCCGAGCCTGCCCGCGCAGCCGTCCGAGCCCGCCGAGGAGAGCACGGGCGAACGCGACTCGCTGACAAGCCTGCTGGAGGCGGTACCGAGCTTCCGGGGTGACCTGGTGGTCCCGGAGCGTCCGGAGCCGACGCCTGAGGAGCCCGCCGACGAACCGGCCGCCGAGGAGCCGCCGGCCCCCGCCGCCTCGGCCGGTTCGGCCTACGCGGACGTCCTCATGCCCCGCTCGGTCGGCAGCCACCGCGACCGGCTCATCGGCGCGACCGACCGCCAGGCCGAGGCCGACGGAGTCCGCCCCGGCCGCCGCGCCGCCGTGCCGAGCTGGGACGAGATCGTGTTCGGCACGCGCCGCAAGAAGCAGGAGTAACGGGCGTAACCGCCGTAGGAAGTGGCGGAAAAGTGGGGGTACGCGTGCGTGCCCCCACTTTTCGGCGTCTCAAAGGCCTCCGGCTCGGTGCCTCAAAGGCCTCCGGCATCCGCTACTGCGGATCCGCGCCCACCGCCACCGGACGGGACGGGTCCGAGGACCATTCGGACCAGGAACCGACGTACAGGGCCGCCGGGATGCCGGCCACCGCGAGTGCCAGGACCTCGTGGGCTCCGGAGACGCCCGAGCCGCAGTACACGCCCACCTCGGTGTCCCCGGACACGCCTAGGGCCTTGAACCGGTCCCGCAACTCCGCCGCGGGCAGGAAGCGGCCGTCGGGGCCCACATTCTCCGTCGTCGGCGCCGAGACCGCGCCCGGGATGTGCCCGCCGACCCGGTCGATCGGCTCGACCTCACCGCGGTACCGCTCCCCCGCCCGCGCGTCCAGCAGCACCCCCGTGCGGGCCAGGGCCGCGGCCCCGTCCGCGTCCAGCAGCTCCGCGGCGGCGGGGGCCGGCCGGAAGTCGCCCTCGGCCGGCTCCGGCACCTCGTCCGACAGCTCGCCCTCCCAGGAGGGCAATCCGCCGTCGAGGACCCGCACGTCCGGGTGACCCGTCCAGCGCAGCATCCACCACGCGCGCGCCGCCGCCCAGCCCTGGCCGCCGTCGTACACGACGACCGGGCGGCCGGCCGACACGCCCGCACGGCGCATCGCGGCGCCGAACTCCGCGAGATCCGGCAGCGGATGCCGGCCGTTCGCCCCGGGCTCTGAGGCCAGTTCGCGGTCCAGGTCGACGAAGACCGCGCCGGGGATGTGCCCGGCCGCGTACTCGGCCCGCCCGTCGAAGGCCGGCGCGCCCGCCGCCTTGGCCAGGCTGAGCTGCCAGCGGACGTCCAGCAGCACCGGAGGGCGGTCCCGGGTCAAGGCGGATGCGAGTTCGGATGCAGTGATGATGGCTGTCATGGCGCCATGCATACGCCAGGGGTGGCCGCGGCGTCCAGGTGCGGCTACTCTGCTCGGCCGGACAGGCTCGATCACCCGGCGTACGGGATCGAGCACGTGCTGTACAGCCGGCGGACCCCCGTCGGCCATCGTCAGGAAGCGGCGAGAGACGGCAGACCGGGCATCCTCCCGGAGGTGTCGCCGAGCGTCGGCGCGGTAAGTCCCGCTGCGGCGTGGAGGATGCGGACACCGGCACGGGCGTATCCGCCGCCGGCGTGGACACCCCTTCCGGGGAGCGGAAGCGACACGGCCACCGCGAGGGGCCGGGGAGAGAGTGATCGATGACCGAGGCACGGGAGCCGGCCGGCCCGCACGCGCGGCGTGCGCCCGGCACGCCCTGCTGGGTGAGCCTGATGGCGCACGGGCTGGCCGCCACCGAGGAGTTCTACGGCGAGCTGTTCGGCTGGGAGTTCCGGCCGGGCCCGCAGCAGCTCGGCCCGTATGTGCGGGCGCTGCTGGACGGGCACGAGGTGGCGGGCATGGGCCAGCTGCCGCCGGACCGCCGGCTGCCGATCGCCTGGACGCCGTACCTCGCTTCGGACGACGTGGACCAGACGGCCGACACGGTACGGGAGTGCGGCGGCACCGTGGCGGTCGGACCGCTGGACGCCGCCGAGGCCGGTCGGATCGCCATCGCCGCGGACCCCTCCGGGGCCGTGTTCGGCATCTGGCAGGGCTCCGCGCACCTCGGCACCACGCTCACCGGAGTGCCCGGCACGCCCGCGTGGAACGAGCTGGTGACCTTCGAGACCGACAGCGTCTCCAAGTTCTACGCGACCGTGTTCGGTTACGAGCGGGAGCCGGTGGTCTCCGCCGACTTCGACTACGTGACGCTGCACCTCGCCGGCCGTCCGGTGGCCGGACTGCACGGCCTGGGCCATGGCCTGCCTCGCGATCGCGGACCGCACTGGCAGACGTACTTCGAGGTCGCCGACGCCGACGCGACGGTACGGCAGGTGGCGGACCTCGGCGGCCGCGTCATCAGACAGCCCGCCGACAGCCCGCACGGCCGGGTGGCGACGGTGGCGGACCCGGAGGGCGCGGAGTTCTCAGTGATCCAGAACCCCCACTGAACGCTCCGCGGGCTCAGCCGGGTTCGCACTCAGCGCTCCACGGGTTCAGCCGGGTTCGCCCTCAGCGCTCCGCGGTTCGGCCGGGCTCGTACTCCCCGCGGGCCGAGTTCGTCCGACCCCTCGGGGAGGGGCAAGCGGTCCCGCGGAGCGGGTCCGGCCGGCGGTTCCGCCCCGGCGAGACCGGTCGGCCCTTCAGGAAGCAAGCGCGGCCCACGGAGCCGGCCCCGACCGACCCCTCGGGAACAAGCGGTCCCACCCGGACGAGACCGATCCGCCCTCAGCAAGCAACCACGCCCCCACAACTCGGACCCAGCCGGTGGGGGCGGTTCGGGTGGGGGCTTCGGGTCAGGCGGAGGAGACGGGGAGCACGTCCGGGGACAGGGCCGCCGCTCGTGCCGTCGCGGCGGTCATCCGGCGGCGGTGGTGGCGGCGGCACAGCACCTCGTAGCCGACCTCGCCCGCCGCCTGGTTGACGTCGCCGACGACCACCTGGGCGCCCTCGACGACCATCTCGCCCCCTATCGTGCGGGCGTTGTGCGTGGCGCGGGCGCCGCACCAGCACAGCGCCTCCACCTGGAGCACCTCGATGCGGTCGGCCAGCTCCACCAGCCGCTGCGAGCCGGGGAAGAGCTTGGAGCGGAAGTCGGTGGTGATCCCGAAGGCGTACACGTCCAGTCCGAGATCGTCCACCACCCGCGCGAGCTGGTCGATCTGCTCGGGTGCGAGGAACTGCGCCTCGTCCGCGATCACGTAGTCGGCCCGGCGGCCCTGCGAGAGGTGCTCCACGAGATAGCCGTACAGGTCCTGGTCGTCCGCGACCTCCACCGCGTCGGTCACCAGGCCGAGCCGCGACGACAGCTTGCCCTCGCCCGCTCGGTCGTTGCGGGTGAAGATCATGCCGACGAGGCCGCGCGCGGAGCGGTTGTGCTCGATCTGCAGAGCCAGCGTCGACTTCCCGCAGTCCATCGTTCCGGAGAAGAACACCAGCTCGGGCATGAGGAGTTGAGCACCTTTCGGCGAACGGTCGGGGCAGGGGGCTTCAGGAGCGTACTTCGAGCAGCGGGACGAGCTGCTCGGCGGGCGTCATCGAACCGTGGTTGCCGACCAGCGCCGACTCCTTGGGCTCCCGCTCGGACGCGATGATCAGGACGTCGTCGTGGGCGGCCGCGATCACGTCCCCGAGCCGTGGGTACACCCGCTCGTCGATGTGCGGCCCGAACCAGCCCGCCTCGATCGCCTCGTCGCGCGAGGCCACCCAGAACTGCTCGCCGAGCACCTCGCGCCAGACGGTCAGTACGTCGTTCTGGGCGCCCGGCACCGCGTACACGTGCCGTGCCCGGCCCTCGCCGCCCAGCAGGGCGACCCCGGCGCGCAGCTCCCAGTCCGTGTCGAAGTCGATGCGGTGCTCGTCGTCGAAGGGGACGTCGACCATGCCGTGGTCGGCGGTGACGTAGAGCGCGCTGCGCGGCGGCAGTTGCTCGGCCAGGCGCTGGGCGAGCCGGTCGACGCACATCAACTGGCCGCGCCAGGTGTCGGAGGCGACGCCGTAGCGGTGTCCGGCGCCGTCCAGCTCGGAGTAGTACGTGTAGACCAGTGACCGGTCCCCCGCCGCCAGTTGCTCGGCCGCGAGGTCCATGCGCTCCTCGCCGCTCAGCCGTCCGTGGAAGCTGCCGCCGCTGAGCGCGATCCTGGTCAGCGGAGTGTGCTCGAAGATCGGCGAGGTCACCTGGGCGGCGTGCACCCCGGCCGCCTGGGCCAGCTGGAAGACGGTGGGGTAGGGCTGCCAGAAGTGCGGATCGGTGTACGGCTGCCAGCGAAGCTGGTTCATCAGCTCACCGGTGTCCGGGTTGCGCACGGTGTAGCCGGGCAGGCCGTGGACGCCGGGCGGCAGGCCGGTGCCGACGGAGGCGAGGGAGACGGCGGTGGTCGCCGGGTAGCCGGCGGTGAGCGGACGGCCGGTGCCGCCGCGTGAGGTGCCGAGCAGCGAGGTCAGGAAGGGCGCCTCGGCGGCGTGCGCCCGCAGCTGCTCCCAGCCGAGCCCGTCGATCAGCAGCACACAGACCCGGTCGGCCGGGGTCAGTTCCTGGATGGTGGCGGTCAGGCCGGGGACGCCCATGCCGACGGCGAGGGTGGGCAGCAGGTCGGCGAGGGAGCCGGTGCCGTACTCGGGCAGCGGCGCGGTGTCCAGGGCGAGGGGTTCTGGGTGGTCCCAGGCGGAGAGCTGGGACATCAGCGGGCGATGTCCGCGGTCGCCTCCGAGATGGCCTGTGCGAAGGCGAGCGCCTGCCGCACCGTGTCCGGGCCGTCCCCGGCCTCGCTGACGCGCAGGCTGAGGTCGTCCGCCGTGGAGTTGCCCGTGTAGCCGTGGTCGGCGTCGCAGTTGGGGTCGCCGCAGGCGGCGGGCTCCAGGTCGATGCGGTTGACCGCGCCCCACCCGATGGTCAGCACGACCTCACGGGGCAGCGTGCCCGGCGCGTACTGCTCGGGATTCGCGACCACCCGGCTGACCACGACCGACGAAATCCTGCTGAGTTTCACGGACTCGGTGGAGGTGGTGGCGTACGGCGTCGGGGAGGTGCTGTCGGCGGCCTGCTCGTCGGTGTGGCTGACGATGAACCGGTTGCCGGTGAGAACGAGCACGGTCACATGCCGCCGCACCTCGTTCTGGTCGAAGGTGGTCTCCTGGTGGACCAGGTACGACCGGATGGGCTCGCCCCCCACAGCGGCCTCCACCGCCTCGGCCACGAGGGCCGGGTAGTAGCCGCTGCGCTCGATCGCCGCGCGCAGCCCCTGGGTCGTCGTACTGGTCTTGGCCATGGCGTCCATCCTAATCCGTGGGCAAGGGGGGTCCGGGCCAGTCGCACGGACCGGGGGCGGCTTGCGCAGGCGCGCGTGGCCGTCTTCGAACGAGTCCCTGCCGGATCTCCAGCCGCTCGGCGGCGATCAGACAGGAGAGGGGCTCCGGGCCGCCGGCGTCCGCTTCGAACGCGACCACGAGGGCCGGCGCCTCCCCGAGGGCGCGCACGAGCCGTGCCGTCTCCGCGGCCGTCGGCGCGCGGAATACGGGATCCTGGAAGGCGAGCGGGCAGGACACGAGGAGCGGGGCGACGAAGACGGCCTCCAGGCCGTGGTGGTACGTGAGGTCGTTCCCGGCGGCGAGGCGCAGCTCACCCGCGTCCCAGCCGATCACCTCCCAGTCCCACCAACTGCCCTCGGGCAGCTCGCGGCCGGCGATCTCCATGCGGCCCCCTCGTCCGCTCAGTAGGCCGGCATCGTGCGCGGGCCCAGGTCGTCGCGGGCGGGCGGGGGCGCGAGCCGTACCGTGGCGCCGAGGACACTCACGCCGTGCGGGGCGACGACGACCGGTTCCAGGGTGACGGCGACCACCTCCGGGTGATCGTCGACCAGCCGGGACACCCGCAGCAGCAGCTCCTCCAGCGCCGGGGTGTCGACCGGCGTGGAGCCGCGCCAGCCGAACAGCAGCGGTGCCGTACGGATCGACCGCACCAGCGAGGTCGCCTCCCGGTCGGTGACCGGGACGAGCCGGTGCGCCATGTCCCCGAGCAGCTGCGAGGCGGCCCCGGCGAGCCCGAAGGACAGCACGGCCCCGGCCGCCGGGTCGATCACGGCCCGTACGACGGTGTCGACGCCGCGCGGCGCCATGCCCTGCACCACCGGCCGCAGCTCCTCCGGCTTGCCGAACAGCTCGGTCAACTCGGCGTAGGCCCGGCGTAGTTGCTCCTCGTCCGCGAGGTCGAGGCGTACGCCGCCCAGGTCGGCGCGGTGCCTGAGGTGGGGGGCGGTGGCCTTGAGGGCGACGGGGTAGCCGAGGGTGCGGGCGGCTTCGGCGGCGGCGTCGGGGGTGGGCGCGGGCAGTGCGCGCCGTACGGGGATGCCGTACCTGCCGAGCAGTTCGCAGGTCTCCGCGTCGGAGATCGTCAGCCCCTCGCCGCGGGCGAGCAGCTCACCGATCAGCCGCGCGGCGCCCTTCTCGTCGATGTCGTCGTACTCGGGCACCTTCCCCGGGTCCATGGCCTCCCGCCGCCACTGCCCGTACTTGACGGCTTCGGCCAACGCCCGCACGGCACGCTCGGCGGCGGGGTAGGCGGGGATGAGGTGCTGGCCCTCCGGAGGACTGACCGCTTCCGCCAGCGCGGTGGGCGATCGTTCCGCAGGGCGGTACTGATGGGCACCGCCCTCAGTACCGGGCGCCCCGGAAACGGCCTGTGGCGCAGTACTCGCCGCAGCCGACAACGCCTCAGCCAGCCCCCCGAGCTCCACATGCACGACGAGCACCGGCTTCCCGGGAACCGCAGCCGCCGCCGACCGCAGCGCCTCGGCCAGCTCCGCGTCCCCCGGCGACGCTTCCCCGATCGCGGGTATCGCCGTCACCACGACGGAGTCGCACGTGTCGTCGGCCAGGGCCCGCGCCAGCGCCCCGTGGAAGTCCTCCGCCGTCGCCCCGGTGGTCAGGTCCAGCGGGAGCGAAGGCCGCAGCCCCTCCGCCAGACACCGGTCGTACGTCAGCACCCCCAGCGACTCGGAGTTGCCCAGGATCGCCACCCTCGGCCCCGCCGGCAGCGGCTGCCGGGCGAGCAGCAGGCCCGTGTCGACCAGCTCGGTGATCGTGTCGACCCGGAGCACCCCGGCCTGGCGCAGCAGCGCGGAGACCGTGGCGTGCGGCAGCCGGGTGGCCCGTACCGCGTGTCCCTGCGGGGCGGATCCGACTCCCTGCACCACGACCAGCGGTTTCGCCGCCGCCGTCCGGCGTGCGAGGCGGGTGAACTTGCGCGGGTTGCCGATGGACTCCAGGTACATGAGGACGACGTCGGTCTCGGGGTCGTCGTACCAGTACTGGAGGACGTCGTTGCCGGAGACGTCGGCGCGGTTGCCGGCGGACACGAAGGTGGACACGCCGGTGACTCCGGTGACCCCTCCCCCGCGCCGGTGCAGCCGGGACAGCAGGGCGATGCCGATGGCGCCGGACTGGGCGAACATGCCGATGCGGCCGGGGCGGGGCATCTCCGGGGCGAGGGAGGCGTTCAGCCGGACACCGGGCGCGGTGTTGATGACCCCGAAGGCGTTCGGGCCGATGATCCGCATGCCGTACGCGCGCGCCTGCTCCACGAGCGCCCGCTGCCGCTCGCGCCCCTCGGGCCCGCTCTCGGCGTACCCGGCGGAGAGCACGACGAGCCCCTGCACTCCGTGGTCCCCGCACTCGGCGACCACGGCGGGCACGTGCTCGGCCGGTACGGCGACCACGGCGAGGTCCACGTGATCGCCGATGTCCCGCACGCGCCGGTACGCCGGCACCCCGTCGACCTCACCGAGGTCCTCCGGGAAGGCCTTGTTCACGGCGTGCAGCCGGCCGCCGTAGCCGGCGTCCCGGATGTTGCCGAGGACGCTGCGGCCGACGCCGCCGGGGGCGCGGCCGACGCCGACGACCGCCACGGAGCCGGGCATGAGCAGCTGCCGTACCGACCGGGCCTCGGCGCGCTGTTCCCGCGCGCGCTGCACGGCGAGGGACCGGTCGGTGGGTTCGAGGTCGAACTCCAGGCGGACGACGCCGTCCTCGAAGCTGCGCTTCTGGGTGTAGCCGGCGTCCGTGAACACCTTGATCATCTTGGTGTTGGCGGGCAGCACCTCGGCGGCGAAGCGGCGGATGCCGCGTTCACGGGCGACCGCCGCGATGTGTTCCAGCAGGGCGGAGGCGACCCCGCGGCCCTGGTGGGCGTCCTGCACCAGGAAGGCGACCTCGGCCTCGTCGGCGGGTGCGGAGGCGGGCATGCCGTCGGCGCCGATGCGGTCATAGCGTACGGTGGCGATGAACTCGCCGCCGATGGTGGCCGCGAGTCCCACCCGGTCCACAAAGTCGTGGTGCGTGAAGCGGTGGACGTCCTTGGCGGAGAGCCTGGGGTACGGCGCGAAGAAGCGGTAGTACTTCGACTCGTCCGAGACCTGCTCGTAGAAGCTGACCAGGCGGTCGGCGTCATCGATGGTGATGGGCCTGATGCGCGCCGTACCCCCGTCGCGCAGCACCACGTCCGCCTCCCAGTGGGCGGGGTAGAGGTGCCGGTCCTGCCGGTCCGCCGAGGTCTGCATGGGCCCCAGAGTACGGCTCGCGTCCGACAACGGCGCGGGGCAGTCTGTGGAGGACGACAAGCCGGAACCGAGGCCGCGGTTCCGGCGCCACACCGGAGCGGACGACGGTGCGCTCCGGGCATGCTTCACGATATGGGAAACTGGTCTAGACAACCCTGAAGACTGAAGGGCAGCAACACATGGCTGAGCGCCGCGTCAACGTCGGCTGGGCCGAGGGCCTCCACGCCCGCCCCGCCTCCATCTTCGTCCGAGCCGCCACGGCCGCAGGCGTCCCGGTGACGATCGCCAAGGCTGACGGCAACCCCGTCAACGCGGCCTCCATGCTGGCTGTCCTGGGGCTTGGCGCCCAGGGGGGCGAGGAGATCGTCCTGGCCTCCGACGCAGAGGGCGCGGACGCCGCCCTGGACCGTCTGGCCAAGCTGGTCTCCGAGGGTCTCGAGGAACTGCCCGAGACGGTCTGAACACCGGCACAGCGATAACGCCGGAGCCGCGTCGCCTGTTTTCGGGCGGCGCGGCTCCACCCTTTCCGGGCTCATTGCGCGCACACCTGAATTCGGGCAGCGGAAATACACCGCAGCCGAATTACTCTTCTTTGTATACGGCGCCCGTGTTAATGCCGAAGACCCGACATGTTTACGGCGTGTTGCGAAGTCCTCACACGCTCGGCGCCTCCGGCAAAACGCAGCCGGTGCGCGGCCGTCACGCGCTCGGTGTGCAGCGCCGTGACCGCCCGCGCGCGCTCACCGTCGCCGCGCGCCACCGCGTCGACGATGGCGCCGTGCTCCGCCCAGTGGTCCACCGGGCTTACCGGCGCCTCCACCGCGTACATCCAGGCGATCTTGTGCCGCAGCTGGGTGAGCATCGCCGTCAGCGACGGGCTGCCGGAGGCCTGGGCGAGCGTCTCGTGGAACCAGCCGCCCAGCGAGCGCAGGTCGCCGCTGTTGCCCGTGCGGGCCCGCTCCTGGCCCAGCCTGACGAGGCCGCGCAGCACCTTCAGATGGGCCTCGGTGCGCCGCTGGGCGGCCCGGGCGGCCCCGAGCGGCTCCAGCAGCATGCGCATCTCCAGCAGGTCGGCGGCCTCCTGCTCGGTCGGCTCGGCCACGCACGCGCCCGCGTGCCGGCGGGTCACCACGAAGCCCTCGGCCTCCAGGGTGCGCAGGGCCTCGCGGACGGGGACGCGCGAGACGCCGTAGCGACGGGCCAGGACTTCCTCGGTCAGCCGGCCGCCGCGCTCGTAGACACCCGCGACGATGTCGTCCCGGATGGCCGTGCACACCGAGTGCGCCGGAATACGCATGACCGACCTCCGCCTTAATCCCCGTGAAACGTCGACGATGGACGCGTGTTCCGTGACTCTATTCCAATGAGCCGGAATTTCCGACGGCGGGCCGGATTCCATGGATATTTTTTGGTCAGCGGGCCGGGCGGGGCCCGCGAAAAACGGCGAAAGCCCCGGCTCGGTGAGCCGGGGCTTCGCGGGCCGTGCGATGCGGCGTCAGACGTTCACGCCGTGCTCGCGGAGGTAGGCGACGGGGTCGACGTCCGAGCCGTAGTCGGGGGTCGTGCGGGCCTCGAAGTGCAGGTGCGGGCCGGTGGTGTTGCCGGTCGCGCCGGACAGGCCGATCTGCTGGCCCGGGGTGACCTGCTGGCCCACCGAGACGCCGATGGACGACAGGTGGCCGTACTGGGTGTACATGCCGTCGGCCATGCGGATCACGATCTGGTTGCCGTACGCGCCGCCCCAGCCGGTGGAGACGACGGTGCCGGAGCCGACCGCGTGGACGGGGGTGCCGGTGGCCGCGTGGAAGTCGATGCCCGTGTGGTGGCCGGAGGACCACAGGGAGCTGCTGGCCTGGTAGCCGGTGGAGACGTAGGAGTCGGCTATCGGGGCGACGAAGGCGTTCAGGCGCTTGCGCTCGGCCTCCCGGGCGGCGCGGGCCCTGGCCTCGCGCTCGTCCTTCGCCTTCTTCGCCGCGGCCTCCTCGGCCGCCTTCTGCTCGGCTGCCTGCTTCTGCGCGGCGGCCTGCGCGGCGATGTGCTCGGCGACGTCGTCGCTCACGGTGAGGACCGGCGTGAGACCGGTCTGCTCCACGGTGTGCTCGGCGGCGAGCGCCGGGGAGGCGGCGAGGGTGCCGACGGCACCGGTGGTGGTGAGGGCCGCGATGCCCGCCGCCTGAGCGGTGGTGCGCTTGACCCGGCCGGGCTTGCGGTGCTTCCCGGTGGCGCACATGAACGCCATGAAGTGGCTGGTCCTTTCCTTCCCTCTCGCCTACCGGGTTAGCTGACGGGTTCGGAGCAGGAAGGTCTCCTACGGACCCCTCGCGGCATGCGCGGGCGCCCGATTCACCCCAGGGACTGCGTGGGTCCCCGGCTCCCCTGGCTCGCGCCGTACGGGGACTCGGCGATGGCTGTCCGGTGCCGCGGATGCAGCGCACTGCCCGACGAACAGCCCGGAAGACGCTACGGAAGCCCGCTTCGGAATCCCAAACCGATCCGGGCGTTTGTAGCGCATCCCACAGGTCAGACGGGCAACCTCCGCCTCAAACCGGGCATCTGGGGAAGGGAGTGGAACAGCGGGGGCCCTGACGGTGCTTAGTCCGTCAGGGCCCCACGCGCGCGTGCCGCTGTCCGGCTACTCGGCCGCCACCACGGTCACTTCACCGATGCCGAGCGCCTCCACGGGCGCCTTGATCTGGGCGGCGTCACCGACGAGGACGGTCACCAGGCGCTCCACCGGGAAGGCGTTCACGACGGCCGCCGTGGCCTCCACCGTGCCCGTCGCCGCGAGCTGCTGATAGAGCGTCGCCTGGAAGTCGTCGGGCAGGTGCTGCTCGACCTGGTCGGCCAGCGTGCTCGCGACGGCCGCCGCCGTCTCGTACTTCAGCGGCGCCACCCCGACGAGGTTCTGCACGGCCACGTCCCGCTCGGCGTCGGTCAGGCCGTCCGCCGCGAGGGTGCGCAGCACCTTCCACAGGTCCTCCAGGGCGGGCCCGGTGTTGGGCGTGTCCACGGAGCCGCTGATGGCGAGCATCGAGGCGCCCGTGCCGTCCGGCGCGGACCTGAGGACCTGGCCGAACGCGCGCACACCGTAGGTGTAGCCCTTCTCCTCGCGCAGGACGCGGTCCAGGCGGGAGGTGAGGGTGCCGCCGAGGCAGTAGGTGCCGAGCACCTGGGCGGGCCACACGCGGTCGTGCCGGTCGGGGCCGACGCGGCCGATGAGCAGCTGGGTCTGCACGGCGCCGGGCCGGTCCACGATGACCACGCGCCCGGTGTCGTCGGCGGTCACCGGCGGCACGGGCCGCGGCTCGCCCGGGGTGCCGGTCCAGGCGCCCAGGGTGCCGGCGAGCAGCGCGTCGAGGTCGACGCCGGTGAGGTCGCCGACCACGACCGCGGTGGCCGTGGCGGGGCGTACGTGCCGGCCGTAGAAGGCGCGTACGGCGGCGGCGTCGATCTTCTCGACCGTCTCCTCGGTGCCCTGGCGCGGGCGCGACATGCGCGAGACCGCCGGGAACAGCTCCTTGGAGAGCTCCTTGGCGGCCCGGCGGGAGGGGTTGGCCAGCTCGTGCGGGATCTCGTCCAGGCGGTTGCGGACGAGGCGCTCGACCTCGCTGTCGGCGAACGCGGGCGCGCGCAGCGCGTCGGCGAGCAGGCCGAGGCCCTTGGCCAGGCGGGAGGCCGGGACCTCAAGGCTGAGCCGGACGCCGGGGTGGTCGGCGTGCGCGTCCAGGGTGGCGCCCGCGCGCTCCAGCTCGGCGGCGAACTCCTCGGCGGAGTGCTTGTCGGTGCCCTCGGAGAAGGCCCGCGCCATGATCGTGGCGACGCCGTCCAGGCCGGCCGGCTCGGCGTCCAGGGGCGCGTCCAGCAGCACCTCGACGGCGACGACCTGCTGGCCGGGGCGGTGGCAGCGCAGCACGGTCAGGCCGTTGTCGAGCGTGCCGCGCTCGGGGGCGGGGAACGCCCACGGCCTGGCCTGGCCTGGCTGCGGCTGGGGGTGGAAGTCCATGGTGGCGAGCTCGGTCACTTGGCCGTCTCCTCGTTCTCGTTACCGGCCTCTACGGTCGCTTCCTGCTCCGGGTCCTCGCCGCGCCCCGCCTCCTCGGTGTGCTCGGCGGACTCGGCGGACAGCGGCTCGTAGACCAGGACCGCGCGGTTGTCGGGGCGCAGGCGGGCCTTGGCGACCTCCTGGACCTCCTCCGCGGTCACCGCCAGGACGCGTTTGACGGCGGTGAGGGCGAGCTGCGGGTCGCCGAACAGGACGGCGTACCGGCACAGTTCGTCGGCGCGGCCGGCGACCGTGCCGAGCCGGTCCAGCCACTCGCGCTCCAACTGGGCCTGGGCGCGCTCCATTTCCTCCGGCGTGGGGCCCTCCTCGGCGAACCGGGCCAGCTCCTCGTCGATGGCGGCCTCGATGACCGGCACCTCCACGTCGCCGGAGGTCTTCACGTCCAGCCAGCCCATGGAGGGCGCGCCGGCCAGGCGCAGCAGGCCGAAGCCGGCGGCGACGGCCGTACGGTCGCGGCGGACCAGCCGGTTGTAGAGGCGGGAGGACTCGCCGCCGCCGAGGACGGTCAGGGCGAGGTCGGCGGCGTCGCACGCGCGCGTGCCGTCGTGCGGGAGCCGGTAGGCGGCCATGAGGGCGCGCGCCGGGACCTCCTCGACGACGACCTCGCGCTTCTGCTCGCCGATGATCTCCGGCAGGGAGCCGTCGCGGGGGGCGGGCTTGCCGTCGTGGGACGGGATCGAGCCGAAGTACTTCTCGATCCAGGCGAGGGTCTGCCGGGGGTCGATGTCGCCGACCACGGAGAGCACCGCGTTGTTCGGCGCGTAGTAGGTGCGGAAGAACTGGCGGGCGTCCTCCAGGGTGGCCGCGTCCAGGTCCGCCATCGAGCCGATCGGCGTGTGGTGGTAGGGGTGCCCCTCCGGGTACGACAGGCTGGT
Source organism: Streptomyces sp. NPDC001393 (assembly GCF_053597455.1). Taxonomy (NCBI): domain Bacteria; kingdom Bacillati; phylum Actinomycetota; class Actinomycetes; order Kitasatosporales; family Streptomycetaceae; genus Streptomyces; species Streptomyces sp. NPDC001393. The sequence goes on from NZ_JBSFIH010000036.1 coordinate 24,347, forward strand.
CAGCTTCTCGAAGGCGGTGCCGTAGGGCACGTTGTCGTAGCGCTGGCGGCGCTCGTTCTTCACGACGTCCCGCTGGTTCTCCATGGACTCGTCGTCCAGGGCGGCCAGCAGCGAGCCCATGCGGTCGGCCTCCAGCCAGAGGGCGAGCTCCAGCTGGTGGGCGGGCATGGTCTCGAAGTAGTTGGTGCGTTCGAAGCTGGTGGTGCCGTTGAGCGAGCCGCCGGCGCCCTGCACCAGCTCGAAGTGACCGTTGCCCTTGACCTGCGCCGAGCCCTGGAACATCAGGTGCTCGAAAAGGTGAGCCAGGCCGGTACGTCCCTTGACTTCGTGGCGGGAGCCGACGTCGTACCAGAGGCAGACCGCCGCCACGGGGGTCAGGTGGTCCTCGGAGAGCACCACGCGCAGACCGTTGGCCAGGCGGTGCTCGGTCGCTGTCAGGCCCCCGGAGCCTGCCTCGGCTGTGGTCGTGTGACCCATGGGCATGTGCGTCCCTTCGCGAGCGGAGGCGGTTGTGGAAACCGCGGTTTTCCTGCCGTTCCAGCCACTGTATGCAAAGCGTGCGGGGCGTCGGCGAAGTTCCCGCGGGACGTACGCCCACAGCGGATCCCGTAGCCTGCGTCGGACCCGCCCGGGGACGCCCGGGAAGGCCGCCGGGACCGGGTCGCGGCACGGCTTGTCAGTGCCTCGGTCCACAATGGTCCGCGTCAGATCCGTCCATCCGTTGAGCAAGGAGCCGGCAGCGATGGCCCGCCGCAGCACGAAGACCCCGCCGCCCGACGATTCGTACGAGGAGAAGATCCTCGACATCGACGTCGTGGACGAGATGCGTGGCTCCTACCTCGAGTACGCGTACTCGGTCATCTACTCACGCGCCCTGCCGGACGCCCGTGACGGCCTCAAGCCGGTGCACCGCAGGATCGTGTACCAGATGAACGAGATGGGCCTGCGCCCCGACCGCGGCTACGTGAAGTGCGCGCGTGTCGTCGGCGAGGTCATGGGCAAGCTGCACCCGCACGGCGACGCGTCGATCTACGACGCCCTGGTGCGCATGGCCCAGCCGTTCTCCATGCGCGTGCCGCTGGTCGACGGCCACGGCAACTTCGGCTCGCTGGGCAACGACGACCCGCCGGCCGCCATGCGGTACACCGAGTGCCGGCAGGCCCAGGCGACGAGCCTGATGACCGAGTCGATCGACGAGGACACGGTCGACTTCGCGCCGAACTACGACGGTCAGGAGCGGGAGCCGGTGGCGCTGCCCGCCGCCTTCCCGAACCTGCTGGTCAACGGCTCCTCGGGCATCGCGGTGGGCATGGCGACGAACATGCCGCCGCACAACCTGCGCGAGGTCATCGCGGCCGCCCGCCACCTGATCAGGCACCCGAACGCGGACCTGGACGCGCTGATGAAGCACGTCCCGGGCCCGGACCTGCCCACCGGCGGCCGGATCGTCGGCCTCGACGGCATCCGGGACGCGTACGCGACGGGCCGCGGCACCTTCAAGATGCGCGCGACGGTCTCGATCGAGACGGTGACCGCCCGCCGCAAGGGCCTGGTCGTCACGGAACTGCCCTTCACGGTCGGCCCCGAGAAGGTCATCGCGAAGATCAAGGATCTGGTCAACGCGAAAAAGGTCCAGGGCATCGCCGACGTCAAGGACCTCACCGACCGCGAGCACGGCCTGCGCCTGGTCATCGAGGTCAAAAACGGCTTCGTGCCGGAGGCGATCCTGGAGCAGCTGTACAAGCTGACCCCGATGGAGGAGTCCTTCGGCATCAACAACGTCGCGCTGGTGGACGGCCAGCCGCTCACGCTGGGCCTGAAGGAGCTGCTGGAGGTCTATCTCGACCACCGCTTCGACGTGGTCCGGCGCCGCAGCGAGTTCCGCCGCGGCAAGAAGCGCGACCGGCTGCACCTGGTCGAGGGTCTGCTGACCGCGCTGGTGGACATCGACGAGGTCATCCGGCTGATCCGGTCCAGCGAGAACTCCGCGCAGGCCAAGGAGCGCCTGATGCGGCGCTTCTCGCTGAGCGAGGTGCAGACGCAGTACATCCTCGACACGCCGCTGCGCCGGCTCACCAAGTACGACCGCATCGAGCTGGAGGCGGAGAAGGACAAGCTCACCGCGGAGATCGCGGAGCTGACCCGGATCCTCGACTCCGACGCGGAACTGCGCAAGCTGGTCTCGGCCGAACTGGCCGCCGTCGCCAAGCAGTTCGGCACCGACCGGCGCACGGTCCTGCTGGAGTCCGCGGGTGCCCCGGTGGCCGCGGTGCCGCTGCAGGTGGCCGACGACCCGTGCCGGGTGCTGCTGTCCTCTACGGGGCTGCTGGCCCGTACGGCGACCGCCGAGCCGTTCCCGGAGCAGGCCGGCGCCAAGCGCGTCAAGCACGACGTGATCGTCTCGGCGGTCCCGGCGACGGCGCGCGGGGAGATCGGCGCGGTGACCTCGGCGGGCCGACTGCTTAGGATCAACGTGGTCGACCTGCCCCAGCTGCCGGAGACGACGACCGCGCCGAACCTCTCCGGAGGGGCGCCGCTGGCCGAGTTCGTCTCCCTGGAGGACGACGAGACGGTGGTCTGCCTGACCACGCTGGACGAGTCGTCCCCGGGCCTGGCGCTCGGCACCGAGCAGGGCGTCGTCAAGCGTGTGGTGCCCGACTACCCGTCCAGCAAGGACGAGTTGGAGGTCATCACGCTGAAGGAGGGCGACCGGATCGTGGGCGCGGTGGAGCTGCGCACCGGTGAGGAGGACCTGGTCTTCATCACCGACGACGCCCAGCTGCTGCGCTTCCAGGCGTCCATCGTGCGTCCGCAGGGCCGCCCGGCCGGCGGTATGGCGGGCATCAAGCTGGCCGAGGGAGCGAAGGTCATCTCCTTCACGGCCGTCGACCCGGCGGCCGACGCGGCGGTGTTCACGGTCGCGGGCTCGCGCGGCACACTGGACGACTCCGTGCAGACGACCGCCAAGCTGACGCCGTTCGACCAGTACCCGCGCAAGGGCCGGGCCACGGGCGGCGTGCGCTGCCAGCGGTTCCTGAAGGGGGAGGACTGCCTGTCGCTGGCCTGGGCGGGCCCGACTCCCGCGCGCGCGGCGCAGAAGAACGGCACCCCGGCGGAGCTGCCGGAGCCGGACCCGCGCCGGGACGGTTCGGGCACGTCGCTGCCGAAGACCGTGGCGGTGATCGCGGGACCGGTGTTCTAGGCCTCGTACGGCATCTCGTACGGCTCCGGGCCGGGTTCCTCCTCGGAGCCCTGGACATAGCGCAGAACGCCCCACATGCCGTGTTCGTCGGCGTGTGGGGCGTCGTTCTCGCACCCCTTGAGCTCCTGGCCGAGGGACTCGGCGTCGATGCCGGAACCGATCAGCACGAGCTGGGTGAGGCGCTCGCCGGCGGCTGCGCCCCAGGGCTCGGGGTAGAAGCGCAGGAACCGGCCGACGGCGTGCACCGCGTACCGGTTGCGGGGGTCGTACGGCCCGAAGTCGACGTACCCCTTGATCCGGTACAGCCCCTCGGGCCGGCTGTCCAGGAACCGCATGAGCCGACGGGGCTCCAGGGGGGCCTCGGAGGTGAAGGCGAGGCTGTCGTAGCCGGTGTGCAGATGACCGGCGTGCTCATCGCCCCCTGTGTGCTCGTGGAGGTCGTCGAAGGACAGCTGCCCGATCCGCTCCCCGCTCGGCCGGCAGTCGAAGAGGAACTCGGGGTCGATCCGGCCGTAGGTGGCGGGCACCACGGCGGCACGGTCCGCGAGGGACCGCACCAGACCGAGGACCCGCTCACCGTCCGCGGCCCGGTCGAGCTTGTTGACCACGACCAGGTCGGCGAGGGCCAGGTGCCGGTCGATCTCCGGGTGCTTCGCGCGCGTGTCGTCGAACTCGGCGGCGTCCACGACCTCGACCAGGCCGCCGTAGACGACCCTCGGATGCTCGCAGGCCAGCACCATCCGCACGAGTTCCTGCGGCTCCGCCAGCCCGCTGGCCTCGATGACGATCACGTCGATGCCGGTGCCCGGGTCGGCGAGCCGCTCCAGGTAGCGGTCGAGTTCACCCGCGTCGACGGCACAGCACAGGCAGCCGTTGCCGAGCGAGACGGTCGAGTCGCCGAGGGCGCCCGCGACGGCCATCGCGTCGATCTCGATGGCCCCGAAGTCGTTGACGATCGCTCCGATCCGGCTGCCTCCGCTGCGGTGCAGGAGGTGGTTGAGGAGCGTGGTCTTGCCGGAGCCGAGGAATCCGGCGAGCACGACGACCGGGATCTGCTGCGGGCTGCGGCTGCTGTCCGGGCTGTTCGCCAGGCTGTTCCCCAACGGGTGACCTCTCTCGTGTGGACCGGCTGCCGGTCCAGGATAGGAGGGGCGCCTGGGGCGGGTGCGTCAGCCGGCGGCCGGCACCGCGACCGGCGGCGTCGGTCCCACGTACCGCGCGACCGGACGGATGATCTTCGAGTCGGCCGCCTGCTCCAGGATGTTGGCGCTCCAGCCCACCACCCGGGCCGCGGCGAAGGTGGGGGTGAACATCTCGCGGGGCAGTCCGCAGAGCTCCATGACCACGCCGGCGTAGAACTCCACGTTGGTGTGGAGTTCGCGGCCGGGCTTCAGCTCGGCGAGGATCGCCTCGACGCGGCGCTCGACCTCCACCGCGAAGTCGACGCGCGGACCGCCGAAGCCGAGGGCGATCTCCCGCAGCATCCGCGAACGGGGGTCCTCCGTGCGGTAGATGGCGTGTCCGAAGCCCATGATCCGGTCGCCGGCGAGGACCCGCTCGCGGATCCAGGGGTCGATCCGGTCCGGGGAGCCGATGGCGTCCAGGGTGTCCAGGGCCCTGCTGGGCGCGCCGCCGTGCAGCGGCCCGGACAGGGCGCCCACGGCTCCGGTCAGGCAGGCGGCCACGTCGGCGCCGGTGGAGGCGATGACGCGGGCCGTGAAGGTTGATGCATTGAATCCATGATCAATGGTTGAGATCAGGTATTGCTCGACGGCACGCGCCCGCCGCGGCTCCGGTTCCTCACCGTTCAGCATGTACAGGTAGTTGGCCGCGTACGGGAGGTCCTCGCGCGGCTCGACCGGGTCAAGGCCCTGCCCGAGCCGGTACAGGGCGGTGAGCAGCGTGGGTACGGCCGCGCAGACGGCCAGGGTGTCGGTGCGGCGCCGGTCGGTGTCGATGTCGTACACCGGCCGCAGCCCCCGGGCCGAGCCCAGCAGGGACAGGGCCGTGCGCAGCCCGGACAGCGGGCCGCAGGCGCGGCTCGCCGCGGCGATCGCGGGCAGGGCCGCGCGGACCTCCTCGGGCAGCCGTCGCAGCGCCGCGGTCTCGGCGGTGAAGGCGGTCCGGCGCTCCGCGTCCGGGAGTGCGCCGTGGACCAGGAGGTGCCAGACGTCCTCGAAGCCCCGGGTGCGCGCGAGGTCGACGGCCGAGTACTGACGGTAGTGGTAGAAACCCTCGCGCCCCCGGACGTCGCCGATCCGGGTCTCGGTGACGACGACGCCGGCGAGGCCGCGCGGTGCGTCGATGAGCGGGGTTGCGGTCCTGTTGATGGCCATGGTTCTCCTCCCTGGACTTGATCCGACTGTCCATGCTTGACTGATTTTTTGTCAATATTGATTTAATCAATGTGATCGATCAATATGTGCAGAGCGGCTACGGTGACCCCCATGCGCGATCACGAACCCGCTCCCGGCCGTCCCGGGCGCAGGCTGACCACCAAGGAGACCGCCGAACTGCTCGGCGTGAAGCCGGAGACGGTGTACGCGTACGTGAGCCGCGGCCTGCTCAGCAGCAGGCGCGAGCCCGGCGGCCGTGCCAGCACCTTCGAGGCGAAGGAGGTCGAGGCCCTCGCCCGGCGCCACCGCCGGGAGGCGGCCGGCACCCCGGGCTCCGGCGGGGACCTGTCGGTCCGGACCCGCATCACATTGATCGAGCAGGACCGGTACTACTTCCGCGGCGTGGACGCCGTCGAGCTGGCGCTGCGTCACTCCTACGAGGAGGTCGCGGAGTGGCTGTGGACGGGCCGGCTCACCCCGGGCATCACCTTCGCCGCGCCCGCCCCCACCGTCGAGGTCGCGCGCCGCGCGGTGACCGCCCTGTCCGAGCACGCCTCCCCCACCGACCGGCTGCGCGTGGCGGCCGTCGCCGCGGCGGCCGAGGATCCGCTGCGCTTCGACCTGTCCGAGGCCGCCGTGCTCAACACCGCGCGGATCCTGATCCCCACACTCGTCGCCGCGCTGCCGCCGGTCCGGCGCGACCACAAGGACGACGGTCCGCTCGCGCACCGGCTCTGGGGCCGGCTCACCGGCCATGCCGCCGACGAGGCGTCCCTGCGCGTCCTGGACACCGCGCTCGCCCTGCTCGCCGACCACGATCTGGCCGCCTCCACGCTCGCGGTCCGGGTCGCCGCCTCGGCCCGCGCGCACGCCTACGCGGCCGTCTCGGCCGGGCTCGGCGTCCTGGAGGGCCCGCTGCACGGCGCCGCGAGCGGCGCCGCCCATCGCATGCTGCTCGACGTGCTCGACCAGGGCACGGCCGTCCCGGTGATCGCCGACGAACTGCGCGCGGGCCGCCGGGTGCCAGGGCTGGGCCACCGGCTGTACGCCGGCGAGGACCCGCGCGCGAGCGTGCTGTTCGGCCTCCTGGAACGGGTTCCGGGCGCGGAGTCCGCCCTGCTCGCCGCCCGGGACATCGTCGCCACCACCGCCCGGCACACCCCGCTGCACGCCAACGTCGACCTGGCCCTGGCGGTCTTCACCGCGTCCAGCGGCATGCCCGCGACGGCCGGCGAGACGATCTTCGCCGTAGCGCGGACGGCGGGCTGGATCGCCCACGCCCTGGAGGAGTACGGCGAGCGCCCGCTGCGCATGCGCCCGGTGGGCCACTACGTCGGCCCGCGGCCCCCGCAGCCGCTCCCTGAACAGGCGCCCCGAGGTCCTGCGTGACAGCCGAGGGCGCAGGACACAGCCGCGGCCGGAAGTCGCCCCAGGGAGAGTCAGGTTAGGCTCACCTCTGTGAGTAGGTGCGCGACCGTCTCCCGGAGCCTCGACGAGCCCGTTTCCGGTACGGCGGCCACGGCGACGACGTGGCTGCTGCTGGAGCAGCCCGGCCCGTGGGGCGTCAAGGCGCTCACTTCGAGCCACCTGGACCCCGCCGTGGGGCGGGCGCTGGAGGCGGCCGCCGAGGCAACCGGCGTACGCGTCGCGCTCATCCGGCACCCTGGACGCCACGCCGACCCCGGCAGGCCCGCCGTCCGCCAGGTGTACGCCGCGCACACCGTGCCGGGCCGCGGATGGCTGCACAGCGCCACGACCCGCGATCCCCGCCGCCTGCTCGGCCTCGACTTCGCCGCCTTGGGAGCGGGTGACCACCGTTCCTTCGGCGCCGCGCTCGGCGGGCGGCCGTACCGCGGCGACCCGCTCGCGTTCGTGTGCACCAACGGCAAACGCGACCGCTGCTGCGCCCTCCTGGGCCGCCCGCTCGCCGCCGAACTGTCGGCCTCGGGGGTGCGCGGAGTCTGGGAGGTCACCCATCTGGGTGGACATCGCTTCTCGCCGACCGTGCTCGTCCTGCCGCACGGCTACGCCTACGGCCGCGCCGAGGCGCACACCATCAAGGAGGCACTGGACGGCGCACAGGAGGGGCGCGTGGTGGTCGAGGGGTGCCGCGGCTGCTCCGCCTGGGAACGGCCCGGTCAGGCGGCCGAGCTGGCCGTCCGGTCGGCGGCGGGCGAGTACCGGGCGGGGCTGCTGAGCGTCGTACGGACCGATGGCGCGGCCCCGCACTGGGAGGTCACCGTGGGGCACGCGGACGGGCGCCGCTGGCGGGTGACCGTGGTGCAGGGGGCGTCGCTGCCGCCCCGCCCGGAGAGCTGCGGCGCGACGGTACTCGGCACGCCGACGCGGATGGACGTCGTGGCCGTGCGCGAGCTGAGGCCGACGGCGCTGGCGAGCTGAGCGCCCCCTTCCCGGCAGCGACGCCCTCATTCAAGAACTGCTCACTCATTCAAGAACTGGTCAAGAGATCCCCACCACACCTTCTGGGGCGCGTCGGGTCACCCCACGTACCGTCGTGGGTATGAGCCCCACTCCGCGCGCACGCCGCCTGCGCCTCGGTCTGCCACGGCGGGTGTTCTCGCAGGTGCTGCTGATGCAGGTGGCGATCGCCGCGGGGGTCGCGGTGCTCGCGACAGGGCTGTTCCTGACACCGCTGAGCAAGCAACTGGACCAGGAGGCGATGCGCCGCGCGCTGGCCATCGCCGAGACCACGGCTCAGGACCCGCAGATCGCCGAGGGTGTGCTGACCACGCCGCCGACCGCGAACGGCCCGGTGCAGAGGGAGGCCGAGCGGATACGGAAGGCCACGCGCGCCGAGTACATCGTGGTGATGGACCGGCGGGGCATGCGCTGGTCGCACACCACCCTCTCGGAGATCGGCGGGCACGTCTCCACCGACCCCAGCGAGGCCCTGGGCGGCACGGAGGTCATGGAGATCGACCAGGGCACCCTGGGCCGCTCGGCCCGCGGCAAGGTGCCGCTCTACGACACCCACCGCCGCATCATCGGTGCGGTCTCGGTCGGTATCGGCTACGACAGCGTGCGGGCGCGGCTGATCAGCGCGATCCCGGGTCTGTTCGCGTACGCCGGCGGCGCTCTCGCGGTGGGCGCGCTGGCCGCCTGGCTGATCTCCCGGCGGGTGCAGCGGCAGACCCGGGACCTGGCCTTCTCCGACATCTCGGCGCTGCTCGCGGAGCGCGAGGCGATGCTGCACGGCATCCGTGAGGGCGTGGTCGCCCTCGACCGCGGCGGTCGTGTCCGCCTGCTCAACGACGAGGCGCGACGGCTGCTGGGCATCGGCGACGAGGCCGTCGGGCGCACCCCGGACGAGGCGCTCGGCGCCGGCCGTACGACGGACGTCCTGGCCGGCCGGGTGACCGGCACCGATCTCCTCACCGTGCGCGGCCGGCGTGTGCTGGTCGCCAACCGCATGCCCACCGACGACGGCGGCGCCGTGGCCACCCTGCGCGACCGCACCGAAGTGGAGCAGCTGGGGCGCGAACTCGACTCCACGCGCGGGCTGATCGACGCCCTGCGCGCCCAGGACCACGAGCACGCCAACCGCATGCACACCCTGCTCGGACTGCTGGAGTTGGAGATGTACGACGACGCCGTGGAGTTCGTCGGCGAGGTCGTCGGCGACCACCGGGTCACCGCCGAACAGGTCACCGAGAAGATCCAGGATCCCCTGCTCGCGGCGCTGCTGGTCGGCAAGGCGACGGTGGCGGCCGAGCGTGGCGTCGCGCTGTGGGTGTCGGAGCGCACCCGGCTGCCCGACCGGCTGATCGATCCACGCGGACTGGTCACGGTCGTGGGCAACCTGGTGGACAACGCCCTCGACGCGGTCGCCGGCACGCTGCACGCGCGCGTGGAGGTCGAGTTGCGCACCGAGGGCCGTACTGTCGTCCTCAGGGTGCACGACACGGGCCCCGGAATCCCGGCCGGTCAGCGAGAGCTGGTCTTCAGGGACGGCTGGTCCACCAAGGAGCCGCCCGCGCACGGCAAACGGGGCCTCGGGCTCTCGCTGGTGCGCCGGCTCGCCGAACGGCAGGGCGGGAGCGCGACGGTGGGCGAGGCGCCCGGGGGCGGCGCGGAGTTCACCGTGGTCCTGCCGGAGGCGCTCACCGAGCCGGAGCTGGAACCCGCCGCGCTCGAGAGGTCCCTGGAGCCCGCTGCCGTCACCGAGGAGGAGACCCGATGATCGAGGTCCTGGTCGTGGACGACGACACCCGCGTCGCCCGGGTCAACGCCGCGTACGTGGAGAAGGTGCCGGGCTTCCATGTGGCCGGCGAGGCGCACAGCGCCGCCGAGGCGCTGCGGCAGGTGGAGGCGCTGCCGCGGCTGGACCTGGTCCTCATGGACCACTACCTGCCCGACGACACCGGTCTCGCGGTGGTCCGGGAGATGCGCCGGCGCGGCCACCAGACCGACGTGATCATGGTGACGGCGGCGCGGGACGTGTCGACCGTCCAGGCCGCGATGCGACAGGGGGCGCTGCAGTATCTGGTGAAACCGTTCGCCTTCGCCGGTCTGCGCGCCAAGCTGGAGGCGTATGCCCAGCTGCGGCGGACCCTGGACGGCGGCGGCGAGGCCGAGCAGGCGGAGGTGGACCGCATCTTCGGCGCCCTGTCCGCGCCGTCGGAGCCGGAGCTGCCCAAGGGGCACTCCCCGACGACGGCCGAGCTGGTGCGTCAGGCGCTGATGACCTCCGAAGGGCCGCTGTCCGCCCAGGAGATCGGCGAGCGGACGGGGTGAGCCGGCAGACGGCCCAGCGGTACCTGAAGCTCCTGGAGCGCACCGGACGGGCGCGGCTGACGCTCAAGTACGGCGACGCGGGCCGCCCGGAACACCGTTACGTGTGGGCGACCCGCGGCTGAGCGGACTCGGCTACCCGGCGGCTACTTGGCAGCGTTGACGAACTCGGTCGTGTAGGTCCTGCTCAAGTCGACCTTGGCGTTCTTGATGCTGGGGTTGAACGACTTGAGGACCTTCTCGACGGTCTCGGGGCCGCCCCGGGGCATCACGCCGTCGTCGGTGAACATCGGCAGGGTGCTCTTGATGGCCTGCGCGTAGAGCGCCTTGTCGCCCTGGGAGTAGTCGGCGGGCATCTTGGCGGCGATCTCGTCGGCGCTGTGGGCGGACATCCACTTGAGCGTCTTGACGAATGCGTTGACCAACTTCTGGACGGTGTCTTTGTGCCCGTTCACCCAGTCCGTCTGCATGTACAGACTCGACGACGGGTACGGCCCGCCGAGCGCCTTCTGGGAGCCCTCGGGGGTGCGCATGTCGATGAGGACCTTGCCCGCCTTCTTGTCCAGGATCGTGGCGACGGCCGGGTCCGTGGTCATGCCGCCGTCGATCGCTCCCTTCTGCAGGGCCGCGATGAACGTCGGTCCGGCACCTACGGCGACGGGCGTGAACTCGCTGACGTTCACGCCGTTCTTGACCGCCAGGTACTTGGTGAGGAAGTCGGTGGAGGAACCGAGCCCGGTCACCCCCAGCTTGCGGCCCTTGAAGTCCTTGGGCGACGTGAGGCTGCCTGCCGCCTTGCCGGACACCACCTCGACCTCGCCCGGCGCACGCGAGAACTGCACGACCGACTCCACCGACTTGCCCTTGACCTGCAGGTCGAGAGTGTGGTCGTAGAAGCCGACCGCACCCTGCACCTGGCCGGAGACGAGCGCGGTCTCGGCCTGGACACCGGCGGGCTCGCTCAGAAGCTGGACGTTCACACCCTCGGCGTCGAAGTAGCCGAGGCGCTGGGTGAGCATCGCGGGCAGGTAGATGACCTTGTCCAGCCCGCCGACCATGATCTTGACGGACTCGCCCATGCCGCCGCCGGAGTCGCTCCCGGTGTCGGCCGTGGAGCCGGCCGCGTCGTTGGCACAGGCGGTGAGCGAGGAGAGTGCAAGCAGGCCGGCGGCGGCCAGGGCGGCGTATCTGGCGGTGTTGCGCATGCGGTTCACGTCCTTGTGAGAGGGCGGTACGGGGAAGGCGTGGGGGGCTGGTCCGGGGAGGGGCCGGTCAGCTGTCGGAACCGGTGGGCCGCCAGCGGAAGATGCGGCGCTCGGCGAAGGTCAGCAGCCCCTCGGCGGCGAGGGCGACGACGGCGAGGATGACCATCGCGGCATAGACACCGGCGGCGTTGAAGGTGTTCTGCGACTGCGCGACGAGCAGGCCGATGCCCTTGGTCGCGCCGATGTACTCGCCGACGATCGCGCCGATGAGGGCGAAGCCGAAGCTGACGTGGAGGCTGGTGAAGATCCAGGAGGTGGCCGATGGGATGACCACCTGGAGCGTCACACGGCGGTCGCTGGCGCCCAGGATGCGGGCGTTGGCCACCAGGTTGCGGTCAACCTCCCGGGCGCCCTGGAAGGCGTTGAAGAACACCGGGAAGAACACCAGCACGACGGCGGAGGCGACCTTGGAGGACGGCCCGAGCCCGAACCAGATCAGGAAGATCGGCGCAAGCACGATCCTGGGGATCGAGTTGAGCACCTTGATGTAGGGACCAAGGACCTGGGCGAGCAATCTGACCCGCCCGAGGGCGATACCCAGGAGCACACCGGCGACGACACCGATGACCCAGCCGAGCAGTGCCTCGTGCAGCGTGTACCAGATCTGTTCGCCCAGCGAGCCGAGTGCGGTTCCGTGCATCACCCAGGTCCAGATCTGGTCCCAGATCTTCGACGGCATCGAGAAGTTGAACGGATCGATGATCTTCGCCCGGGACAGTCCCTCCCACAGCCCTAGGACGGCCACCAGCAGCAGCACCCGCGCGGCGATGACGAAGGCTCTGTGCCGACGCGCGGCCTTCGCGCGGGCCTGCGCCCGGTTCGTCTTGTCGGCCGGCTCGGTCATCGCCGGTGCGACCCGGGCCTCGGGCATGACGTCAGGCGACATGAGCGGCACCCCTCTCACGGGTGATGCGGACCTCTTCGCCAAGGGACTCCCAGATCTCGCGGTAGATCTCGATGAACCGCGGCTCCAGGCGCACCGACTCGACCTTGCGCGGCCGGGGCAGGTCGATGTCGAAGACCTGCTTCACGGTCGCGGGCCCAGCGGTCATCACGACGACCTTGTCGGCGAGCGCGATGGACTCCTCCAAGTCGTGGGTGACGAAGACGACGGAGGCGCCCGTGCCTTCCCACAGCTCCAGCAGCTCGTCCGACATCAGCGCCCGGGTCTGCACGTCCAGCGCCGAGAACGGCTCGTCCATCAGCAGAATCCCGGGGTCGTTGACGAACGTGGCGGCGAGGGCGACGCGCTTGCGCTGACCGCCGGAGAGCTGATGGGGGTAACGGTCCTCGAAGGCGGCGAGGCCGACGCGGGCCAGCCACTCCCGGGCCTTCTCCTTGGCCTCGGCCTTCGGTGCGCCCCGGAAGCGGGGGCCGGCCATGACGTTGGACAGGACCGTGCGCCAGGGGAAGGTGGCGTCCTGCTGGAAGACGAAGCCGACTTTGTCGCCGACACCGTCGACCGGCTCGCCGGCCACCAGCACCTCGCCCTCGGTGGGCTCCTCCAGACCGCTGACGAGCGTCAGCGTGGTGGACTTGCCGCAGCCGGTCGGGCCCACGACGGCCACGAACTCACCGCATTCGACAGTGAGATCCAGACCGCATACGACCGTGTGCAGTCCCCCGGACGGGGTTCTGAAGGTCTTGCTCGCGCCCCGCAGCTCGATGGCGGGGCTGGTGTGTGCGCTCATGGCCGGGGACGGTAGGTGTGGCCCCGGCCACGGCAGGAGTCTTGTGAGCACAAGCCGTTCTTCTGCTTGCAAGAGTCTGTTGTGCTCTTTTTGCTCGCGCTACAACTGCGGAGCCGAATCACGGGCTCAACGCTCGTCGGCCTTGAAGGAGAGGCCTGATGATTGACGTCCTGGTCGTGGACGACGACTTCCGCGTCGCCGAGATCAACGCCAAGTACGTGGGAAAGGTTCCCGGTTTCCGGGTGACCGCCCGCGCGCACAGCGCCGCCCAGGCACTGGCCGCCGTGGAACGCGGCACCATCGACCTGGTCCTGCTCGACCACTATCTGCCGGACCGGACAGGTCTCGATCTCGTGCACCGCATGCGGGAGCAGGGTCACGGCACGGACGTCATCATGATCACCGCGGCCAGTGATGTGACGACCGTGCAGCAGGCGATGCGCCTGGGCGCCCTGCACTACCTGGTCAAACCCTTCACCTTCGCCGCCCTGCGCGCCCGCCTCGACTCCTATGCCGCGCTGCGTCGCACGGTGGACCGGGTCGGCGGCCACGGCCTGACCGGACAGGAGCAGGTCGACCGGATCTTCGGGGCGCTGCGGACGTCGCCCGCACCGTCCGCGCCCGGCCTGCCGAGCGGCCACTCGGAGCCCACGACCGATCTGATCTGCCGCGTCCTGCACCGCGCCCACCAGCCGCTGTCCGCCCACGAGGTCGCCGCCAGGACCGGCCTGAGCCGCTCCACGGCCCAGCGCTATCTCCGCCACCTGGAGCAGGCCGGCCGCCTCCGGCTCTCTCTGAAGTACGGCGACACCGGCCGGCCGGAGCACCGGTACGCCTGGGTCGCGCCGTAGGGGTTCGTGCCGGGCGCCGGTGACCGGCTACACGGCGCCGGCGCCGGTCAGCGACCGAACCTCCGTCTCGGCGTATTTGGCCTCGTCGGCGACCTCGTCGGAGGTGATCGTGCCGAGCCAGCCGGCGAGGAAGCCGAGCGGGATGGAGACGATGCCCGGATTCTGCAGTGGGAAGTACTGGAAGTCGGCGTCCGGGAACAGCGAGGCCGGGCTGCCGGAGACCACCGGGGAGAGCAGCACCAGTCCGAGCGCCGGGATCAGCCCGCCGTACACGGCCCACACCGCGCCGCGGGTGGTGAAGCCGCGCCAGAACAGCGAGTACAGCAGCACCGGGAGATTCGCCGACGCGGCGACGGCGAAGGCGAGACCGACGAGGAAGGCGACGTTGAGGTCACGGGCCAGCAGGCCGAGCGCGATCGCCACGACACCGATGCCGACCGCCGCCCAGCGCGCCACCGCCACCTCGCTGCGTACCCGGCCGCGCGAGCGCCGCAGCGACGCGTACAGATCGTGCGCCACCGATGCCGACGAGGCGAGCGTGATACCGGCGACGACCGCGAGGATCGTGGCGAAGGCGATCGCGGCGACCACCGCGAACAGAACCGTTCCACCAGTCGAGCCCGCGCCACCGCCCAGGTCGAGGGCGAGCAGCGGCACCGCCGTGTTCCCGGCCGCGTTCGAGCCGCGCACCGCATCCGTCCCCACCACCGCCGCCGCCCCGAAGCCCAGGACGATCGTCATCAGGTAGAAGCCGCCGATCAGCCCGATGGACCACACCGCCGAACGGCGGGCGGCCCGCGCGGTGGGCACCGTGTAGAAACGGGACAGGATGTGCGGCAGTCCCCCCGTGCCCAGCACGAGGGCGAGTCCCAGGCTGATGAAGTCCAGGCGGGCGGTCCAGGTCCCGCCGTACTTCAGCCCCGGCGCCAGGAACGCCCTTCCATGACCGCTGCGGTCCGCGGCCGTGAGCAGCAGGCGGTCGATGTCGCCGTGGAACCGGAGCAGGACGAGGACGGTCAGCGCGATCGTGCCGCTCAGCAGCAGCACCGCCTTCACGATCTGGATCCAGGTTGTGGCCCGCATCCCTCCCAACGACACATAGACCACCATGAGGGCGCCGACCCCGATGACCGCCCAGGCCTGCACGGCCCCGCTCGTCCGTCCCAGCAGCAGCGCCACCAGGCTGCCCGCGCCGACCATTTGCGCCACCAGATACAGAACGGACACGGTGACCGAGGAAGTTCCCGCCGCGATCCGCACCGGCCGCTCGCTCATCCGCGCGGCCACCACGTCGGCCAGGGTGAACCGCCCGCAGTTGCGCACCAGTTCGGCCACCAGGAACAGCACCACCAACCAGGCCACCAGGAAGCCCACGACGTACAGCATCCCGTCGTACCCGTACAGCGCGATGAGTCCGGTGACCCCGAGGAAGGATGCGGCCGACATGTAGTCACCCGCGATGGCAAAACCATTCTCCATGGGAGAGAACAGCCGCCCCCCGGCGTAGAACTCCTCCGCCGAACCATGCCGGCGACGGCTCACCCATGTCGTGATCCCGAGGGTGACGGCCACGAAACCGCTGAACAACAGCAGCGCCGGCGTCTGATGATCACCGGTCACGAGGCACCCCCCACACGTCGCGGGTCAGTTCCTGGGTGTCCCAGCGCAGCTCCAGCGCCGCCCGGTCCCGCCGCAGCCGCGCGTGCCGGGCATAGGCCCAGGTCAGCAGGAACGTGGTGAGGAACTGCCCCAACCCGGCCAGCATGGCCACGTTCAGCGCTCCCGCCACGGGCCGGGCCATGAGCCCCGGCGCGGTCGTGGCGGTGACCACATAGCCCACGTACCAGGCGAGGAAGGCGGCGACTCCCGGCACGACGAACCGCCGGTACCTGGTGCGCACCTCCTGGAAGGCCGCACTGCGCTGCACCTCGACATACACATCGCGTGCGCGAACCGTCGCTCCGCTCAGCTCCCCGCGGTCGGGCGGCACCGCCTGCGCCGGGACACCGGCGCCGTCCATCTCGCCCCAGCCGGAGGCCACTGGGTCGTACCAAGGGTCTTCGTACCTGACGTCGCGGGAGGGCACGCCGTGGTCCTGCTGGTTCTCGGCCGAACTCTCGGGACCGTCCCCGGCTCCACGGGCACGACCGTTGCTTGACTGCATGCCCAAGGATGGACAGATCGGGCAGATCCCCGGCTCTTCTTCCTCCGGCTCTTCACCCCATCAGGTGATTCCCTGTGTGGGCGGCCGCACCAGTCCCTTGCTGTAGGCGTAACGCACCGCCTGCGCACGGTCCTTGAGGCCCGTTTTCGAGAAGAGGTTGTTGATGTGTGTCTTCACGGTCGCGGTCGACACATGCAGCTTGCGGGCGATCTCCTGATTGCTGAGCCCTTCGGCGATCAGGAGCAGCACCTCGGTCTCCCGCGCGGTCAGTCCGTCGGGCGGTGCCTCGGCGGTCGCCGGCGGGCCGGGCTCGGGCTGGGACAGCCGCTCCAGCAACCGGCGTTGGACACTCGGCGACAGACCCGCGTCCCCCGACAACACGCTCTCCACGGCACGCACGATCTCGTCACCGCCCGCGTCCTTGGTCAGATACCCCCGGGCGCCGGCGCGCAGCGCGGGGAACAGCGACTCGTCGTCCGCGTACGTGGTGAGCACCACGACCTGGGTCCCCGGGAACTGCTCCCGGATCCGCCGAGTGGCCTCCACGCCGTCGCAGCGGGGCATCCTGAGATCCATCAGGACGACGTCCGGGGCCAGTTCTCCGACCAGTCGCACCGCCTCCTCGCCGTCTCCGGCGGCGCCCACGACCTCAACACCCGGCAGCAGGCCGAGCAGCATCACGATGCCTTCCCGGACCACGGTCTGGTCGTCGGCGACCACCACCCGTGCGGGCCTCTTCTTCCCCTCCGTCTCCGTCATACAGGCACCTTCAGCGTCACCACGAACCCCTCCTCGTCCGGCCGCGCGTCCAGTGAGCCGCCCAGCAGCTCGGCCCGCTCGCGCATCCCCAGCAGACCGTACCCGGCTCCTGACCCCGTGAGTTCGCCCGGCCGCCCGCCCGTGTCCCGTACGTCCAGCGTCACTTCGTGCTCGCTGTAGTCGAGTCGCAGGTGCACCTTGGCGCCCCGGGCGTGCTTGCGGACGTTCGTCAGCGCCTCCTGGGCGACCCTGCGCACGGCCTGGGAGGCCTCGGCCGGCAGGGGTCTGCGCTCACCCGTCACGGTGACCTCGGCGCGGTCGGCCTCGCTGACGAGTTCGCTCAGGAAGTCCTCCAGCGGGGTCAGCTCGCCCCGCAGCGCGGACAGGGCCTGCCGGGTCTCGGCGAGTCCGTCGCGGGCCATGCCCCGGGCGGCCACCACCCGCTCCAGGATGCGTTCACGATCCGCCCCCTTCTCGATCAGCAGCCGGGCCGCCTCCAGATGCACCAGCTGCGCCGAGAGGCTGTGGGCCAGCACGTCGTGGATCTCCCGTGCGATGCGGGCACGCTCGGCCAGCGCCGCGGACTCCGCCTCGGCCGCCCGGGCGGCGCGCTCCTGAGCGAGCAGTTGCTGCGCGTGGCCGCGGGCTTCGGCGTCCAGCCGCAGGACGTATCCAGCGAGGGCCATGCCCGCGACCGAGGCGGCCGTGGTCAGCCAGACGTCGTTGTTGAAGGCGGCGTAGGCGGCCAGGCCCACCGAGGTCACCGGAGCCGCGGCCGCCAGCGGCAGCCGCTCCAGGGCACCGATCCCACAGCCGCAGAAGATCAA
The DNA here is from genome assembly GCF_053597455.1 of Streptomyces sp. NPDC001393. NCBI lineage: Bacteria > Bacillati > Actinomycetota > Actinomycetes > Kitasatosporales > Streptomycetaceae > Streptomyces > Streptomyces sp. NPDC001393. The sequence continues at coordinate 42,194 of NZ_JBSFIH010000036.1, forward strand.
GAGGGCCGGTCCTCTGAACCCGGTGGCCTCAGCGGCGACCGCAATGCCCATGAGCGCGGCCATCAGCATCAGGGAGGGCACCAGCCGGTGCTGGTAGGTGGTCCGGAAGAATGCCCAGGCGAAGAGTGCGGTGGCGAAGACTCCGATCACCGCGGCGAGTGCGCCCCAGGGGCCGACATGCCTCTGGTGGTACGCGCCCCACAGGAGCATGGCGATCACCAGGCACCTGACAGACCAGGCGATCATGCGCCGGGGCCGGGAGATTCCCTCACGGCCGAGCGCCTCCCGTGACGGCCAGAGTGTCCAGGCGTTCTCCTTCACGCGCGCTCCCTCCTGACCGACCGCATGCCGTCACCGTACGCCGGGGCGGGGCGGTCTGCGGTGCCGAGGGACTGCGCCCGCCAGACCAGGACTCCGCCGCGGACCAGCAGGGTGGCGGCGAGAGCGCACATCAGGGCGGAGCTGTCCTGGTGCAGGCCGAGCACGGTGCCGACGGCGTAGATGCCGATGCGGAGGGCTATGCCCACGGTCCACACCGCAACGCTCGCCTCGGTGCTCTTGGTCCACACGACGCCGTCCGGTTCCGTCCAGATGCGGGTCGTCCAGGCCCAGCCGGCGCCGGTGGCCACGCCGATGAACAGCTCCACCGCGAGCAGCACAGCGGATTCCGCACGGTGGTGGGCGTCGAGGATGCCGGGTTCACGCAGCGCGACGACGGCGAGGACCGCGGGGATCAGCCACCAGCGCCGGTCGGTGTTGATCGCGCGGGCACGGAACTGCCGCGCAATCACTATGGCGGCGACGGCCACGATCACCAGCGCGTTGACGAGCCCGGACATCAAAGCCTCCGTGAGCGGGAAGGTGGTGCCGGGAGCGGGTGCTGCCGACACTACGAAACTACGGAAAAGCGCAGGTCGGGAGATCGGAGCCGAGGTGGATCACGGGTGGAAACCCGGGGCGGCTCGTCTCCACCCACGGGTGTAGATCCGGCGGGCGCGTCTGCCGGTCCGGCGTGGAGGTCGGTCGGGGCAGGTTTCCGGCCGACCGGCCATGAGCGGCACGGGCTCCTGGACGACGGCGCCGGTGACAGGGTGGGACCCGGTACCCGCCCGCCCGAGTCGCCGGAGCTGCGCGGCGCTCACGACGGCTCGGCCTGGAATGCGGGGCTGACGGAAGCGCCGGCGAACGCGCCCACGAGCCTCGCCCCACCGACGCCGGACCAGGGCGCTCATCGGCCCGGCCGTGTGCACCGCGGGCCGCGGTGCCGGCACCAGCCACCGTCGTCACAGCCGCAGGACGGGCTCGGCCTCCAGGCCGCCACCCACCGGCCGCCGCGTCCGACCGGTGAAGGAAGACCATCCGGCGGTCGGCGAAAGCCCATCCGGCCGTCGCCGAAGCTCGTCGGGACGACCTCGGCAAACCCGGGGAAGCAGGCACCACCCGGCCCGAGGTGCAGACCCACCGCCCCTCCGGCGGCCACCGATCCCCGTCGCCCGCCTCGGCCGCCGGCGTCAGCCCTCCTCGGGCACTCGGCCGACCGGTTGGTCGGCCCACCCCGGGCAAGCCCGTCGGCCGAGGCCCGGTGCAGCGGCTACGCGTCGATGCGCGACCGGTCCAGCGTCGCCGCCGAGCTGGAGATGAACTCCTTGCGCGGCGCCACGTCGTTGCCCATCAGCAGGTCGAAGACCTGCTCGGCGGCCTCCAGGTCGGACAGGTTGATGCGGCGCAGTGTGCGGTGACGGGGGTCCATCGTGGTCTCGGCCAGCTGGTCGGCGTCCATCTCACCCAGGCCCTTGTAGCGCTGGATGGAGTCCTTGTACCGGATGCCCTTGCTCTGGAACTCCATGAGCTTGTCCCGCAGTTCGCGGTCGGAGTACGTGTAGACGTACTTGTCCTGGCCCTTCTTCGGCTGGACGACCTCGATGCGGTGCAGCGGCGGCACCGCGGCGAAGACCCGGCCGGCCTCGACCATCGGCCGCATGTAGCGCTGGAACAGCGTGAGCAGCAGGCAGCGGATGTGGGAGCCGTCCACATCGGCGTCGGTCATCATGATGATCTTGCCGTAGCGGGCCTGGTCGATGTCGAAGGTGCGGCCCGAGCCCGCTCCTATGACCTGGATGATCGCGCCGCACTCGGCGTTCTTGAGCATGTCGGTCACCGACGACCGCTGCACGTTCAGGATCTTGCCACGGATCGGCAGCAGGGCCTGGAACTCGGAGTTCCGCGCCAGCTTGGCCGTACCGAGCGCGGAGTCGCCCTCGACGATGAACAGCTCGCTGCGGTCGACGTCGTCGCTGCGGCAGTCGGCGAGCTTCGCCGGCAGGGACGAGGACTCCAGGGCGGTCTTACGACGCTGGGCGTCCTTGTGCTGGCGGGCCGCGACGCGTGTGCGGGCGGCGGCCACCACCTTCTCCATGACGACCCGGGCCTGCGCCGCGGCGTCCCGCTTCGTGCTGGTCAGGAACGCCTTCAGCTCCTTGGTGACCACGTTGTTCACGATGCGGCGGGCCGCCGAGGTGCCCAGGACCTCCTTGGTCTGGCCCTCGAACTGCGGCTCGGCCAGGCGCACGGTCACGACGGCGGTGAGGCCCTCGAGGGCGTCGTCCTTGACGATGTTGTCCTCGGCCACCCGCAGCAGCTTCTTGGCGCGCAGCACGTCGTTGAACACGCCCGTCACGGCCTGCTCGAAGCCGGAGACATGGGTGCCGCCCTTGGGGGTGGCGATGATGTTGACGAAGGACCGGACAGTCGTGTCGTAGCCCGTGCCCCAGCGCAACGCCACGTCCACGCCCAGCTCACGCGTGACCTCGGTCGGCGTCATCTGGCCGTGCTCGTCCAGGACCGGGACCGTCTCCTTGAAGGTGCCCTTACCCGAGAAACGGAGGACGTCGCAGACCGGCTTGTCGCCCGCAAGGTACTCGCAGAACTCACTGATGCCGCCGTCGAAGCGGAAGGACTCCTCGCCCTTGCTGCCGCCCTCGCCCAGGCCGAACTCGTCGCGGACGACGATCGTCAGGCCCGGCACCAGGAATGCGGTCTGCCGGGCGCGCTGGTGCAGCGTCTCCAGGGAGAGCTTCGCGTCCTTGAGGAAGATCTGGCGGTCCGCCCAGTAGCGCACGCGCGTGCCGGTCCGGGTCTTGGGGATCTTCCTGGCCTTGCGCAGGCCGCTCTTGGGCTCGAACTTCGCGTCGGCGCCGTCGCCCGCGAAGGCGCCCGGCACGCCGCGCCGGAAGCTGATGGCGTGCGTGTGGCCGCCGCGGTCCACCTCGACGTCGAGACGGGCGGAGAGGGCGTTGACCACGGAGGCGCCGACACCGTGCAGACCGCCGGAGGCGGCGTACGAGCCGCCACCGAACTTGCCGCCCGCGTGCAGCTTGGTCATGACGACCTCGACGCCGGACAGGCCGGTCTTGGGCTCCACGTCCACGGGGATGCCGCGGCCGTTGTCGCGCACCTCCACGGATCCGTCGTCCTGGAGGATCACCTCGATGTGGTCGCAGTAGCCGCCGAGGGCCTCGTCCACGGAGTTGTCGATGATCTCCCACAGGCAGTGCATCAGACCGCGGCTGTCGGTCGAGCCGATGTACATGCCCGGGCGCTTGCGCACGGCCTCGAGGCCCTCGAGGACGAGCAGGTGCCGCGCGGTGTAGTTGGAACCGTCCCGGTCTGCTCCTGCCAGCAGCGCTGTGGACGGCACGGACGTATCGGCGGTCACGCGGTTCGCTCCTCGCTGAATTTCAGTTGACCCCCTACTGGGTAAGGGGGCGGCTTCGGTCGCCGCTCAGAGGGTACCGAGGCCTGGTAGAGCCGGTGTAACGCCACCCTCGTCGGGAACTCAGACTAGTCCAGGCTCGCATGCATGTTCGATCCCTCGATGGAGTGAAGTACATATCACGTTCCCTTGGAGGCATGAACCATTTAGGCTCCGGGCACGTCCTCCTGAACAACAGGCAACCCGGCCTGGAGGACCGAAACACAACACTGCGCGAAACCGTAAGCACCACAAGAGACGCACTACGGCACATTCGCCGCCAACCGGCAGCAGACAGCCGCCCCGGAAGATTTCTTCGAGGAAAAGCCACGAGCGGGAACGTTTTCGGGCTGGTTGGATGTTGACCCTGGTACGACAGCTCGTCGAGCTAGAGAAGAGGCGACGTGACTACTGTTCTGACCCCCGCGAGCCCGTTGACGGCCGCCGATCGCTGCGACCGCTGCGGCGCCCAGGCATACCTGCGCGTCGTCCTGCTCAGCGGCGGAGAGCTGCTCTTCTGCGCCCACCACGGTCGCAAGTTCGAGCCGGAACTCAAGAAGATCGCCGCTGAGATACAGGACGAGACGGAGCGGCTGACGTCCGTTCCGAACACCGCTTCCGAAGAAGAGCGCTGAATCTCGCACACACGACGAGCCAGCGCCGGCACAGGCCGGTGAACGGGCGGCCGCTCCTCTTTGAGGAGCGGCCGCCCGTGCTCATGCCCCGCGTGGGCGCCTCAGGAGCGCCCGTGGGGGCTCTTCTGGCTCCCCGAGGCCGCCCCCAGGGCGCGTACGACGTCGGAGACGCGTGTGTACACGCCAGGACTGCCTGGCCTGCCGCAGCCGCTCCCCCATGACACGAGCCCGATCAGCCGCCCTTGCGCCACCAGCGGACCACCGCTGTCTCCCTGGCAGGCGTCCCGGCCGCCGGCGGTCTCCCCCGCGCACAGCATGCTCCGGGCCCGGAAGGCGCCGTCGGAGCCGCCCTTGTAGGCGCGGGCGCATACGTCGTCCGGCAGCACGCGCACGTGTGCGGCGAACAGCCTGTGTGCATAGGCGCCCCCGCCGGTCGTGTCACCCCATCCGGAGACCAGGGCCTGCGTCCCCGGCCTGTAGGCCGGATCGCCCGGGCCCGCCATGCCGATGACCGCGCTCTGCGGCACCGGCTTGGCGAGGGTGAGTACGGCGAAGTCGCCGGCGTTGGTCACACTGTCGTACCCGGGATTGATCCGGGCGTCGCGTACGGCGATCTCCTGGCCCTCGCCGGACAGCAGGTCGGTACGGCCCGCGATGACGCGGAAGTCCCGCACCCGGTTCGGGGGTCCTCCAAGGACGTCCTCGGCCAGGCAGTGGGCCGCGGTGAGCACCTCCGTCGGCGCGATCGCCACGCCGCCGCAGAACTGGCCGGCTCGCGTACCTCCGAACCGGTCACGGCTGGACAGCGCGACCGTCCACGGGGCCTGGGAGACGTCTATCGGGAAGCCCCCGACCACCACGCCGTCGGCGGCCGCGGGAGCCGCGTTCACCAGGGGTATGGCCACGACGGCGGCGGCCAGCGCCAGGGGCCTGACCAGTGCTCGCGCAAGGGAACGGCGCATGCGGACTCCTCACTCTCGGGTGCTGCCGGGACACCCAGAGTGATCCACAGTGCGGTTGCGCGCAGCACGAAGGCCCGGCTCCCACGTCAGGAGCCGGGCCTTCGTCGTCGTACGACCGCGACCTAGTCGAGGTAGTCGCGCAGCACCTGGGAACGCGACGGGTGACGCAGCTTCGACATGGTCTTGGACTCGATCTGGCGGATGCGCTCACGCGTCACGCCGTACACCTTGCCGATCTCGTCGAGGGTCTTCGGCTGACCGTCGGTGAGACCGAAACGCATGGAGACGACGCCGGCCTCGCGCTCGGACAGGGTGTCCAGGACGGAGTGCAGCTGCTCCTGCAGGAGCGTGAAGCTGACGGCGTCGGCGGGGACGACGGCCTCGGAGTCCTCGATGAGGTCACCGAACTCGCTGTCGCCGTCCTCACCCAGCGGGGTGTGCAGCGAGATGGGCTCGCGGCCGTACTTCTGGACCTCGATGACCTTCTCCGGGGTCATGTCGAGTTCCTTGGCCAGCTCCTCCGGGGTGGGCTCACGGCCCAGGTCCTGGAGCATCTGGCGCTGCACGCGCGCGAGCTTGTTGATGACCTCGACCATGTGCACCGGGATACGGATAGTGCGGGCCTGGTCGGCCATGGCGCGGGTGATGGCCTGCCGGATCCACCAGGTGGCGTACGTGGAGAACTTGTAGCCCTTGGTGTAGTCGAACTTCTCCACCGCGCGGATCAGACCGAGGTTGCCCTCCTGGATGAGGTCCAGGAACAGCATGCCGCGGCCCGTGTAGCGCTTGGCCAGGGAGACCACCAGTCGGAGGTTGGCCTCCAGGAGGTGGTTCTTGGCACGGCGGCCGTCCTCGGCGATGATCTCCAGCTCGCGCTTCAGCTTCGGCGCCAGCTTGTCGGCGTTGGACAGCTTGTCCTCGGCGAACAGACCCGCCTCGATGCGCTTGGCCAGCTCGACCTCCTGCTCGGCGTTGAGCAGGGGGACCTTGCCGATCTGCTTCAGGTAGTCCTTGACCGGGTCGGCGGTGGCACCGGCCGCGGCTACCTGCTGCGCGGGCGCGTCGTCCTCGTCCTCGTCGGACAGGACGAAGCCCGCGCTCTCGGCGCCTTCGGGCTCGTCGGCGACCTTGGTGTCCTCGAGAACCTCGTCCTCGAGAAGCTCGGCGTCGTCCTTCTTGGCCGTGGTCTTCTTGGCAGCCGTCTTCTTGGCGACGGTCTTCTTGGCTGCCGCCTTCTTGGCGGTCGTCTTCTTGGCCGCGGCCTTCTTGGCGGGTGCGGCTTCCTCGGCGGAATCGGCTGCGGCCGGAGCGACGGGCATCGCGGGAGCGGCCGTGGTGGCGGTTGCCTTCCGCGTCGTCACCGCCTTCGCCGCGACCGTCTTGGTGGCGGTGCGCTTGGCCGGAGTCTTCGCTGCGACGCTCTTGCGGGTGCGCTTGGGCTCTGCGGCACTGACCATCAGCGTCACACCCTCTTCCTCAAGAATCTGGTTGAGGCTGCGCAGTACGTTCTTCCACTGAGTGGCCGGAATCTGGTCAGCTTCGAAGGCCCGACGCACATCGTCGCCGGCGATCTGCCCCTCAGCCTTTCCCCGCTCAATGAGCGCCATGACAGAGACGGACTCGGCGATCTCCGGCGGGAGCGTACGGGATGTGCTGGCCGACACGAACAACCTCTCGGAACGTTGGAAAACGGCTTCCGGCACCGTCCACTGCGGACAGGAGCCGACCACCGGCCTGGGGATGGGCCGACGGCGCGGGCGGGGGCCGGGAAGATGCACAGCGCCGGTGATGGCGTCCGTATTCCCTCCGCGGCTGTCGCCTCTTAGGTCATCGCGCTGTTTCCACGAGCGTTACGCCCAATCTGCGTGGCCCGAGTCACACCCCGTAAGCGATCAAAAGCGGTCGGGCGCGGGCAAAGCAGTTCACGTTGCCATCCAGTCCAGTCATGCGCACGCCCCTGGCGGCTCGTCCCGCCGCTGGACTCCGCCGGACCGCAAGGGTCCGGCGGAGTCCAGCGGCGCCCGGCAACGAGCCCGGTGCCGCCACGATCACCACGAGGATGCCGCACACCGGCGACCGCGCCGCCCTGTCCGCGCGAGGTCAGTGCTCGCGCGGGGCGGGCACCACGCGCTCGACCTCGGGGTGGACCGTGAGCAGTTGACGCATCGCCGTCTCGGCGGCGGCGCCGTCGCCGGTGCCGAGGGCGTCGACGATCCGCGCGTGTTGCGCGAGCGACGCCTCGTTCGGCCGGTCACAACCCGTGACCGGACCACCCGAGACCTGGAGGGCCGCCGAGACGATCCCCGAGAGGTGCTCCAGCATGCGGTTGCCGGCGATCTGGATGAGCAGCGCGTGGAACTCGTTGTCGGCCCGCGAGTACGTCAGCGCGTCGCCCTGTCCCATGGCGTGACTCATGATCTCGACCATGTCGCAGAGGCGCTGCTGCACCTCCTCCCGCCCGTGGCCGGCGGCGAGGCGGGCCGCGAGCGGCTCGATCGTCCAGCGCAGCTCGCTCAGCTCGCGGCGCTGGTCGTCGCGCTGGGGCCCGAAGGCCCGCCACTCGATGATGTCCGGATCGAGCAGGTTCCAGTCGCTGACGGGACGCACGCGCGTGCCGACGTTCGGGCGGGCGCTGACCAGGCCCTTGGCCTCGAGGACACGGAGGGACTCGCGGACGACGGTGCGGGAGACCTCGAAGCGCTGGCCGATCTCCTCGGGCACCAGCGGACGGTCCGCGCCCAGGTCGCCGGAGACGATCATCTGTCCCAGCTGCTGTACGAGTTGGCCGTGCAGTCCGCGTCCGCGGCTGCCCGCGGCACGCCGGCCGACGCGGCCCAGCTCGGGGTCCGCGCCCTCCCAGGAGGGCGCTCCGACGCGATCGGCCACCTGGGGCTCTGCGTAGGGGTAGCGGTCGAGTTCGCCCGGGCCGGCCAGACCGGAGTCGGTGGAGCGGGCGGCGGTCATCATGGTGTGCGCAAGGGTACTCACGGATCCTTTGTCGGCGCCGCCTCCAACTCCCTTGAGGTCTTTGGTGAAAAGCACACGAAAGGGTGATCGCTCACCCCGTCGCAATTGACGCCTTATCGGAAAGAAATGGGCTTTCCCCGGGGAGTTGTGCACACGGCGGGATCGGAAGTGGACGCAGGCTCGTCATCGGAACCGGGCCCGCAGTGTCGTGAACACGTACGCGCACAACAGTGCCGACAGCGACAACGCCAGTGCACTGCCCACGGGTTGGGCGAGCACCCGCGCCAGCCCGAGCAGATAGCGCTCACCACCGAAGGGCCATTGCAGCAGGTAGACCTCTTGCATCCGCACCGGGAACCCGGCAGCCATGCGCAGGGCGGGCCCCTGCAGCACCTTGTGCACGAGGGGCACGACGACAACGGGTACGGCAAGTACGGCGGCCAGCCCGCCCGCGGTGGACCGGAACACGCCGGCCGCCAGCACACCGGCCCAGGCGCAGCCGACGAGCAGCCCGAACCAACTGGCGCCCAGCGACAGCCAGTCCGCGGGAACTCTCGTCAGCTCCGGTCCGTAGACGATGTAGAGCGCTTCGGCGTCGCAGCCCACGGTGAGAAAGGCCAGCATGGCCGCGGTGGCTCCGGAGACGAGCAGTTTCGCGGTGAGCAGCCCCAGCCGACGGGGCACGGTGCCACGGTCCGCGGCGAGGGCGGGGTGGCGGAACTCGTCTCCGAAGGCCAGCGCGCCGAGCAGGCCCGCCGCGAGCGCCGAGGGCGGCAGCGGGAGTTCCCGCGGCCAGGCGGCGAACAGCCGCGCCTGCGGGGTGTGCCCGATCCTGGCCAGCAGTACGGCGGTGAACGCGGACACCACCAGGACGGCGCCGCAGGTGAGGAAGCCGACGCCGACGCCGGCGGCGCGCCGGATCTCGTAGCGAAGAGGGCGGAGGGGGCTGGGGGCGGGACGGACGGAGATGGGGGGCGGGAGGGGCGAGAGGAGATCGAAAGACCGTACACCGTCGGTGCGGCCGGCAGGAGCGGGCTGCGGCCGGCCGGAGCCGGGCTTCCTGGCGCCGGGGAGGGTGCGCAGGACGGAGACGGCCGCTGCCCCGGTGCTCGCCAAGCCTCTCCGCGGTTCCCCGGCAGCCGGGGCCGCATCGCTGCCGGCGTCCGTGGTGGCCTGCGCGTCGGCGGTCCGGCCGGCGTCGGCTTCCGTGAGCACCTCGGCGGGCGCCGCTTCGGCGCCTCCGTCGGGTGCCTCCTCACCGGCGGGCCCGACATCACCGTGTGCCGTACCGCAGGCTTTCGGGACGGCGTCTTCCGGCGGCACGTCCTCGGCCGGTGGGTGCTGGATGAGCTCGGTCAGCTCCGTTCCGGGTCGAGCGTCGGGCTTCTCCTCGTGCGACGGCTCCTCGCCGCTCGGGACCTGTGCCCGCTCGCCCGCCGACGATTCCTCGACCGAGGTGACGCCGGGCACGCCCCGCTGCGGCGCCGGGGTGTCCGCCGGGGCGTTCTCCCGCTCCCCCACCGAGAAGCCGAACGGCACGGCGCCCCGCTCCCTCCCCGAGAAAACCGACGCCGTGGCGCCCGGCTCCCCCGACGAAAGGCCGACCGCCACGGGGGCCTGCTCCGACACTGACGCGTCCAACGCCGGCGCGCCGGACCCAGCCGCAGACGAACCGGGCGCCGGGACGCCGGACGCGGACACGGCCAGTCCGACCCCCGAGGGACACGGCTCCGCCGCCATCAGGTCACACACCGTCGCACTCGACTCGGGCTCCACGGGCGACGAAGCGGGCCCGGAGTCTTCTTCCAGCTCCGCCGGTGGCTCGATCACCGCTTCCTCGGACGAGATCCCGAGCCCGGTACCGGATCCCGGTCCCATGTCGCCCAGTTCGTCCGCGAGTTGGTGCACGAGGATGCCGTGGCGGAACGCCGTCTCGCCGACATCGGCGGTCGTGGAGCCGTACACCGAGAGGCGATTGCCTCCCTCCCGTACGACCTCGACGGACCGGCGCGCGGTGCGGGCCTCCTGGGCGAGCAGGGTCGCGAGGCGTGCTGCGTGCGGGCTGCGGACGGCGACCCGCGGACGCAGCCGGGTGCGGGCGAATTCCCCGGCCTCCTGGTCGGCCACGAGCCTGCCGCCGTCGAGGGTCACGACCCGGTCGGCCGTGCGCGCGGCCTCCTTGGAGTCGGCCGTGGTGAAGAGCACCGTGCCGCCTTGGCCGGCGTGGGCGCGCAGCGTGCCGTGCAGCCATTGCGCCTCACCGGCGGAGAGGCCGGCGGTGGGCTCGTCCAGGACGAGCGTGTGCGGATCGGCCAGCAGAGCGCAGGCCAGGCCGAGTCTGCGGTCCATCCCGCGCGAGAGAGTGCCGAGCCGTTCCTCCCGGAAGCTGACGAGGCCGACCACTTCGAGGACCTCGTCGGCCCGTCGTGCCGGAACTCCCGAGGCCGCGCACAACATGCGCAGATGTCCGCGGACCGAGCGGGCGGGATGCCCCGGCACATCGCCGAGGAGCACGCCGACCTCCCGCGAGGGATGAGGGATCCGGTGCAGGGGCCGCCCTTTGAAGTAGGTCATGCCGCGCCCCGGTTGAAGCTCGAGCATCAGTCTGAGCGTCGTCGTCTTGCCCGCGCCGACGCCCCCGTGGAGCACGGTGACATGTCCCGCGGGCGCTTCGAAGGAGACGTCGTCGACGGCGGGCGGGTGCGCCTTGCGGGGATTGCTGGTCAGTCCGAAGGCCTCGATCACTTGCAGCAAGATAGCGTGCGATATCCGGTTTTTCGGGTATCACGCGATCTAATACCACACGTACCGCCGATCGGCCCGGTTCGCCTACGCCGTTGGAGGGAACGGACACCCCGCCCGTGCGGTCGGTCCACCTGATCGCCCGGGCGGGGTGTCCGGTGCGCGCCTCAGACCTCGGGGCGCAGCATCGGCGGGTTGAGCAGGGTGGCCCCGCCCGCCCGGAAGAGCTGTGCCGGCCGACCGCCCTGGCGGGTCGTCGTGCCCCCGGTGGGCACGAGGAATCCCGGGGTTCCAGTGACCTTGCGGTGGAAGTTGCGCGGGTCGAGGGCCACCCCCCACACCGCCTCGTACACCCGGCGCAATTCGCCGACGGTGAACTCGCTCGGACAGAACGCGGTGGCCAGCGACGAATACTCGATCTTGGACCGGGCTCGTTCCACCCCGTCGGCGAGGATCTGGGCGTGATCGAAGGCAAGCGGTGCCACCGGCTCGCCGTCGCGGCCGTAACCGCCCTGCTGGAGCAGTTCCTCCACCGGCGCCCAGCGCGCGTTGCTGGCGTCGCCTCCCGCACGCGGGGCGGGCAGGTCGGGGGCGAGCGCCAGGTGCGCGACGCTCACCACACGCATGCGCGGGTCCCGCTTGGGGTCGCCGTAGGTGGCGAGCTGCTCGAGATGAGCCCCGTTGTCCTGGGCCGGGGCCGAGGGGTCGTGTGCACACAGCCCGGTCTCCTCGGCGAGCTCGCGCGCCGCCGCCTGGGAGAGGTCCTCGTCGGCCCGCACGAAGCCGCCGGGCAGCGCCCAGCGCCCTTGGAACGGCGGCTCGCCCCTGCGGACCGCCAGCGCACACAGGGCATGGCGGCGCACGGTCAGCACGACCAGGTCCACGGTGACGGCAAAGGGCGGAAAGGCTGACGGGTCGTAGGGCATGCCGCGATCATAGTCGTCTGCCTGACGATAAACACTCCCTTCCCCGGCCGCATCGACGGTGCTTCCGGTTCGTTCTGGTATGGGGGCGCAGGACCGGCTCCTGTTCTTCGCTTGCGTGGCGTCGTACGAGGTCACACTCCCAGTTGCAGGCCGTCCGCCGCTTCCTCGACCATGGCGAGCCCCAGCCGGCTGATGCGCACGGCGAACGGGGCGGCGGCGACACGCAGACCGGTCAGGCCGAGTTCACCGAGCGGCGCGCTGCGCACGGGGCGCAGGGTGACCGTTCGGGCAGGGGTGTCGGGACGGATGCCCGCGAGCGAGGTGAGCACCAAGATCACGGAAGCCGCCGCCGTGGCCGCCGGTCGGCACGCCGCGGGATGCGGGAGGGGGGCGCTCCCGGCGGAGCGCTGTTCACCGGCGAACATCTCCGGCAGCCGGTGGCCGAAGTGTTCCGCCGCTGCCAGCAGTCCTCTCAGCAGGCCGGCGGCTTCCTTCTCGTACCCGGCGGCGGCCAGTCCGGCGACGGCGAGTGCGCTGTCGTGGACCCGGACGGCTCCCGTGCGGTGGCCGAACGGGTTGTGTCCCGCCTCCTTGGCACCGAGACTCCGCAGTCCCCAGCCCGCGTCCATGGCGGGGTTGCCGAGCAGCCGGGCGAGGTGTTCGGTCTGTACGGAGTCGAGCAGGCCCGGGGCGAGTCGGCCGGAACCGAGCAAGCCGGTGTCGAGTAGGTGGATTGCGGCGGAGCCCAGGTGCGGCACGGGCCGGCCGTCCGGCGCCAGGGCCGCGGCCGGACGTCCGCCGCCGCGGTCCTCGACCCAGAAGTCGGTCCGGAATGCCGCCTGCAGGGCCTGGGCCCACTGGCGTAACTCCGTGGCGCCGGGCCGGTCGTAGGCGTCGAGGAGATCGGCGCCGAGCAGGGCTGCCCGATAGGCGTGGGCCTGTGTCTCGCAGCGGGCCGGTCCCCCGGGCTGGGGGTCGCGGAGGTAGGGGCCCTCGCCGACGGTCGTCCGCAGCCAGGTGAGGCAGCGCTCTGCCGCGGGCAGCAGCTCCCTCGTCTCCTGCTCGGGCAGCCCCCAGCGGCGGGCCTCGGCGAGCAGGACGGGGAAGAGCAGTGTGGCCTCCGTACCCGTGCAGCCGGGTGGCAGGAGCGGGCCGGCGTCGCGCCGTGGCCCGGGGATCAGGCCGGCTTGCACGCTCCGGTCCGGGAGTTGGGTGCGGGCCAGGGCACGCAGTGTGCCGACGGCGAGCCGGGTGCCGAGCGGCAGGGCCATGCGGGCGGCGGCCAGGGCCTCGGCCGGGGCCATTGTGCAGCGCCAGGGCGCGCCCGCCGCGAGATGGGTGTCGGAGGGGTGGACGGGGTCCCGCTGCAGCAGCGCCTGGAGATCGGCCACCGCCGAGTCGAGAAGCGGGGCCACGCGGGGGTCGTCGCCTGTCGCCCGGGCGGGGGCGAACGGGCTGGTCGTGGCCTGTCCCGCCGCCCGCAAGGGGCCCGCTCCGTCGAGCCGCACCCTCAGTTCCAGGGCTGCCGTACCGCCCGGCGGGAGTTCCAGGTCCCAGCGCAGCAGCCCGGCGGACGCGAGGGCGTCCGAGGGCGGCGGGTCGGCGATGACGGAGGCGGCGGCACCGGCCGTGACCCAGCGCAGGCCGGAGGCGTGGACGGTGGCCAGGAGTTCGGGGCCTGCCCTGCCGGAGGCGATGGTGCCGAGGTCGGCGAGGTCCGTGCCGAGGGCGACCTCGACAGGCAGCCTCAGCGGTCGCGCGGCGGCATTGCGGAGCGTGATCCGCTCGATTCCGTCGGCACGACGGGTCCGCTCGACCACGACGTCCGGATCGGGACCCGCGGTGGGGGACAGACGCAGTGTTCCCACGAATCGGGCGCTGTCGGCGCCGGTCATCCTGGCCAGCACGGCCAGCGGTTCGCGGCCGGCCACGCGCACCTGGCACCGCGAGAGCAGCCGCCTGCCGGCACGGTAGAACCCGTCCAGTCCCCGGCCGGCCAGTTGCCCGCCCTCGGAGATGGCGAGACCGGGCAGGGCGACACAGATCAAGGCGGTGTGGGTGGGTGGCAACTCGGGCGCCGGCCGACCGCCCTGCGGCGTGCGCACCGACGAGGCCACGGCGGGCCGGCGGCTGCTGCCTGGGACTGGCGCAGGCGTCTGCGGCCTGCCGTGGCCTGGAGGCGGGGCTGCCGGTGCCGGTGACGTGGCCCGCCCTGGGACGGGCGTCGGCGCTGATGACCTGGCCTGGCCTCGGACCGGGGGCGGCGCCGATGCCCGGCCGTGGCCCGCCGGGGAGTTCGCCCCGAGGTCCTTCGGCGATGGTGGGGCGCCGATGGACCGCCGCCCGATGATCCCGGCACCGTGCGGCGGCGACCACTCGGGCCTGTCCCAGGGCGTACGTGCGTCGTCGGCGGCGGGCTGAGTCGGCTGTTGGTGCATGGGGTGGCTTCCTCTGCGCTCCGGGCGCCTCGAACATGCTGGGCGACCCGTGGGACGCGCGGGCTGACAAGGGTCGTACGGCGGCAGGGCCCGTCCAGGCGTTCCGCCACTCAGGTGAACGGAAGGGGACTCGTCCGGGTCACGGCTCGCCTCGGGGAAGACGACCGAATGGCGACGCAGGAGCAGAGTGCCGCTCAGACCGGGCACGAGCCGCTTCCACCAACGGACTCGCGGCGGGCGCTCGTATGCGCAACGGGCAGTCGGGGACGGCCGACGGGCCCGGCCGGCCAGGCGGCCCAGGTGTGCACCATCGCCACGGCAGCCGAACCGGCTCGCGCGAGAGTCCTTCCGGAGCAGCCTCCGGGGGCTTGCGCCGCGTCCGGCAGACTCCGTCGATACACCAGGCGTCCTCACGGAGGAGACCCGCTCGACCCGGTCTCCGTACCCGCCCGTACTCCCCCGCACGACGATCACCCTTCCCCTCGGGGCTCGTGGTGGTCGTTCTTCGACAGGGCCGCGCCGGCCGAGGTACCGCCCGTTTTCGCCGCACGCGTGCGCGTGCCGCCGAGGCCGCGGCGGCCGGGGCGCGGGGGTTCGGCCGCCGACGGGCCCGGGCGGGATCCGGCCGGCTTCCGCCGACCGCCCGTGGCCCCGGCCGTGCGCGGGGCATCGCCGCCGTCGGCCGACGGCACACGGCGGCGTCGGCGCGTGCCCGTCCCGCGACCCGAATCGGCGCCCTGGTCGTCCGCTCGGGCGCTCACTCCGTGCTTCGCGTCGTCGGTTGGCGGGAGCTCGGCCCGAGCCGTTTGCTCCTCCGCATGTGGCTGTGAGCCGGTCTCCGCCGGCGCCTGCCTCGCGTGATCGGCACGGCCTGCGCGCAGGCAGCGGCGGATCGATTCCGGGTCGAGGCCTTCGTTGCAGGCCTGGTGCAGGAGCCGGGCGAACAGATAGTCGGGATCCGCGCCCAGTGCCATGGCCAGCGCCTCGCGGGCCTCCAGCTCGTCACCCGTCGACCAGGCGACCCAGCCGGCCAGGGTCAGCGGGGCCGCGGCGTGCTCGCCGTAGGGGCCGACGCAGCGGCGGGCCAGGGCGCGCCAGAGCCGGAGGGCCGGACCCGCCTCGTCGCCCTCCATCCACGCTGCCGCCCGGTCGCGGGTCGTGCGGTCCTGAAGTCCGAGGATCAGAGTCGCCGCCTCGTCGTGGCCGAGCAGACGGTCGTCGCGCAGGTCCGCCGGATGCGTGCCGGACACCGGTGCCGCGGCGGCGAAGCGGTGGATGATCCGCTCGGCGAGGTCCAGGGTCTCCTCCGCCACTTCCGCGCGGGACGCCTCGTCGAGAATGCGGGGCACCAGGGTCATACCGGCCGCGTCCAGGGCGATCTCCTGCTCCAGGGCGACGGTCGTCTCCCAGGGCTGGAGCCTGGCACGCAACTCCCTGAGCGTGCCGCGCACTTGGATGCCCGCGTAGGTGGCCGCGGCGGCCAGGACGGAGGTGCCGGGAAGCCCCATGGGCGAGCCGTCCTCGGGGCAGCAGCTCTCGATCGGGCAGCAGTACGACCAGAAACGACCGTCGGAGATGCACAGTGCCTCGATGACCGGCACGTCGAGCTCGCCGCACTGGGTGCGCAGCAGGTGGGCCAGCCGCTCGAGCCGTCGCTTGACGTCGCGGCCGCGCTCTCCCGGAGCCGGTTCCTGGCAGACGTAGGCCACCATCTGTTCGGGCCGGGCTCCCCGCCGTTCACTGCCGGTCACCAGTCCGTGGGCCAGCTGGTGCGCGGCCGCCTCCCAGTCCTCCTCGTTCGCCGGGATGCCGAGCCGGGCCCGGCCGCCGAACCTGCCCCCGCCTTCGCGGTCGTGCAGGGCCACCAGCACCATGCTGTCCTCCGGCCGGTAGCCGAGGAGGTAGGGCAGGGCGTCGGCCAGCTCGGCCGGGGTGCGCAGCGTGACCTGCGTGTCGTGCGGGCCGGTGAACGGCTCCAGTCCCGAGATGTCGCTGTTTTCGAACGGTCCGGTGGTTTCGCTGTGATTCGTCATGCGCAGACGATCTCGCGGATCTTGAGATTCCGGTTGAGCCTGTGGACAAGTCGGATCAGGAACACGACAAGACCGTCCCGGTTGTCCACAGGCCCAGGGCAGTGGACCGCCCGCTTGTCAGTCCCGTCCTGTTGTATGGGACGCATGGAGCACACGAGCAACGCGGATCTCCGGGCGCAGGCGGACGCCGTCCTCGCCCGGCTCGTCGGAGATGACACGGGCGCCGCCCGGCTGCGCGAGGACCAGTGGCGGGCGATCGAGGCGCTGGTCGCCGAGCGGCGCCGGGCCCTGGTCGTGCAGCGCACGGGGTGGGGCAAGTCCGCGGTGTACTTCGTGGCGACCTCGCTGCTGCGGGCCAGAGGCAGCGGCCCCACGGTGATCGTCTCGCCGCTGCTCGCGCTCATGCGCAATCAGGTGGATGCCGCGGCCCGGGCAGGTATCCACGCCCGCACCATCAACTCCTCCAACACCGAGGAGTGGGACGCCGTCCAGGCCGAGATCGCGGCCGGCCAGGTCGATGTCCTGCTCGTCAGCCCGGAGCGGCTGAACATCCCGGACTTCCGCGATCAGGTCCTGCCCAAGCTGTCCGCCGCGACCGGCCTGCTCGTCGTGGACGAGGCCCACTGCATCTCCGACTGGGGCCATGACTTCCGTCCCGACTACCGGCGGCTGCGCACCATGCTCGGCGACCTTCCGCCGGGTGTCCCCGTGCTGGCCACCACCGCCACGGCCAATGCCCGGGTGACCGCGGATGTCGCCGACCAGTTGGGCACCGGCGGCACCTCGGACGCCCTGGTCCTGCGCGGGCCGCTGGACCGGGAGAGCCTCAGCCTCGGCGTGCTGCGGCTGCCGGACGCCGCGCACCGGATGGCCTGGCTCGCCGACCACCTCGACGACCTGCCGGGCTCCGGCATCGTCTACACGCTCACCGTCGCCGCCGCCGAGGAGGTCACCGCGTTCCTGCGTCAACGCGGGCACACCGTCGCCTCGTACACAGGCAGGACGGAGAACGCCGACCGTCAGCAGGCCGAGGACGATCTGCTCGGCAACCGGGTCAAGGCGCTGGTCGCCACCTCCGCGCTCGGTATGGGCTTCGACAAGCCGGACCTCGGTTTCGTGGTGCACCTCGGCTCCCCCTCCTCCCCCATCGCCTACTACCAGCAGGTCGGCCGGGCGGGCCGCGGTGTCGAGCACGCCGAGGTGCTGCTCCTGCCGGGCAAGGAGGACGAGGCGATCTGGCAGTACTTCGCGTCGCTCGCCTTCCCCTCCGAGGAACTGGTCCGGCGCACCCTGGACGTCCTGGCCCGGGCGGACGGCCCCCTGTCGCTGCCCGCGCTCGAGCCCCTGGTCGAACTGCGCCGCTCCCGACTGGAGACCATGCTGAAGGTCCTCGACGTGGACGGAGCGGTCCGCCGGGTCAAGGGCGGCTGGATCGCCACCGGGCAGCCCTGGTCGTACGACACCGAGCGCTACGGCTGGGTGGCCCGGCAACGGGCGGCCGAGCAGGAGGCGATGCGCGCCTACGCGTCCACCAGCGAGTGCCGGATGGAGTTCCTGCAGCGTCAGCTGGACGACGAGGATGCCAAACCCTGCGGCCGCTGCGACAACTGCGCCGGCCCGCGCTTCACCGCGGACACGTCCACGGCGGCGGTGGACGCCGCGCGCAGCGACCTGGGCCGGGCCGGCGTGGAGGTGGAGCCCCGCCGCATGTGGCCGACGGGCCTGCCGGCCATCGGCATCGATCTCAAGGGACGCATTCCGGCCGGTGAACAGGCGTCGCCGGGGCGGGCCCTGGGGCGATTGTCGGACATCGGCTGGGGCAACCGGCTGCGTCCGCTCCTCGCGCCCCAGGCGCCGGACACCGCTGTGCCGGATGATGTGGCGCGGGCCGTGGTCGGTGTCCTGGCCGACTGGGCGAAGGGTCCCGGCGGCTGGGTTTCCGGTGTGGCCGGCGCCCAGGCCCGACCGGTGGGTGTCGTCACCGTCGCCTCGCGCACCCGGCCCCTGCTGATCCACTCCCTGGGCGCCCGGATCTCCGAGGTCGGCCGGCTGCCGCTGCTCGGCTCCGTGGAGTGCGCCGAGGACGTGCCGCGGGTGTCGCGCAGCAACAGCGCGCAGCGGCTGAAGGCCCTCGACGGTGCGCTGACGGTACCTCCCGCCCTCGCGTCGGCGCTCACCGTTGCCGACGGCCCGGTGCTGCTGGTCGACGACTTCACGGAGACGGGCTGGACCCTCGCGGTCGCGGCACGTCTGCTCAGAAAGTCCGGCGCGCGGGAGGTGTTGCCGCTGGTCCTGGCGGTCCAGGGCTGACCGCGCACCCGCCGCGGCAGCCCTGCGGCACATGGTCCGACACCTCGGGCGTCATCGGGCCGACCTTTGGGTAGGGATATAAGCCACGCACCGCCAGATAACCGTCGGTGGCCCCAATTGCTCGTTGCCGCATCCCAGTTCGGCAGGAAGAATTGAGGTCCGCTCCCCGCACGGCTCGTCCGTGATCGGTTGGGCTCTGCTGCGGTGCGCGGTCCCTCGAATCCGACCTCGCCCGCAGTGTGGGCGCGTAGCCGAAGGGAGGAACGTGACCTTCGGATTCGCCTCGTCCTCGGCGGCCTCGTTGTCGACCTCCGCGTCCGCCGCTTCCGCCAGCCGCCTGCTCGAGCCTGCCGAATGGGCTGCCGCCGGAATCCCGCTGCTGCGCAATCCCCGTGAGGTCGTCAGCGGGCTGCACGCCCGTCATCGGCCGCGGCCCTCCACGGCGATCGTGGCCGTCCTCGATCCGGACGAGCGGCTGTGCGCCAGCGCGTCGTTCACGCGACGTCCGACCCCGGCCGACGGCTGGATGTTCCGCAATGCGCTGCTCGCGCAGCTGCGCCGGGTGATTCCGCACGACCTGAGACGCCGGACGCCGGTGCGCACGGCCATTCTCGTCTACTGCCGTGAGGGGGACGCGCGCTGGACGGAGGAGGACGGCGCCTGGATGTGGGGCCTGCGTGACGCCTGCACCCTGCACGGGCTGCGGTGCGGGGCGTACATCACGCTGACCCACGACGGCTGGCATGTGCTCGGCGAAGGTCGCAGCGGCCGCCGCCCCAGCGCCGACTCCGCGCCCGAACCCTTCGCCACGTCCGAGACCCCGCCGCTCCCGCCGCGCACCGGCGGCCCGGTCTCCGAGGTCCTGCGCCGCGCGGCGGCTCGCTGAAGGACACGGCAGCAGGTCGGGCCGGCGCCCGACCGCCCTTCCGGCCCACCGCGCCCTGCCCGCCCGGACGGCGAGCCGAGCGCCCGCCGCCTGTCCGGCTGCGGTGCACGAGGCCGTGCGGCACCCCAAGGAACACAAGAGACACCCGCGGCCGAAGCGACGTGAGGGCCGTACCGAGCTCAAAAAACGGGGACATGGAGCTGTGCCGTGCCGGCAAGCCCGCGCCCGCACCACGTCACGCCGCCGTACGGCCACACGAGGACCCAAGTGCCCGTGGCCGGTGGCAGGACCGCGTGCGCCAAAGGCCGGCCTCCGCCCTGCAACCGCTGCTCCGCACATGCCGTCCTGGGGCGTTACCGGGAAGCCGCCCACGAGCGGTGCCGCTCTATGGGCGCCGGAGGGGCCGCCGGTCGTGCGGGCACGCGGAAGGCCGCACCATGCGGATTCCGCCCGGGCGGTTCCTCTGCCACCCCGGTGCCCCGAGGCGCCGGAGGAGGCTCAGACGCCTGCGCCCAGCACCGAGTTGATCTGCTGCGGGTCGCCGCAGACGATCAGCAGGGCACCGGCCCGGGCGTGGGCCAGCGCAAGGGCCGAGGCAGCAGCGGAAGCGGGACCTCCGTTGACGGCCACGACGACCACGGGGCGGGACGCGGCGCGAGAGGCGACGGCGGCGTCTGCATAGAAGACGTCGTCACCGGCGTCGTGCTGCGCCCAGTAGGAGACTTCGCCGAAGGACAGCTCGTGCTCCGCCCACGGGTGCTGGGACCCGGTGGTGATCACGAGCACGTCGCCGGGGGCACGGCCCGAGTCCAGCAGCAGGTCCACCGCCTCCTCGGCGGCGTCGAGCGCGCCCTCGGCCGAGGCCGGGATCAGCTGGATCTGCGGGGTGGCCGCCGAGGCGGCGGGAGCGGCCGGGCCGGACGGGCCCGGCTTGGCCGGAGCCGCGTCACGCGGCGTGCGCTGCACCGGCGGCGCCGGCCGCGGAGGGCCGGGACGACCGGGGCGGGACGGAGCCGCGGGGCGGGGGCCGGGTACGGGGCGGGGGGTCGGCGCGGTACGGCCGCTGGCCGGAGTGGCGCGGGGACCCTGGGCACTCTCGTGAATCTGAGGCTCCTCGGGAATGAGAGGCATGAGCTGATATTTATCAAACGTTGGTGCGGCGCGGGTGACCGGGTGGCACATCAGTGCGAGCGGAACCGTCAGAAATCGAAGCCGAGCTGACCCTCGATTTCCGGAACGCTTCCATCCGCCCAGCTGCGGACCTTCTTGAGATGCCGCCACTGAGGCAACGCATCAAGATACGCCCACGACAAGCGGTGGAGCGGGGTGGGCCCCCACTCCTCCAGTGCGGCCTTGTGCACGGGCGACGGATACCCGGCGTTGTCCGCAAATCCGAAGTGTGCATGGTCGACACCCAGTTCGGCCATCATTTTGTCGCGCTGAACCTTGGCGATCACCGAGGCCGCCGCGACGGCCACGCACGACTGATCGCCCTTGATCACCGTGCGCACCTTCCAGGGCGCGCCGAGGTAGTCGTGCTTCCCGTCGAGGATCACGGCGTCGGGGCGGACCGGCAGGGCGTCCAGGGCGCGGCCCGCGGCGAGCCGCAGCGCGGCCGTCATCCCCAGGTCGTCGATCTCCTCGGGGGAAGCATGCCCCAGCGCATAGGCGGTCACCCATGCCTGCAGGATCGCCGCCAGCTCCGTGCGCCGCTTGATCGTCAGCAGCTTGGAATCGGTCAGCCCCTCGGGCGGGCGGCGCAGACCGGTGATCGCGGCACAGACGGTGACAGGTCCGGCCCAGGCGCCGCGCCCCACCTCGTCGAGACCGGCAATGACCTTCGCTCCGGTCGTGGCGCGCAGGGAGCGCTCGACGGTGTGAGTAGGTGGTTCGTACGGCATGGCGCCCTTAGCGTACGCCGCCGGGGACGTCAGCCGACACCCCGGTCGCCCCACCGCCACACGGAGCACCGGCGTGCGGAATCAGCCTCCGTGGGGCCGGAGCAGCGGGAGCACCAGCCGGTCGATCATCCCTTCGAGTCCTGGTCACTCCCTTCGCCGGCGCACATTCTTGAGCGGTACATCATCATGGCCGGGGCGGTGCATCATCTTCTCGGGACGGCGTACATGATCCGCCGCACCCGCCGGCACCGAGCCGCTCCAGTGCGGCTTCCAGGATCGCGCGCTCCAGCACCACGCCTCGGCGACGAGGGGAAGCTGCCCGAGCCGGAGCGGCCGTCCAGTGCGAGGTAACCACCCGTGGTGACGCCCTCTCAGCTGCTCCAGGAACCACAGCCGGGCGCGGCCCGCCGGGAGGGGCATCCAACGCAGCGGGCGCGCACGGGAGACAGCGCCAGGTCGGTCGTCACGGACCGGCTGCCGGACGGCGCCCTCGGGATAGCCCGGGGCTATGGTTATGGAGCATGTGGTTAGGAGAGCCGCCCGAGGGCGAGCAGAACCCCCGCAGCAGGCGCCCCTACGGCGGGAACCGGGCGAAGGCCATTGCCGTCGCTGCCGCCGCGACCGTGATCGCAGCCGTCGGCGTCACCGGCTCACTGCTCCTGGAAGGCCACAAGGACGACAACGCCGACGGCGGCAGCGGGAACACGAAGGCGCCGGCGAGTGCCCCGCACAGCGCGACGGCCACGGCGAAGGCGTCCGGCAAGCCGGGGGGCGGCGCGAGGGAGAGGCCGACCGTCCCGGGCTGGAAGGTCGTCGTCAACCCCAAGTGGGGCACGGCCTTCGACGTGCCGCCGGACTGGCACGTCGAGCGACCGGACATGATGCTCGGCTTCGAAGACAGCAAGGTCGACTACAGCGACCCCAAGAACTGGGGCAAGGTCGTCATCATCATGAGTGCACCGGCGGAGCTCCGGGAGAACTGGTGCCTGTCCGACGACGACCATGACGGGCGCGTGAGCAGCACAGCGCTGGCCGCGGCGGGCACCAAGGGTGCCAAGGGCGCCCGGAGCACCGGCGATGCCGCCCTGAGCCAGGCACCGCAGTGGGTGTACGGCGGTTACACACAGCCCGACAGGAAGAGCATCGTCTCCGACCGGACGGCGAAGCCGTACACGACGAGGTCCGGCGTCAGGGGCAGCATCGCCTGGGCCCGGTCCAGGAACACGCCCCAGAAGGGCAAGTGCGCGAGCGAAGGCAAGGCCATCACCTTCGGCTTCAGGAACTCCGCGGGCGACCTCGTCGCCTGGAGCCTCTTCGGCGCCACGGGCGTGAGGGACGAACTGCCGGACTCGACGATCATGAAGATCCTCAGCACGGTACGCCTCCACGGGAAGCCGAAGGAATCCTGAGCCGGGTCCGGCGACGGTGGGACACCGATGAGTGACGGCGGGACAACGATGAGTACAGTGGGAAGGGCGACGACGGGGGCGGACGCACATGGAGAGCCAGACGGGGTCGGGCCGCGGCCCGCAGATCACCAACACCGCGGTCGACTGCACCGCCGAGTACCTGGTCCAGATCGGCATCCTCCAGGGCGACCTCAATGTCACCGTGCGGGTGGACGCTCCCGATGACGACGCCCCGCTGGCCGCGGCCGAGCGGAGACTGGCGCGCAGCCTGCTGTACCGCTGGCGGGCCGAGGCCGACGCCTGGGACCTGACCGACCCCCAGCCACTGCCCGTGCGCTGGACCCACAGCCAACAGGCGAGGTCCGCCGGGGAGCACATCCCGGCGGGCTCCGGGACGGACACCATCGCCGGGACGTTCCTGAGACTCAGCCCCCGGCGGCGGCTGGTCGTGCTCGGCAGCGCGGGGTCCGGCAAGACCGTGCTGTCCGTCCTGCTCACCCTCGAACTGCTCGCCCGCCGGCTCACCCAGGGCGAGCACGAGGTACCGATCCCGCTCGTGCTGTCCCTGGAGTCCTGGGACACCCGGCGGCAGTCGCTGACCGAGTGGCTCGTGGACCGGCTGCACCAGGACCACCCCGGTCTGCCCCCGGTGGACGGCGTCCACCCGGCCCGCCGGCTGGTCCTGGACCGGCGGGTGCTGCCCGTCCTCGACGGTCTCGACGAACTCCCCGCGCACCGCCGCGCCGAGGTCCTCGACGTCCTCAACACCGGCCTCGGCGGAGACGGGGAGGCCGTACTCGTCTCCCGCACGGCCGAGTACGCCGACCTCGACGAGAAGGGCAAGGGCCTCAGGCACGCCACCGTCATCGAGTCGCTGCCGCTGCGCCCGGACGAGGTGGCGGACTACCTCCGCAGGGCCCTGCCGCGGGGCCGCGTCAAGGACTGGGCCGGCCTGCTGGACACCCTGCGCAATCAGCCCTCCGCACCGGTCTCGTGGGCCCTGACCAGTCCCCTGATGGTGTGGCTGGTGCGCCGCTCCTACGAGCAATCCCCGGCCGATCCAGGCGAGTTGACGGACCGGGAGCGGTTACCCACCCGGGCGGCCGTCGAGGCGCACCTGCTCGACCGGATCGTGCCCGCCGCGTTCCCGGCACGGCCGCCGGACCCTCATCGGCTGCACCCGCCCCGCGCCTGGGACGCCGCACGGGCCGATGCCTGGCTGTCGTACCTGGCGCTGCTGCTCAGCCGCCGGGAGGAGTCCGAGCTCGCCTGGTGGCGGCTGTACGCGGCCCCGTTGCCCCGGCTGCTCGCGGTGCCCGCGCTGATGACGGCCGGCATCCTGCTGTCCCTCGTCATCCGGGCGGCCATGTCCGGTTACGCGCGGACCACCGGGCTGGGCGACCTCAGCGTGACGACCGACGTGATGTTCGGGATCGCCCTGGCGGCGCTCGCACGGTCCGTCACCGCGGGCTGGTTCGGCCAGCGGCTCGCCGAGCCCCGCCGCAGCGCCAACCCGCTGCTGTTCATCCACGCCCTGCGGTCCGTCGACCGGCACGCGCGGGTCGGCCCACGGGTCCGCCTCGCGGCGCTCACAGGGGGTCCCGCCCTCGTCGTCCTCCTCCTCGCGCTGTACGTCTTCGCGGCGCCGGACCCGGGCCTGGTCGTGCTCGCGATCGGTGCCGTGCTGCCGGTCCTGCTGATGATCGTGTACGCGGCACCCGCCGACACCGTGGACGCGGCCACCCCCGGCGAACTCCTGCGCGGCGAACAGACCGCGCTCGTCACGACGCTGACGCTGGTGGCCCCCCTCATCGGTGTCGGCTCCGGTTCCCTCTTCTGGCTCGACTCGCACGGTCCGGGCAGCTGGTGGCCCGCGTTCGGGGCCTGGGCCAGCGCCTCCGCGATGTTCGTCCTGCTCAGTCCATGGAGCCGCTGGATCCTCGCCAAGTGCTCGCTGGCGGCGACCGGCCGGGTGCCCTGGACGCTCATGACGTTCCTCAGGGACGCGCGGACGGCCGGCCTGCTGCAGTTGTCGGGCGGCACGTACCGGTTCCGCAACCGCAGGCTCCAGGAGCACCTGGCGGGGCGGCGCGCCCGGGAGCGGGGCCCGTCGGCCGCACCCGAACCGCCGCGCCTGCCCGCGCTCGCGGACTCCCGGCACTTCACGGTGGAGAACACCGCGGACCACTACCACCTCCGCGGCCGCTCCCGCAGGCTGCAGCTGGCCCACTGGGCGGTGCTGGGCCCCGTCATGGCCGTCTTTCTCGTACGCTTCACCGTGGCCGGCCAGTGGCAGCACGCCACCTACTGGGTGGGGATGCTGATCCTGCCGTTCCTCGGCGTCCTGATCACCGTGACCGGCTTCCTCATGCCGCGTCGCCGGATCGAGCTGGAGCTGACCCGGGACGGCGTCACCTCTGTGACGGGACGCAGGCGGCGCTCCTACCTGTGGCAGCACGTCGAGGAGATCACCGTGCGCCGGATGGTCTTCCGGGGCCGGGACATGGGCTTCTACGCGCTCCAGGTCCGGCTGCTGCCCGGCGCCCCGCGCCCGCCGCGCCGCTCCCGCATGGGCGGCGGCTGGTACCTCGTGCTGCCGCTCGGCCTCACCCCGCAGGTCGACGACCGGCTGGGCAACGCGCTGGCCGGTTTCGCCGGGTCGCGCTGGACGCGCTGAAGTCCGAGGCTCTGATGGGGCTCAGCAGAGCGGCTCGGACCCTCCGTTGGCCGTGAGCAGGGCCAGGCAGCGGGACGTCACCGTGTGCCCGTCCTCGGTGGCGTCGACGGCGTAGGCGATCGGGGCATGGCCCGCAGCGCCGCTCGGCGCCGTGATCCGCCAGCGTGCCTCGTACGTGTCCTGGGCCCGCAGCACGCGGGGCGGGCGTCCCACGAGCGTGGCGTGCCAGCCCGCGGGCAGCAGGGGCGGTCGTACGTCGACGGCGAGGTCGCGGGCGGTGGTGTTCTCGATGCGGAGCCGGCCGTCGTCCGCCGGGTGCAGGCGCAGGGCGTCGGAGCTGGTCCAGCGGATGTTGAACTCGCGCAGGCGCAGCTTGTTCTCCTGGCTCTTGTCCAGCAGCGAGCCGAGGCCGATGCGGATGGAGTCGACGGTGTGCCGGTAGGGGATGTCGTAGCCGTATGTCTTGCCGATGCTGTACTTGCCGCCTCCCGCTGTGCGGCTGTGCCGACCGGAGTCGGAGTCCCAGACGGTACGGGCGCCGACCTGTCCCTCCACGTCGACGCTCAGCGAGAAGGGCCCGTCGATGGTGTCCGGGTCGAAGTCCACCGAGATCTCGCTCAGCGGCAACGGCATCCCGAAGTCGACGCGCAGCCAGTTGTCCTTCTGCGGAGAGCCGGTGACCGACCAGTATCCGGGGTGCCCGGGCAGCGCCGCCGAGGGCGGGTGCCCCGGGGCCGCGTAACTGACGCTCAGAGCTGGCCAGTTGCGGTTGGCGGCGGCCATGAGGTCGACCTGGTGGACCGAACCGCTCAGCGGATGCCGCCACTTGTCGTAGGCGGCGGGCAGGCCGAGGAGCGCCCCCGGCGGCAGGACGCCCGCCTGCAACAGGACCAGGATGAGCGGCACGGCCAGGAACCCGGCGAGGTGGGCGACCAGGATGCCGTGGCGGGCCACGCGGTGGCGCGGCAGCCGGACCGCGACACCTCCGGGGCGGCGCACGGCCGGTGGGGCGATGCTCTCGCCCCGGCCCGGCGTACCGCGCATCCCGGCCAGCCACTGCGGGAGCCCGGCGAGAGCGGAAGCCGGGGCGCACCGCACCGGGATGCCGGTGGCGTCGAGGGCGCGCAGCAGATGGCCGCCGTCGGCCGCGTCCAGTTCGGCGCGTACGGCGGTGTCGTCGCCCTGTCGGGCCCTGGTGTACAGCAGCGCGAGACGGCGTGGGCGGCGGCGCGCGGGCAGGGCGCTCACGACGTGCAGGACGCGGGTGACGGCGTGCACGGCGGCACTGTGCGCGGCCGGGTCGTCCACCACCAGCAGCAGTCCGTCGGCCCGGGAAAGGACCTCAAGCCGGGCGACCGACTCCTGACTGCGGTACGCGTCACCGGGCGGGTCGTACCAGAGCAGGCACGTCCGGCCCGTACGCACCAGCGGCGGTTCGCTTCCGGGCGGGGCGCCGAGTTCGGTCAGGCCCTGCCGGTGGACGCCGCTGCGCTGCGCGGGCGGCCCGCCGACGAGCACCACGGTCCGGGCCCGCTCGTATCCGGCGGGCAGCGGGTTCCCGCAGTGCGGGCAGCACGCGTCCAGGCGGCGGACGCCGAGGACGGCGGGGAGGCGGGTGCCGCAGCGGCAGCGGTGGTACAGCGCGCCGTACCGGTTCGGGACCAGCGCACCGTGGCGGGCGCCGCAGCGGGGGCACAGGCGGTCGGGTCGCACCACGGTGCGTCCACAGCGGGTGTACGGGCACGGTGCCGGCCCGCGGCGCAGTGCGCGTCCCGTCCGCTCGACCGCGGCCCACATCACCCACCACAGCGTCCACAGCGCGCAGCACAGGGCCCAGAACAGCAGCGCGAACAGCAGCGGGAGGAGGGTCAGTGCGGTCGCGGTCAGGACGACGGCGATCATCGTGACCACGAGGACCGGGACCATGACGACCGTCAGGAAACCCCGGCCCCACCTCGCGCCGTGCCGCGACTGGCGGGCGAACCCTGCCACGCAGCGGTCCATGAGCCGCTCGGCGTCGCCCATCAGCCGTTCGTGTTCCTCGAGACCGTCCCACCAGGCTGCGCGCAGGTCCCGCAGCGCCGTGACGCGGAAGTAGGCGGGGACGGCCGGTTCGCCGTACGGGGCGGCCGTGACGCCTGCGGCCGCGCCGAACGACCGCCAGACGAGGCGGAGTTGGGACAGCACGAGGCGGGGCAGGGTCACCAGCACACCGTGGCCGACGACGAGGGCGGCCAGCAGGACGACCATCAGGAACAGCACGACGGGGTTGGCCACGGCTCACTCCTTCTCCCGGGCGGACCCGCGCCGCCACGGCAGCCGTGGCCCCTGTTGCCGCTCGGGCTCCGGCTCCTCGGCGCGCACCAGGTCGTGCAGGGCCTCGTAGGTCTCCGTCTCCTGCCACAGCCCCCGCCGGTACAGCCGCAGGATCCGCAGGCCGGCCCGGCGCGGCTCTTCGGTCGCCCGGCGCAGGACGTGCAGCGCGGTGCCGGGGGCTTCGGCGAGCACGTCCTGTGCTCCGCCCGGTGCTCCGTCGGCAAGGGAGGCGAGAAAGGCGCACGCCTGGGCGTCCAGTACCTCGGCCCGCGACTCGGCAGCGGCCTCGAGCGCGGTGAGCAGCCCCGCCAGGACGGCGCCCCGATAGGGCTCGGGCAGCGGCGCGAGCGCGGCCCGTACGTCGCCGAGCGGTGCCGTCAGGGCGGCGAGGTGCCGCTCGGCCGCGTCCCGCACGCGCTCGGGTGGGACACCCGCCGCCTGCGGCCGCAGCTCCGCCACCGCCTGTACGAAACCAGCGAGCCCGGAGTCCTCTGCGACCGCCGGCCCGGCCGTGCCGTCCGGAGCGAGCAGTGCGCACGCGGCCCGCAGCCGCCGTACGGCCGCCGTCCCGGCGCCCTCGTCCGGGGCCGCCTCCCACAGGTCGGCCACCGCGTCCACGAGGTCCAGCCGCCCGCTGCCCCACGCGCCCGCGAGGAAACGCGCCGTCGCGCACGGCTCCGGGCCTGCGTCCTCCCTCAGCCCGTCGAGGTCGAACACCGGGGCCGGCGCCCGCTCTCCCGTCTCCGGCCGTGTCCCGGTCAGATGACGGTGGTCGTCCTCCGGCCGCGCCGTGTACGTCGTGAACGTCAGACGGGCGGTCAGGCCCGCCGGGAGGGTGTACGAGACCGCGGCGATCCAGTCGACGACACGTTCCGGGTCCGCGGAGACCAGGGTCGCGCCCGTGCCCTCGCCGGCCAGCGCCCGCAGGGTCACGGTGAGCAGCCTCTCCAGGAGACGGATTCCCGTGTCACCGGTGGCGTCGAGCAGCCTGCGGACGCGGTCCGGCCCGACGGCGCTGCCGGGCACGAGTTCGGCCAGGTCGGGCAGGGCTTGCCCGTCGTCGGGCGCGGGAGACGGCGCCCAATGCGGGGTGTCCCACAGCTCGACGGGGCGCAGGCCCGCCAGTTCGCCGGGGCCTGCGCACAGGGCGTGGCAGAAGTGGTTGCCCAGGCGCCCGGTGTAGTCCCGGCCGGTGAAACGGGTGCGGGTCAGTACGGCCGTGTCGTCGTCGGGGCGGTCGTAGGCGAACGCCACCGGACATGCGGCGGGCTGGACGGCGCCCGGCGGGGGCGTGTACCCCGTCAGGGGGCGCAGGACGCCGAGCGCGGGGCGGGCCGCCGGGGAGACGGCGGCGAAGCGGAAGCCGCCGTGGCGGTCGGCGGCCGACGGCGGGGCGGAGGTGTAGTGCGCCTGTCCTGCCATGCCGGTCACCCCCGGCCCCGGTCGAGGGCGCCGAATCGGTGCAGGAGCCACATCAGGGGGTCCTCCACGCGGTGCGGCCGTACGACGCCACCGTGGCCAAGGCCGCCGCCGCGCTGTGGCGCGGTGCCGAGCGTGGAGAGGGCGAACAGCTGATAGTCCGTGCAGAACCGGCGCAGCCGCGCGTCGAGTTGGTGTTCCTGCCAGCGGCTGAGCAGGGCCTGGAGTTCGGCGTGGACGGCGGCACGGTCGTCGGCGTCGAAGACGGGCCCGGGGCGGCGGGTGCGGTGCAGGGGGGAGTTGTCCGGCAGGTGCGGCCACAGCAGGTCGGCCTTGGTGAGGGCGACGGCGACCGGGACGGTCGCCTTCCCGCCGCCGCCCAGGTGGCCGAGTACCCGCGCCAGCACCTCGCCGGACCTCCCCGGCACCCCGTCCCCGTCCTTCAAGGGGGCGCCGGGAAGGTCCCGCGGATCGACGAGGACGACGACGGCGTCGGCCGCGGTGAGGTAGCGCAGCTGGGTCTCCATGCGGTCGCGTGAGGTGAAGTGCTCGCCCGCGGTGTCGAGGAACACCAGGGTCAGCACGTGCTCGCGGGCGCGCCCGAAGCGGCCCCTGCGGGTGCGGCCGAGGCGGTGCACCAGGGGCCGGCCGCCGTCGTGCTCGGCGGTCTTGGGGACGGTGTGCTGCTCCTCGTACAGGTGCCGCTCGTACCGTTCGTGGTAGTCGGCCATGGTGTCGTCGTCGCAGGGCAGCAGGGCCGCGTCCAGTTCGGCGCCGAGGCGGTGCAGCAACTCGTGCACGAGGACGGCGATGTAGGTGCTCTTGCCCGAGCTGACGGGGCCCGCGAGCGCCACCAGCTTCCCGGGGGTGCGCAGATAGCCCTCCGGCAGCCGGCCCCCGCAGGCCGTGCAGCGCAGCCGGGTGGCGGTGCGGCCGCAGGTGCGGCACACCGCCGAACCGGCCTGTGGGTCGGCGGACTTCAGGCCACCGCCCTCGGCGCAGGCGGCGGTGCCGCTCACGCAGACGTACGCGATCTGCGCCCTGGTGACGTTCCGGAAGCAGTGCGGGCACACCCAGCTGCGACGGCGCGTCGGTCTCATCTCCCCTGCCTCTGGGTGACCTTGAGCGTGTGGTGCGGCGGGTCCCGCAGGAGGAGCCCCTCACCGACGGCGAAGCAGCGCAGCCAGCCGCCCGGGCCGCGGGGCAGCCGCGCCGACAGCCGCACGTCCCGCTCCGGGCCGAGCTCCGCCTCGGTGAGATCCGCGAGGACGTCCCCGTCGGCGGGCTCCAGCGGCCAGAGGGGACCGTGCGAGCGCACCAGCAGCAGGCGCTCGGCCCGTACGGGGGCGGACGCGGTGAACACGGCGGTGACCGCGCGCCGTCCGGGCATGCCGTGCCGCTGAAGCCGGTAGCCGACGTCGGTGCGCGGGGGCAGCACCGCCGTGCTCGGCGGGCCGTACGCGCGCAGCCCGCCGAGCACGGCCACCGGCCGGACCTCGACCTCCACGCCGGCGCCGTCCGCGACGGGCAGCCGTACGCCCGCCTCGTGCCGGTAGGCGGCCCGGCCGACGGTGCGGCGCCGCTCGTCCTGCTCGCCGGGGGTCCGCCAGGTGACCTCGACCTCGTCGCCGGCGTCGGGCGGCCAGTCGAGGACGACGGCCACGCCCGTGCCGCCGTGCCGGGTGAGGGTGAGGGTGCCGAGCGGCCGTACGGCGGCGACCGCGTGCGCTCCGGTGACGGCGCGTTCCCCGGCGACGGTGACCGCCAGTACCACCGTGGGCCGGTCCGGCGGCGGGAACCGCAGCCCCGCGGGGGCGTGCCGGGCCGTGATCGGCCGCCCGTGCAGTTCCGCCGTGCGCAGCCGGCTGCCGGGCGGCCACGGGGGTACGCCGCCGAAGCCGTACAGCCGCACCTCGCCGCCGGGCGGCGGGTCGAAGGAGGCCACGAGGTCGCCGTCCACGCGGCGGATCTCCAGGTCCGTGACCGGCTCGGGCGGCCCGAGGGGGGTGGCGGTGAGCGAGACGCCGCCGGTGCGCACGGGCCGCCCGTCGTCGGTGTGGTAGACGACGCGGATGCGGTAGCGGTACGTCGTGCCGTTGGTGAGCCCGTCGTCCCGGAAGCCGTCGCGGCGGGCCGCGACCCGTACGTCCTCGCCGTCCGGCCCGGCGCGGACGACCTCGACGGACCGGGCCTGCACCGGGCAGGTCCAGGCGGCGGTGATCACGCGGTCCTCGGGGCGCAGCTGCACGCTGCCGACGTCGGGCCAGTGCGTGACGGGTCCGCACACCGCGAGCGGCGAGGGCACGCTGTCGGGTTCGGCGGCCCGGCGCACGACGACCGCGTAGTACAGCGGGACGCAGGCGGGGGCCGAGCGGTCCGTGAACGAGGTGGCCCGCGGCGACGGCAGCGGCAGCCCGGTTCCGTCGGCCGCGTCGTGCGGCGGGCGGCGCTCGCTGCGCAGCAGCACGTACTCGGGCTCGCCCGCCGTGGACGGGCTGGGCCGCCACGCCAGAACGACGCCCGTGCCGTCGGGCGTGGCCGTCAGGCCGGAGACCGGGCGGACCGTGAGGGCCCGGCGAACGGCGTCGGCGCCCGGCACGTCGCGGGCCACGGCCTCCGCCTGTTCCAGCAGTTCCCAGGCCAGGTCGGCGTCGCGGGCCGGCAGCCCCCGGGCGCGGTCGACCAGGGCGCGTGCCTCGGCGAGCTTCCCGCGGACGTGGGCGACCAGGGCGCGGGCGTCCTCGGGCAACGCGTCGGCGGGCAGGCGGTCGGCGACGGCCGCCGCCTCCGCGAGCCGCCCGTCCGCCGTCAGCCGCCGCAGCCGTCCCACCACGGGATTCCCGGCCTCCTCGTGAAGCACCGCGAACACCAGCCGCCGCGCGTCCGGTTCGGCGATCGACAACTCCCCCGTGGCATGGGCGAGGAGGGTGGCCGGGGTCGCACGTGCGGCGAGCCTCTCCCGCAGCGGGACCGCCACTTCGTACAACCGCAGCTGGGCGAGGCCCTGGGCGCCCTGGTCGGCCAGCACCCGGCGCACGGCGGCGGCCACGGCCTGGGCGGCGGTGTGCGCGGCACTGTGCGGCAGCCGGCTCCAGCGGCGGGCCGCCTCGTCCACGGCCGCGGCTCCGACGGGCGGCGCGTCGAAGAGGCGTACGGGCTGCGGGGTGCGGCCCCCCGGGGTGGCGGCCGTCAGGAAGTCGTCGAGGTGGCGCAGGCGCAGCACCTCCAGGTGACGGGTGCAGCGGGCGCAGGCGGGGTGCGGCACGTCCCGGGGCAGCATGTCCGGTTCGGCGATGCGCAGCCCGAGTCCGGGCAGCAGGTCCCGTACCTGTGCCTCGCTCACCCGGTGTGCCGCGGCGGCCTCCGCGACGGTGGCCTCGGCGAGCAGGCCGAGCCCGCCCGCGGCCTCCTGCAGGGTCGCGCGCAGGGCAGTCTGCCCGGACTCGGCCTGCCGGTCATGCTCGGCCACGGCCGCCCGCAGCGGGCCCAGGTCGCCGTCGGCCGCGGCGTCGAACAGCGGCCGGTGGACGAGGTGCCCGGCCTCGAGCTCCTCGATGACCGGGCGGTACTTGAGGCGGGCGCGGTTGCGGCGCCAGCAGGCGCGGACCGCGGCGACCGTCTCGGTGACCGAGGGCCCGTCCAGGCGCCGCGGCAACTGGTAGCGGATGCGCAGGTCGTCGGTCACCGGCAGTCCGGCGTCGAGCACCTCGCGCCGGTAGCGCTGCTCGTCGAACGCCACGGCGTGGTCCCCCGTCCTTCCCCCGCGTCAGCTGAAACGCTGGCGGCTCAGAGCGTCCCGTGCGGTGGCGACCGCGTCCGGCGTCATCCCTCCGATCTGCACGGTCAGTTCGAGCCTCTCGCCGCTCTCCTTCTCGATGGCGGTGACGCCGAGGAGTCCGGAGGAGTCCAGCGTGTAGACGCACTGGATGGGCCAGTTCTCGGGTTTGCCCGGCGGAATGGCCAGGTGGCCCTCGGCGACACAGGTGTTGTGCGCCAGTTCCTCGGACTCCTCCACGCCCGCCTGCTCCATCACACGGATGCGCACGCTGCGTTGTCCCGCGTGCGTGGTGTAGAACTCGTCGGTCACCGACACGGGCAGGGCGTCGTTGGCGTGCACCAGGTGGAAGACGAAGTGCCGGTCCGTGCCCCGCTCCAGGAGCTGGATGCCGTAGCCGCGCGAGGCCACGGTGGAGATCTGGTACGGGCGGTGCGTGAGCCCCGTGTCCGGCAGCTGCGGCGCCTGGTCCGCGGGGAGTTCGCCGCTGGAGACGATGTACGCGGCCCGGTCCAGCGCGTAGATCGCGGCGCCGCGGGCCACCGCGAGGTCCGGGTTGTGCAGCCTGGGTTCGAAGCCGAACTGGGTGCGCAGGGCCTCGGCCACCGCGGGCATCTTGGTGGCGCCGCCGACCAGCAGCACCTCGTCGAAGTGCGACACTCCGCGCTCGGCGGCCAGTTCGACCGTGCGGCGCGTGATGTCGATGGTGCGGTCGAGCAGGTCGCCGGTGAGTTC
Source organism: Streptomyces sp. NPDC001393 (assembly GCF_053597455.1). Classification (NCBI taxonomy): domain Bacteria; kingdom Bacillati; phylum Actinomycetota; class Actinomycetes; order Kitasatosporales; family Streptomycetaceae; genus Streptomyces; species Streptomyces sp. NPDC001393. Next base: position 76,076 of record NZ_JBSFIH010000036.1, read on the forward strand.
CTGGAGCTTCTGCCGGGTCAGCTCCACCGCTTCGACCCGGCCCTGGTGCATGACGCGGACGGTGTAGCGCTCCCGGAAGGACAGCGCCTTCTTCGCCTCCTCTGCGTCCTTGCGCAGCTGGGTCTCGGACTGCGGGTCGGACAGCGGGTCGTCGACGTCCGGGAAGCGCTCGCGGAACCGCTCCACCAGGTGCACGACGATGCGGTCGTCGAAGTCGCTGCCGCCCAGCTCCTTCGCACCGTCCGTGCACAGCACGGTCAGCTCGCGCCCGCGCAGGGTGAGCACGGTGGTGTCGAAGGTGCCGCCGCCCAGGTCGTACACGAGGACGGCCCGGTCCCCGCGCTCCTCGTCTCCGTCCAGGGCTCCGTAGTCGAGCGCGGCCGCGACGGGCTCGGCGACCACGTCCAGGACGCGCAGGCCGGCGATCTCGCCCGCCTTGCGGGTGGCGTCCCGCTCGGCGAGCCCGAAGTAGGCGGGCACGCTGATCACCACGTCGCGCGGCTCTTCACCGCCGGTGGCCTTCGCGTCCTCCACGAGTTTGCGCAGGATGCGGGCGGAGATCTCCTCGGGTGTGTAGGTGCGGCCGTGGAACTCGCGCGGCACCACATCGCCCATGTCCCGCTTGATGAGCTGTACCACGTGGTCGGGGTCGAGGACGGTGGCGTCCTTCGCGCTCTGTCCCACGACGACGCTGTCGGCGCTCTCGAAGTAGACGACGGACGGCGTGGTGTCCGCCCCTTCGAGATTGCGCAGCACGGCCGGTCTGCCGACGTCGTCGATCCGTGCGACGCACGAGTAGGTGGTTCCCAGGTCGATGCCGTACACGGCCATACGGTCTCCCACCACGGGGACGGCCGCGCTTGCACCCGTCCCGTCCGCTGTTCGTCGGTTGTCCTGTGTCCTGGTAAGTCGTGCCCGGTGATCCTGCTGGAGAGGGATACGTTCACGAGGCATCCGGTTCGAACCGGGACACCACGACGTCGGCCTTGCGCACGACCCGTTCCCCCTGGACGAATCCGGCCGCCACGACGCGCGCCACCGTCCGGTCCGCCTCGGGACCTTCGGCGGCGACGCGGCCCACCGGACGCTGCAACGCCATGTCGAACGCCTCGCCGGGCCGGGGGACGTACCGCTCCACGCCGGTCCTGGACACGGTGTCCGCCGCCTCGTCGGCCAGCGCGGTCAGCAGGGCACGCAGCTCCTCGACGCCGAGCGGCTCGGTGACGTGTTCCGCCTGGCGCAGGATCTGGTCGTGGAGCCGGATCAGGGAGTGGCGCACGAGATCGAGCGCCGTTTCCATCTCGCCCCGGCGCAGCCGCTCGACCTCGTCGTGCAGCCTGGTGACGACTTCCTCGCGACGCTCGGCGAGCTGTTGCTGACGAGCGAGCGCCGCCGTGAACTCACGTGCGAGTGCGCAGGGTTCGACTCGTTCGGACACGTCGCTCACAGTAGACCACCAGGGCACGACACGTCAGCGGAGCCTGTAACCATCCAACCTCGTCAGCCACCGAGGTTGATGGACCCGTGAACGTCCCGCGCCTGGACGACGGTGCTCTGGGTGCCCCCGGAGATCGTGTTGTGCACATCGCCCGAGCCGGTCCGCGTACCCTCCAGGGCTTCGGCCTCCTGCCTCCAGGCCGTGAGAGCCTGGCCGAATGCGGGGTCCTGCCGGGCGCGGCGAGCCAGTGCCTCGGCCAGCTCGGCGGCACGCTCCGCACTGTCCGGCGCCTCGGCGAGGGCGGTCAACTCGCGCTGGTCGCCGCTCGGCTCCGCTCCCGAATGCCGTCGTCTGACCAGATCCCGCAGAGACGTCCAGATCTGCTCCCCCGCCGCACCCGCGGTGCCGCTGGCCAGAGCCATGAGCAGTTCGGGCGCAATCTGGTCCACGAGGCCCTCCACCGTTTCCCACGCACAGGTCGTGTGTCGAGCGTACGGCACGGTGGGCCTGCGGAGACCCGAATCCGTGAATCCCGCAGACGTGGTGGCGGCGACCCGGCACTTGGTAACCGACCTCCTCCGCCGCACGGTTGACGTCCCCGACGACCACCTCAGAACCGTCGGCGACAGCTCGATCGGCGGTCACCGCGTGCTGGGCCTGCTCCCGGGCACCCCGGCTGACGGTGGTCAGGCTGAAGCAGCTGAGCCGGGAGAGCGCGTCGTCGTCGTAGCCGGCCGCCTCGGTGTTGCCCCCGGCGAGGACGCGGACGTGGCCGTCCCGGCCGTGGCGGCGCATGGCGGTACGGTCTATCTGGTAGCCGAGGTCGGCTGCTGCCTTCAGGACACGCTCACGGGTCCGGGCACTCGGTCCGGGCACTCCGCGCAACATGACACCCTGGCCGGCGAACCCCGCCTGGAAGTTCGTCGCCCTCGGCCTCGGCAACGACGTCCCGTTCTGGACGGAGTTCCTGCGCGCCCTCGCCGAGATCGACCCCGACGCGGCTGAGACCAAAGGGCTCGCCCTGGCCGCGAAGAACCTGCACAGCGCAGCGGCCGCTCTCTGACCGCACCGCCGGTGTGGCCCCGAGGATCCGGCGACCGGAGCGCACCAGCACCGATCACGAGCCACGAGCCACGACCGGATGACCGCTCCGGGCCATGGTCGTCGGACCCGTCGGACCTGTCAGAGCCCGGTCGGCACCCAGTCCGGCAGCGCTTCGGAGCGTTCCACCCACTCGGCCGGCGGTGTCCCCGCCTTGCCGGAGGCGAGCACGCCGCCCACGATCGAGCAGGTCGTGTCCACGTCGCCGCCGACCCCGGCCGTCGTCCAGAAGGCCGCCTCGAAGTCACCCAGGCTCCGCGCGGCCGACCAGAGGGCGAAGGGAACGGTGTCGTGGGCGGTCGTACGGCGTCCGCAGCCCAGCACCGCCGCGACGGTGCCCGCGTCGCCGTAGTCGAGCATGTCCCGGGCGCGCCGGAGTCCCTGGCCGACGGCGCTCTTCGGCACCAGGGCGATGACGCCGTCGAGGAGCGCCTCGGGGCTGGGCGGGCCGTCCGGCGAGCCGGCCAGCGCCGCTGCGGCGGCCACGGCCATGGCGCCGACGACGGCCTCACGGTGCTGGTGGGTGGGGTAGGCCGAGATCTCCGCCTGGTGGGTGGCCTGCTCCGGGTCGCCGGCGTACCAGGCGCCCAGGGGCGCGATGCGCATCGCTGCTCCGTTGCCCCAGGACCCCCGTCCGTTGAACAGCGCGGCGGCCAGTTCACGCCAGTCCTCGCCCTCCCGGACGAGCCTCAGCAGCCGGTTGACGGCGGGGCCGTAGCCCCGGTCGAAGTCGTGGTGCTCGGCGAAGGAGCGGGCCAGTGCGTCCTGGTCGATGCGGCCGTGGGCGGCCAGCACGGCGACCACGGAGCAGGCCATCTCGGTGTCGTCCGTCCACTGCCAGGGCCCCGCGGGCAGCTCGCGTCGCTTGAGCAGGGGGTAGTTCGCCGGGACGAAGAACTGGGAGCCCAGGGCGTCCCCCACGGCCAGTCCGCGCAGGCTCGTCAGGGCGCGCTCCAGGCGCCCGGAGGAAGAGGAGCCAGAGGAAGAGGAGTCAGCGGTCATCGCTCTGCCACTCTATCCGTTCACCCAGTAAGGGAGCGGCTCACGCCAGCGTTCAAAAGGCCGGTCGAGCGTGTACTTGCCGTCGTCCCCGAGAACGAGCATGCGCACCTCGGCGTTCCCGGGGTTCGACAGCGACTCGAATTCCGCGACCGTCCAGTGGAACCAGCGCATGCAGAACAGTCGCATCGCCAGCCCGTGCGTCACCAGGAGGACGTTCGGCGGGTGGTCGGGGGCCTCGAAGCTGCGGAACAGGCTCTCCAGGAAGCCACCGACCCGGTCGTACACGTCGGCGCCGGACTCGCCCTGCGGGAACCGGAAGAAGAAGTGGCCGTACGCGTCCCGGTAGGCCTTCTGCAGGCGCACGTCATCGCGGTCCTGCCAGTTGCCCCAGTCCTGTTCGCGCAGCCTCGGCTCCTCCCGGACCCGTATGAGGCCGGGGTCGAGATGGAAGGCGCGGAGTGTCTCGTGCGTCCGGCGGTAGGGGGAGACGTACACGCTCACGCGTTCCCGGCCGAAGAGCTCCCGGAGCCGCTTGCCGGTCTCCTCCGCCTGCTGCCGGCCGCGCTCGGTCAGCGCGAGGGCGTGGTCGGGCTCGCGCTCGTACACGGAGTCGTCGACGTTGCCCGTTGACTCGCCGTGCCGGACAAGGACGATGCGCCGTGGTCGTGCCATGCCAGAACCCTAGATCGAGCGGGGGAAAGTCGAGCACTCGTACGGGCCCCATACGGCGTAGGTCACACGAATCCCGCGCCTCCAGGGGCTTCCCCGGACGCGCCGAGCCACAGGTCCAGCAGTGAGTTTGTTATTCAAACGCAGTAAGGTGGTCTCAGACCGTCCAGGGAGGCTCCAGGTCCACGATGTCACCGGAGAGCGCAGCGACGTCGGCCTCGGTCTGGGCGCGCAGGGCGAGCCGTTCCACACGCTCGGTGCGGTACTTGCCGTGCTCGGCGGCCGACCGCCACATCGACAGAACCAGGAACTCCTGCCCGGGCGCCTCGGCGAACATGCCGCGGATCATGCCGGGCGAACCGGCCATCGCCGGGTTCCAGACCTTCTCCTGCATGAGCGTGAAGTGCTCGACACGCTCCTCGTGGACCCGGCACAGGGCCACCCGGATCAGATCGGTGTCGGTGAACCGCGGCTCGAAGCCCGTCTTCACGTCGAAGCGGTACTCGAACAGTTTGACCTGCGCGTCCTTGAACGTGCCGGACTGGGCGGCCGCCAGGCGGTCGTGCGAGCGGGCCATGAAGGAGTCGTAGAAGGCACGGCTCTCCCAGAAGGCGAAGATGTGCGCCACCCCCGGCCGCTGCCGGCTCCAGCCCCCGCCCTGCCCCCGGAAACCCGGCTCCCCCAGAAGCCCCGCCCATTTCCGCTGCCCCCGCTCGAAGCCGCGGCGGTCCACCACGGTGCAGCGAATCCACTTGACCAGCACCGCGCCATCGTAAGGCCACCGGGCGTGGCGTCGGTCACGCTCCGGCGGAGATCGCCCGCGCGTGCGCCTCCGCGCGCGTGGCACGATGGACAAAGAGCCCTGACTGCACCGGGAGTTGGGGAGTGAGGCAACCACTGGGGGGAAGGGGAAGCCTGTTGACCGGCTTCAGCAAGGGAATCCGCAAGGTCGAGGTCGGGCTCAAGTGGGACCCCAGTCCGGCGGGCCGGCCGCCCACCGATCTCGACCTCATCGCCGCCACGTTCGTGTCCGGCGATCCGTACGGGACTCCGGCCTATCTGGTGCACTTCGACAGCCGTTCACCGGACGGCACGATCTTCCTCGACCGGGACAGCACCGACGGCAGGGGCTTCGGCTGGGACGAGGTCATGACGCTGGAGCTGGACCGGCTGGACGGCCGGTACGCGCGCGTGGTGGTCGGTGTCGTCATCCAACAGCAGTACGGCCACAGGACGTTCGTCAGCGTGCTGAATCCGGCCATGCGCGTCCGGGTGGACCGCTACACCGTGCTCGCCCAGGACGACTTCGGCTCGGTCCTCGGGGCGACGGCGGCCACGATCGCGGAATTCGTCCGTGACGCCTCCGGGGAGTGGACCTTCCGTCCGGGCGTGCACGGCTTCGAGGAGGACCCCGCCACCTTCACGCGGGTCATGGGCAGGGCCCAGCAGCCGTAGTCCGGCAGCGGTAAGGGGCGCCGGCCATGGCCGGCGCCCCTTACTTCACGTCACGAACCGCGCGTCGTCAGCTGCAGCCGCTGGTGGAGCCGCAGCCCTCGCAGATGTAGCAGGAACCGGCCCGCTGCATCTTCGTACCGCAGGAGAAGCACAGCGGGGCGTCGGCCTGGATGCCCAGCTGCATCTCCACCAGCTCGGCGCTGGTGTGGGCCTGCTTCGGGGCGGGCCTGGCCGCCTCCGACTCGGCCTTCGGGGTGGCGACCGCCTTGAGCTCCTGGGCGCGCGGCGCCGACTGGGCCAGGCCCTCGACGTCCACCTCGTCCTCGGACGGCTCGTAGGAACCCGTCTCCAGGTGCCGCTGGCGCTCCTCGGCGGAGTGGATGCCGAGCGCGGAGCGGGTCTCGAAGGGCAGGAAGTCCAGCGCCAGGCGGCGGAAGATGTAGTCGACGATCGACTGCGCCATCCGCACGTCCGGGTCGTCCGTCATGCCGGCCGGCTCGAAGCGCATGTTGGTGAACTTCGAGACGTACGTCTCCAGCGGCACACCGTACTGAAGGCCGACGGAGACGGCGATGGAGAAGGCGTCCATCATGCCCGCGAGCGTCGAGCCCTGCTTGGACATCTTCAGGAAGACCTCGCCGAGACCGTCGTCTGGGTAGGAGTTGGCGGTCATGTAGCCCTCGGCGCCGCCGACCGTGAAGGACGTGGTGATCCCCGGGCGGCCCTTGGGCAGGCGCTTGCGGACCGGGCGGTACTCGATGACCTTCTCGACCGCCTCACGGATGGTCGCCTCGGTCTTCTCGGTGACCTCGGCCTTCTCCTTCTCCTTGGTCTTGGCGGAGAGGGGCTGGCCGACCTTGCAGTTGTCGCGGTAGATCGCGAGCGCCTTGACGCCCAGCTTCCAGGCCTCGAAGTAGATCTCCTCGACCTCCTCGACGGTCGCCGTCTCCGGCATGTTGACCGTCTTGGAGATGGCGCCGGAGATCCACGGCTGGATCGCGGCCATCATGCGGACGTGGCCCATCGGGGAGATGGCGCGCTCGCCCATGGCGCAGTCGAAGACCTCGTAGTGCTCGTGCTTCAGGCCGGGGGCGTCGATCACGTTGCCGTGCTCGGCGATGTGGGCGACGATCGCCTCGATCTGCTCCTCCTGGTAGCCCAGGCGGCGCAGGGCCTGCGGGACGGTGCCGTTGACGATCTGCATCGAGCCGCCGCCGACCAGCTTCTTGAACTTCACCAGCGCCAGGTCGGGCTCGACACCCGTGGTGTCGCAGGACATCGCGAGACCGATGGTGCCGGTCGGCGCGAGGACGGACGCCTGGGAGTTACGGAAACCGTTCTTCTCACCAAGGCGGACGACGTCCTGCCAGGCCTCCGTGGCGGCGGCCCACACCGGGGTGTCCAGGTCGTCCATGCGGACGGCCTTGCCGTTGGCGTCGGCGTGCTGCGCCATGACGCGCCGGTGGGCGTCGGCGTTGCGGGCGTAGCCGTCGTACGGGCCGACGACCGCGGCGAGCTCGGCGGAGCGGCGGTAGGCCGTACCCGTCATCAGGGAGGTGATGGCGCCGGCGAGGGCGCGGCCGCCGTCGGAGTCGTAGGCATGGCCGGTGGCCATCAGCAGGGCGCCGAGGTTGGCGTAGCCGATGCCGAGCTGGCGGAACGCGCGCGTGTTCTCGCCGATCTTCTGGGTCGGGAAGTCCGCGAAGCAGATCGAGATGTCCATCGCGGTGATGACCAGCTCGACGACCTTCTGGAAGCGCTCGGTCTCGAAGGACTGGTTGCCCTTGCCGTCGTCCTTCAGGAACTTCATCAGGTTCAGCGAGGCCAGGTTGCAGGACGTGTTGTCCAGGTGCATGTACTCGCTGCACGGGTTCGACGCGGTGATCCGGCCGGACTCGGGGCAGGTGTGCCAGGTGTTGATGGTGTCGTCGTACTGGATGCCCGGGTCGGCGCAGGCCCAGGCGGCCTCGGCGATCTTGCGGAACAGCGCCTTGGCGTCGACCTCCTCGATGACCTCACCGGTCATACGGGCACGCAGGCCGAACCGGCCGCCGTCCTCGACCGCCTTCATGAACTCGTCGTTCACGCGGACCGAGTTGTTGGCGTTCTGGTACTGGACGGAGGTGATGTCGTCGCCGCCCAGGTCCATGTCGAAGCCCGCGTCGCGCAGGACGCGGATCTTCTCCTCCTCCTTGACCTTGGTCTCGATGAAGTCCTCGATGTCGGGGTGGTCGACGTCGAGCACGACCATCTTGGCGGCGCGGCGGGTGGCACCACCGGACTTGATGGTGCCGGCGGAGGCGTCGGCGCCGCGCATGAAGGAGACCGGACCGGAGGCGTTGCCGCCGGAGGAGAGCAGCTCCTTGGAGGAGCGGATGCGGGAGAGGTTCAGACCGGCGCCGGAGCCGCCCTTGAAGATCATGCCCTCTTCCTTGTACCAGTCGAGGATCGACTCCATGGAGTCGTCGACGGACAGGATGAAGCAGGCGGAGACCTGCTGGGGCTGCGGGGTGCCGACGTTGAACCAGACGGGGCTGTTGAAGCTGAAGATCTGGTGCAGGAGGGCGTAGGCCAGCTCGTGCTCGAAGATCTCGGCGTCGGCGGGCGAGGCGAAGTACTTGTGGTCCTCGCCGGCCTTCCGGTACGTCTTGACGATGCGGTCGATCAGCTGCTTGAGGCTGGTCTCGCGCTGCGGGGTGCCGACGGCACCGCGGAAGTACTTGCTGGTGACGATGTTGACCGCGTTCACCGACCAGAAGTCGGGGAACTCGACGCCACGCTGCTCGAAATTGACCGAGCCGTCGCGCCAGTTGGTCATGACGACGTCACGGCGCTCCCACGAGACCTCGTCGTACGGGTGTACGCCGGGGGTGGTGTGGATGCGCTCGATACGCAGCCCCTTGGTGGCCTTGGCGCCCTTGGCTCGGGAACCTCGTGCCGGACCGCTCGCCGTCTCTGTCATGCCGCCTCCCTGTACGGGCAAAAACGCCCTGAAGTGCCCCGTTTGTTCCCGTGGCACGGTGTTCTGTCTTGTGTTGCGGGCACCCTCAGCTGCCACCCGCAACAGGTCTTCGGTCGCCGCCTGGCGGCCGGAACCCGGCTCTCCTCCGGACTCCGGCCCGCCGGTCAGTCGGCGGCGCGGGCGGGCACGGGGACCTGAGTGGTCCCGCCGGGCCCGCGATCGTCTTCCTGGCTCCCCGCTCCCGCGTCTTCCTCGTCCGCGGCGGGGCCTCGCGTCGCCTCCCTCAGCTCTGCGATGGCGGCCTCGAAGTCCTCGAGCGAGTCGAACGCCCGGTAGACGGAGGCGAATCGCAGATAGGCGACGAGGTCGAGCTCCTGCAACGGGCCGAGTATGGCCAGCCCCACGTCGTGGGTGGTCAGCTCGGCGCTTCCGGTGGCCCGCACCGCCTCCTCGACCCGCTGGCCGAGCTGGGCGAGTGCGTCCTCGGTGACAGGCCGCCCCTGGCATGCCTTGCGCACGCCGTTGATGACCTTGGTACGACTGAAGGGCTCGGTGACCCCGGACCGCTTGACCACCATGAGCGAGCACGTCTCCACGGTCGTGAAACGACGGGAGCAGTCGGGGCACTGGCGGCGCCTGCGGATCGACGTGCCGTCGTCGGTCGTACGGCTGTCGACCACACGGCTGTCGGGGTGCCTGCAGAAGGGGCAGTGCATGATCTCCAACCCTCCTCACAGCAGACTCAATAACCTCACCGAGCCACATGAGCCCCGCGAAGCAGCCCTAAGCATAGGCGATCGTGGAGCCATCTCAGACCGGGGGGACCACAACTTCTGGGCCGGTGTAGCCATCCAACCACTAGATGTGGGGATTGGCTCATACGTCGAGGCCAACTCGCGTGTCGTAGGGAAGGAAAGCAGAGGCCCGGCCTGCGGACGGCCCACCCGGAGGCCGCGGAGACACGCGGACGCAGAGGCGTATCGCTGTCGGGCTTACGGAGATACCGTGGGCGCCGCACGGAGGAGACGTGGGACTCCGGCGCAGAAGGGACCCGGAGCCCGGACGAGCAGGTTCCGGATGGCAGACTGGTGCGGCGACCCACGAGGTCGGCAATCCCAGCGGTGAAGAGTACAACAATGGGCGCTTTTGGCCGCCAGGTGGCGCGTTAGCAATACACCCAGAAACATGATCGCGTCAGGTGAATCGCACTTTTTCACTCGAACGTGTGTTTGGCGCAACCTTTCGAAAGCAACTACCGTTGTGCAGCAGGGAGACCATCGAGAGGGGCCGACGTGACCACCACCGCAGACAGTGCCACCATCACCGCCCAGGACCGCTCCCAGGGACGAGTCGAGCCGGTACACGTGATGAACGAAGCCACGAATCCCGAGGGACACAAGCGCTCCCTGCCGGGCCGACCTCCAGGCATCCGGGCGGACAGCTCCGGACTGACCGACCGCCAGCGCCGCGTGATCGAAGTCATCCGGGACTCCGTGCAGCGGCGCGGTTACCCGCCGTCGATGCGGGAGATCGGCCAGGCCGTCGGCCTCTCCAGCACCTCCTCGGTCGCACACCAGCTGATGGCGCTGGAGCGCAAGGGCTTCCTGCGCCGCGACCCGCACCGCCCGCGCGCGTACGAGGTCCGCGGCTCGGACCAGGCCGTGACCGTGCAGCCCACGGACACCGCCGGCAAGCCCGCCGCGTCGTACGTCCCGCTGGTCGGCCGCATCGCCGCTGGTGGCCCCATCCTCGCGGAGGAGTCCGTCGAGGACGTCTTCCCTCTCCCCCGCCAGCTCGTCGGCGACGGTGAACTGTTCGTCCTCAAGGTCGTCGGCGACTCCATGATCGAGGCCGCGATCTGCGACGGCGACTGGGTCACCGTCCGCAGGCAGCCGGTCGCCGAGAACGGCGACATCGTGGCAGCGATGCTCGACGGCGAGGCCACCGTCAAGCGCTTCAAGCGCGAGGACGGCCACGTCTGGCTCCTCCCGCACAACGCGGCCTACGAGCCGATCCCCGGCGACGACGCGACCATCCTGGGCAAGGTCGTCGCGGTGCTGCGGCGCGTGTGACGCCTGCGGCGGGCGGGCCGTACGGCCGGCTCGCTCCCTGACCGGGCCCCGGAACCCCTGCGCCGGTTCCGGGGTCCTGCTGTGTCCAGGGGGCTGCTCTGCACTGCGAGGCGACCTTGGTCAGGAAGCGCAGCTCGGGCGG